>NZ_JBWKJV010000058.1:0-16572 GCF_056432045.1 Streptomyces sp. NPDC045701 | reverse complement strand
TCGTCCGACAACCCCGGACGCCCGATCCTCGCCACCCAGCAACACCTCCAGCACCGTTCTACCTGGGATGTTGCACCCACCCATTGACCTCACCGCAGCGTACTTCGCGAAGGATCCCCGGTAGCCAGCAAGTACGAGTTCATCGAAACGATGCGGCTCGACACCGAGGAGTACGCCTATCCTGTCGAGTTCATGTGTGAACGACTCGACGTGTCAAAATCCGGCTACTACGACTGGCGCTCACGGCCGGAGTCTGTGACGACCCAGCGGCGCGAGGAATTGAAATTGCTCATACAGAAGGCATTCGAGATGTCGGACAGCACGTATGGCTACCGGCGGGTGCACGCCCAGCTGGCACGCTGGGGTGTGGCCGCAGGCCTGGAGCTCGTGCGCCGGCTCATGCGCGCGCTGGGCCTGGTGCCCTGCCAGCCCAGGCCGAAGCGCTGGGCCCTCACGCTGCGCGGCCAGCGCGCTGCCCGACCTCGTAGGCCGGAACGTTACGGCCGGAGTGCCAGGCGAAAAGCTGGTCGGGGACATCACTTACATCAAGACCGGTGAGGGCTGGCTTTATCTCGCGACGGTTATTGACTGCTGCACTAAGGAGGTCATCGGGTATGCGATGGACGACCACTACCAGACGCCGCTGATATCCCGCGCCATCCGCAACGCGGCCCGCAACCGGAAACTCTCACCGGACGCAATCTTCCACTCCGACGGAGGCAGCAACTACATGTCGGCTGAGTATGCGGCCGCCCTCGGGGGACTCGGGCTCAGGCAATCGGCGGGCCGCACCGGAATTTGTTTCGATAATGCCACGGCTGAATCGTTCTTCGGCGCCCTGAAAAACGAACGGGTATCGCGCATGAGTTATCCCACCCGCGAAGATGCTCGACGAGACATCACTCGATACATCGAGTTCTGGTACAATCGCAAACGCCTTCACTCGGCAATCGGCTATCGTCCCCCTATTGAAATCCATGCCGAATTTCAGAAGTTGGGACTCGCTGCATGAAATGATCTGCCAGACCTTGTCCGAAAAACGCGAGGCCCCTCAGCCCGGTGCGCCCCGCCGCGAACTCCATGAACTCGTCCGCTCGGGACTTTCTCATACCCTTCCCTTCACCCCGCTGCCGCCGTTCTTCACCTCCTTGACGCTGCAGCCCGCGGAAAATGTTTCATCCCGCCCTTCCCCGTCCGCACACAAGGGCGGGCCCCGCATCCGTGGTGTCGTATGCGGGGCCCGCCAAGGCGGTGGCTACACCTGCGGGGTGCGTCAATCCACCACGACGGACGCGTTCTCGGAGATGACGTCCTCGAGGATGTGCGACAGCGCGCTGTCACCCTTGACGGCCGTGGAGTTCTCCGTGCAGGTCTGGTTCTGGGTGTCCTGGAGGATGTCCTGAACACTGATCAGGAACGAGACGTCGGCCTGGGTCGGCAGACCGATGCAGGGCTTGTTCAGGGTGCCCTGGACGAGACCCACCTGGGGGCTCTGGTGGCCACCCGTGACGGTGTTGCCGTACGACTGGGTGGCGAAGTTGCCGTTCTGCGTGTCGATACCGCGGTCGCCCACGGCCGAGGCCATCGGCGCGGACGCGCCGAGCACGGCCGCAGCGACGCCGGCGGTAGCCAGAACCTTCTTGATCATGGTTCATCCCATTCGTCGAGAGACCCGGTGCTCGGGTCGTGCCAGCGCCCGGCGTCGGGCGCGTGGGGGGGGTCAGCCCGTTGTGCGTGGTGCCGGGCACCACGCGGTGCCGTCCCGCACGGCCGTCGCGGCCGTGCGGGACAGTGGCTCACGTCAGTCCTGGACGGCGACCGAGGCGTTCTCAGAGAGGACGTCCTCGAGGATGTGCGACAGGGCACTGTCACCCTTGACCGCCGTGGAGTTCTCCGTGCAGGTCTGGTTCTGGGTGTCCTGGAGGATGTCCTGAACACTGATGAGGAACGAGACGTCGGCCTGGGCCGGCAGACCGATGCAGGGCTTGTTGAGCGAGCCCTGGATCAGACCGATCTGCGGGCTCATGTAGCCACCGGTCGTGGTGTTGCCATACGACTGGGTGGCGAAGTTGCCGTTCTGCGTGTCGATACCGCGGTCGCCCACGGCCGAGGCCATCGGCGCGGACGCGCCGAGGACGGCGGCGGCGACGCCGGCGGTGGCCAGAACCTTCTTGATCATGGTCCATCCTTCTCGTCGAGAGACCCGGTGCTCGGGGTCGCCCTGATCAACAGTAGGCCACCGTTTAAGTTGCGCCAGGTCACCCGAAGAGATCAATCGACGAAAAACGGATGAACCGCTCTCATGATGTAGGGATTGTCCCTCTCGGGGGAATGTCTGATCAGGAGGTGACGGGGTACACGCCGAATATGGACTCTCTCATGACGTTGGCTACGGAATTCGCCGCTAAGGACCATGTCGTCGGTATTGGTCCGCTGGTCGCCGGTGTCCTGCTCGTCGGGTTCCTGATCGGCGCCTTCGTACTCGGGCGTCGGCTCCGGAACCGGGAGTCGGCACCCCCCACGCCCGAGGAGCAGCCGCACCGTCCGCCGGACGCCGGGATCCCCGGCGAGGCCGAGGGCCACCGCCGGCCCGCCGAGCTGGAGGAGCGCGAGGACCGGGTGATGCCGTACGAACTGAGGCGCCAGAACACCGATCCGGACGCCTCGCCGCGCAGCGAGCAGGATCACAAGTGGGGCGGCGCCCCCAGCGGCGGCTTCGGCAGCGGCGGGCCGACCACGGGCGGCTGACCCACCCCCGCCGACCGGGCCCCGGCGGGCCCTCCCGACGCCCCGACGCGCCGTTTCGCGTCCGGGGCGCCGGGGCACCCGGGGGCCATGACCAGTACGGACGCGGCCACGCACACCCCCGCCCGGACGTCCCCGCGCGACGCCGCCCGGCTGGTCGCCCAGGTCGTCGCCCCGGCCCTCGCGGCCGGGGCCGTCGTCCGCCGCCGCGCCGGAATGGCCCTCGCCGAGCGGTTCGCCGTCGACCGGCGCGCCACCGGCCTGCTCACTGAGCTGCGCGCCACCCACGGCCCCGGCCCACTGCGGCTCGACGTAGCCGGGCGCCACTTCGCCGTCGTCCTCGACGCCGACGACGCGTCCCGCGTCCTCAACGGCACACCGGACCCGTACTCGCCCTCCACCCGCGAGAAGCGCGCGGCGCCGGAGCAGTTCCAGCCGCACGGCGTGCTCGTCTCGCGCGGTGTGGAACGGGACACCCGGCGCGCGTTCAACGAGGCCGTCCTGGAGTACGGGCACCAGGTGCACAGCCTGGCCCCGCGGATGGTGCGGACGGTACGCGAGGAGGCCGGCAAGCTCCTGGGCGCGACGACCGCCGGGGACGGCGAGATCGTCTGGCGGGCGTTCAGCACCGCCTGGGACTGCACCGCCCGCCGCCTCGTGCTCGGGGACACCGGCCGCGACGACACCGGCCTGACCGCGATGCTCGGCCGGCTGCGCTCAGCCGCGAACCGGTCGGGCGCCGCCCCCCGCCGCACCGCCCTGCGCGACCGCTTCGAGCGCCGCCTGCGCTCCCACCTCGACCGTGCCGAGCCCGGGAGCCTCGCCGCCGCGCTCGCCGCCGCGCCCGCCGGGCCCGGCACCGGACCGGCCGGGCAGGTGCCGCACTGGCTGTTCGCCTTGGACGCGGCGGGCATCGCGGCCTACCGGACCCTGGCTCTGCTGTCCACGCACGCCGCGCAGGAGGCGCAGGTGCGCAACGAGCTGGCCGTCACCGAACTCACCGAGCCGCGCCTCCTGCCGTACACCCGCGCCTGCGTCCTGGAGTCGGTGCGCCTGTGGCCCACCACGCCGTTCCTCCTGCGCGAATCGGTGCGCGAGACCGACTGGGGCGGGGACGTGCTGCCCGCCGGGACCGAGTTCCTGGTCTACGCGCCGCTGTTCCACCGCGACGCCTCGCTGCCGTACTCCGACCGGTTCACGCCGGAGATCTGGCTCGACGGCACCGCCCAGGACACCGAGGCGCTGGTGCCGTTCAGCGCGGGTCCCGGCCGGTGCCCGGGGGAGGACCTGGTCCTGCTGGTCGCCTCGACCATGCTGGCGGCCCTGCTCGAACGGCACACCTACCTGCCGGAACGGCCCGGCCGGCTGCGCCCCGACCGGCCGCTGCCGCGCACCCTCGACCACTTCGCGCTGCGCTTCGCGGCCCTTCCACACCACGGGTGACGGGGACGGCGGCGTCGGCAGTGACGGCGCACGCACGCGCTGTGACATGATGCCAGGGCCTCGCCAAGGCTGCTGTGAACGGAAAGGTTCGGCATGGCTCCTCGCGCCGGAAAATGGCAGCGTGTGCCCCTCATCCCACAGAGCAGGCAAGCGACGGAGACCGATACGGTCCCCGTCTATTCGTCGTTGATGCGCGAATGGAAAGCGCTGGGCCGGGCGGTCCCCGGACTGCCGGACCATGAATGGGATGCTCTTGTGACGCGCCCCGTGTGGCCCAGTCATTGAGCCATCCGCCTCCCGCAGATGCTCGGCGGTTCGAGTGAATCGGTGTCGAAAGAAGCCGCAGTGGTGTCTTTCCGCGTTCGCATTCGTTGTGATTTTCGCAGTGGAAGCCGGACCTCATCGAGGCCCGTTCGTCACGAAATCCGTGGCACGACTTCCTCCTGTGGAAAGGACCCGAACCTATGAAGTGCAAGAAGGCTGCGGTAGCCGTCGCCGGTATCGTCATGGCGCTGGGTGCGGCCGCGCCTGCCGTCGCCGACGCCGACGCCAGTGGTGCCGCTATCGGATCCCCGGGCGTCCTGTCCGGCAACATCCTCCAGGTCCCGGTGCACGCGCCGATCAACCTGTGCGGCAACACCATCAACGTCATCGCACTGCTGAACCCGACCTTCGGGAACGTCTGCATCAACAAGTGACCCCGCATCAGGCCTCGGCCGCGTAAATGCCGGTCCCGGAGCGCTCCGGGACCGGCATTTCCCTGTCCGGCTCCCCCAAGCGGGCGATCAAATTCCCCAACGGCCTACTTCCGGCCAGGACCGCGATCCCGGCCGGCCCATTAAGAATACTTTTGCTCCGAGTGACTGGCGTAATTCTGACGCCCGGCGAAGGAGCGGACATGGGTCACCGGAGAGCGAGAACGACAGGCGCGCGGCTGGGGGTGCTGACCGCCGGTCTGCTGAGCCTGCTGATGGCCGGCTCCGTCGTGTCGGCCCCGTCCGGCCACGCCTCGACCCCGGCGGCCCGGACGGGGCCGGCCACCGGCTCCGGCCCGGGGCCGGAGGGCGACCGGGAAGCGGGCGCCGCCGACGGCGCCACGACCGCGAGCGGCACCGGCGCGCGCGCGGAGACCGACACGGGGGGCGGCCCCGGCCCAGGGTCGGGAGCCGAACGGGTACGGGAGCCCGGCACGGACCCCTCGCCTTCGCCGGAGAGCGGACCGGCACCCGGGGACGGCACCGGGAGCGGGGACGGCGCCGGGAGCGGGGACGGCGCCGCCGGCACGGTGGCGGGGACGGCGGTCGGGGCGTACCTGGACTACGGGCCGCGCGGGATCCACCGCATGGCGGGGCTCCGCAAGTGGCTCGGCGGCACCGACCTCCGCGTGGGGCACACCTACCTGCCCGGCGACGCGTGGACCAACATCGAGGGGCACCCCGGGTTCCTGGAGCACTGGGCCCAGTGGCGGCGGGCGCGGGAGGACCGGCTGTTCGTCCTCAACGTGCCCATGCTGGAGCGCAACGAGAGCCACCTGCCCGACCCCGTCGTACGGCAGTTGCTGCGGCTGGGCGCGGACGGGCGGTTCGACCGGCACTTCCGGGCCCTCGCCGAGCGCCTCGTGGGGCTCGGCGTCCCCGACACCGTGCTCGTACTCGGCTGGGAGATGAACGGCACCACGTACTCGCACCGCTGCGGGCCCGACCCGGAGGCCTGGAAGGCGTACTGGAAGCGCATCGTCACCGCCATGCGCGAGGTGCCGGGGCAGCGCTTCCGGTTCGACTTCGCGCCGAACCGCGGCCGGGACGCCGTCCCGTGGACCGAGTGCTACCCCGGTGACGACGTCGTCGACATCATCGGGATGGACTCCTACGACCAGCCGTCGGGCCAGACCTTCGACGAGCAGGTGGCCGAGCCCTACGGCCTGCGGCACCACGTGGAGTTCGCCGCCGCGCACGGCAAGCCCCTCTCGTATCCGGAGTGGGGTCTGTTCCGCAACGGCGACAACCCGGAGTACATGCGGCGGATGCTGGACTGGATCGAGAAGAGCAAGCCGCTGTACCAGACGATCACCGACTACTGTCCGCACGGCGTCTGGCAGTGCGAGGACAACCCGCGCTCGTCGGAGGTGTTCCGCGCGAAGCTGTCCGGGAGGGGCGGGCCGGCGGACCCGGAACCGCGGCCGGAACCGGAGCCGCGCCCCGAACCCGAGCCGCGCCCGGAACCGGAACCGCGGCCCGAACCCGAACCCCGGCCCGAGGAGCCCGGCTGCACGCCGGTGGACCTGGGCGAGTGGGTCGAGAAGTGGCTCGGACACACGCTGTGCGTACGGATCGACTGGCGGCGCCACCTCGGCTCATGAGCCACCGCGCCGCACGGGCCGCCGCACCGCACGGTCCGCCCCGCCTCACCTCGTGAGCCGCCGCACCCAGTCCCGGTCACGCAGCCGGTCCGCCGCCCGACGGCGGCCGGCCGCGTACCCGGCCAGCAGCAGCAGGGGCGCGGCCGTGCGGCGGCGGGCCAGCAGCAGCCGCTGGTTGACGACCGGTTCAGGGCGCCAGTGGCTCTTGTAGGGCTCGCGGCCGCGCAGCAGGCTCAGCCGGGTGCGGCCGCTGGTGCTGCTCTCACGGGCGCCGTTGCGCAGCAGCAGGGTCGCCACGTCCACCTTGCTGGCCCGCAGCACCGGGTCCGCCCCGTACAGGTAGCCGCCAAACAGCAGCGGCGACATCAGGGTGAGGTCCGCGGCGACCAAATCCCCGGCCATGCGGAACTCCGTCACCATCGCGTCCCCCGACTCGACCATCGACCGCACCGCCCGCTGGAGGTGCTCGGCGAACCGGGGCCTCAGGTGCTCGGGCGTCACCCCGCGGTCGGCCCACTGGCGCTGGTGGAGTTCCAGCAGCCGCCGCAGCGCGTGCGGGACCTCGGCCGGCGGGACGACGTGCTCCTCGATGCCCAGCTTGTCCAGCCGGCGCAGCTTCGAACGGGCTCGCTGGGCCCGGGAGGACGGCAGCCGGGCGACGAGTTCGTCGATGGACGCGGCGGGCAGCTCCATGCAGACGGAGTCGGGGAGGCGGCGGCGCGGGCCGCGCCAGCACGCGTACACCAGCTGGGCGGCGGCCTCCTCCCGTACCTCCCGGAGGTCGATCACGGCGGTACGGGCCAGCCGGCCGAGCGCCCCGGTCAGCACCGGGACCGCCTCGCCGGCGGCCGCGTCGTCGACGAGCACGTCGGAGAAGTCGGTGATCGCCCCGCCCAGGTGGGTCAGCACCGGCAACGGGCCGCGCACCAGCCGCAGCGGCGCCGCCGCGACGAGCCGCCCGTCCCGGCGGACGAGGACGACCCGCAGGCGGCCGGGGGTGCCGTACGACACCCACCAGGAGTGCAGCCAGGAGTGCGACTGGAAGGGGGTGGCCGTGGCGCACCGCCGGTACAGGTCCGCCCACTCCGGCCCGAGCCGGCCGAACGCCTCGCCGTCCCGGCAGACGGTGACCTCCCAGTTCCCGTCCCGCGTCATACCAGCGCCTCCTGCTGTCCCACCGGCCCCGGCACGGACCCGTACCGCGACCGCCCGCCGCGCCGGGGGTACCGGGGCCGCACCAGCAGGGCGAGCCCGCCGAGCAGCCCGCCCGCGCAGCCGCCGACGAGGGCGGCGAGGGACACGGAGGGTGAGACGGGTTCCGTGGGCGTGGCGGCCCGGGTGAACTGGAGGACCTTCACACCGGTGCTGCCCTCGGTGTGCGAGCCCTTCTGCACCAGGGCCCTCGCCACGCTGTCGGCCATCCCCGCCGCGGTGGCGGGCCGCGGGGCGCGCGCCGTGACGGCGATCATGGGGGCGTCCGGCGAGGTCGCGGCCTGCACGCTCGCGCGGAGGGTCTCCGCCGGCACGCCGGCCGCGACCTGGGCGTCGCCGACGACCGCGATGTCGGTGGCGACCCGCCCGTAGGCCTGCGCCAGGCCCATCGCGCCGGCCGGGTCGGACTTCGCGGACGGCACGACGATGACGTAGCTCGTCGCCGCGTACTCGGGTGTCTTCAGAACCCCGTACCCGCCGCCGGCGAGGACGCCCAGCAGCGCGGCGGCCGGGACGAGCCACCGGCGGCGGGTGCGCCTGAGGCGGGTGAGCCAGCCGATCGCACGGCGTACGGCAAGGGACTGGGTGGTGGTCATCGACAACTCGCTCCGTCGTAAAGGTCATCGTGAGGGCCGTCATGGAGGCGGACGTGAGGGCGGTCGCCGAGGTCGTCGTGGAGGCCGCCCGGACCGCCGTCGCCGGGGCCGCCGGGACGGCTGTGGTGGCGGCCTCGGTGAAGGTGTTCGTACAGCGCCGTCAACTGCTGGGCGCTGCGCCGCACGTCGTAGCGGCGCACGGCGGCGGGGACGGCGAGCCGTTCCCGGGCGACCGACTCCAGCGCGGCGGCCACCTCCGGCACCGTCCCGCCGATCCGGCGCGCCCCCGGCGCCTCCTCGGGCGGCAGGTCGTCGAGCGCGGGGCAGGCCACGTACCGCACGGGGAGCCCGGCGGCCAGCGCCTCGACGATCGCGAGGCCGAACGCCTCGTCGGCGGAGGCCGACACGAACACGTCCATGGCCGACAGCAGCTCCGGCAGCTCGCGGTCCACCGCGCCCGCCCACACCACCCGCTCCACCGCCCCGCACTCCCGGGCGGTCCGCTCCAGCCGCTCCCGCTGCTCGCCCTCGCCCACCAGCAACAGCCGGGGGTCGCCGGGGAGCGCGGCCACCGCCCGGATCAGCGTGTCGAACCGCTTGCCCGCCACGAGCCGCCCCACCCCGCCGACGACGTACGCGCCGGGCGCCAGGCCCAACCGCCGCCGCGCCGCCCGCCGTGCGGCCGGGTCGAAGGCGAAGCGCGCCACGTCGATGCCGTTGGGCACGACCCTGACGCGGGACGGCCGCACGCCCCAGGCGACCAGGCGCCGCGCCACCGTGTCGGAGACTGCGACCGTCGACGTACCGAGCCGCTCGCCGGCCAGGTACAGGGCGCGTGCCCCGGTGGACAGGCGGCGTCCCTCGATCCGGTCGGCGCCCAGCGAGTGTTCCGTCGCGACGACCGTCCGCACGCCCGCCAGCCGGGCGGCGAGACGCCCGTACAGGCAGGCCCGGTACAGGTGGGTGTGGACGACGTCGAAGTCGCCGTGCCGGATCAGCCGGGTCAGGCGCGGCAGGGCGGACAGGTCGCGGTTGCCGCGCATGCCGAGGTGGGCGACCGGCACCCCCTCGGCGCGCAGGGCGTCCGCCACCGGGCCGGGGTTGGTGAGGGTGACCACGCTGCTGCGGACGCGGTCCATGCGCGGGATCAGCAGGCGCAGTTGCTGTTCGGCGCCGCCGATGCCAAGGCCGGTGATGACGTGCAGGACCTTCAGGGGGGTCATGCCACAGGCGCCGGGGTGAGGGGCACCGGGGCGCGCCGCACCCCGTGCAGCCGGCGCTTGGCGTGCAGCCGCCAGGCGGTGTCGCGCTGCCCGATGTGCACCCGGGGCAGGGCGTGGACGCCGTTCAGGGGGCCCGGGTCGATGGCGGTGGCGTACGCGTACCCCGCCTCGCGCACGGCGCGCAGCGCGCGCTCGTCGACGTGGCCGTACGGGTAGCAGAAGCCGTCGGGAGCCGTGCCGGTGAGGGTGCGGAGCAGTTCGCGGCTGTCGGTCGTCTCCCCGCGCAGGACGTGCTCGGGCGCGTCGGGCAGGGAGACGTGCAGCAGTCCGTGCGAGGCGACCTCCATGCCGGCGGCGGCGCAGCGGCGGACGCCGTCCTCGGTGAGCAGCGGCTTGCGCGGGCCGAGCGCGTCCCACGCGTTGTCGCCGCCGAGTCTGCCAGGGAGGACGAAGACGGTGGCCGTGCACTCGTGGCGGCGCAGGATGGGGACGGCGTTGTCGAGGAAGTCGGCGTACCCGTCGTCGAAGGTGAGGCCGACCAGCCCTCGGGTGTCGCCGTGGCGGGCCGCGTACAGCAGCAGTTGCCGTACGCCGACCCCCCGCAGGCCGTGGTCGCGCAGCCAGCGCAGCTGCCTGTCGAGCCGGGAGGGGGAGACGGTCACGTGGTACGGGTCGTCGTCCGTGGTGTCGTCGATCGAGTGGTACATCGCCACCCACAGGGGGATGCGCGGCTGGTTCATGAGCGGGCCTTCGCGAGCCGACGGAACGGATGGGCTGAACGGACGAGGGAGGGGACCACCGGGGCGCGCAGGGCGCAGGCGCAGGCGGTGAACGCGGCCGTGACGGCGGCGAACGCCAGCGGCACGGCCAGCGGCGGCGGGCCGACCGCGCACCACCGGCCGGCGGCGGTGGCGACGGCCGCCGCCGAGGCGAGCCGGGCCAGCCCGGCGGTCAGGCGACGCGCGTCCAGCGGGACGCTCTGCCGCCGCAGGCCGAGCAGGAGGAGGGCGGCGGTGAGGGTGATGCCGAGCGCGTTGGCGGCGGCGATCCCGCGGGCGCCCCACGGCCCGGCCCAGGCCCCGCCGGCGGCGGCGGTGAGGGCGATGCCGCCGAGCATGGCGGCGGCCGGGTACCACAGGGGCCGGGCGGCGGAGAAGTAGCAGCGGACGAGGGCGCCGACGAGGGTCTGGCCGAGCAGCCCGAGGGCGTACACCCGCATGACGGCGGCCGTGGCGGCGGTGTCGGTGGCGTCGAAGGCGCCCCGCTGGAAGAGGAGCGCGACGATCTGCGGCGCGGCCGCCACCACGGTCGCGGCGCCGACGAGGACGATCACGCCCGCGAGCAGCAGGTCGCGTTCGGCGCGCCGCCGTGCCGTGTCCGGGTCGCCCGCCGCGAGTGCCCGGGCGACGACCGGGAAGCTGACGGTGCACAGCATGAGGGAGAGCACCATCGGCAGTTGGGCGACCTTCTGCGCGTAGTTCAGGTGCGAGATCGCCCCGGCGGGCAGCGGCGCGGCGAGGAACCGCTCGACCAGGACCTGCGACTGGCGGCTCACCGCGAACACGATCACCGGCGCGAGGACGGCCAGCACCGGCCGGAGCGCCGCCCGGGGCTGCCGGGGTACGGCCGGTGCGCGCCGCCGCGGCGCGCTGTGCCGCGGTACCGCCGGTGCGCGCAGCCGGCGCCACAGGACGGGTGCCTGGACCAGCACCATCAGCGCGCCGCCCGCCGCGACCCCGGCCGCCGCCGCGCGGACGCCCCACGTGCCGGGGTCCAGGAGGACGACGGCGGTGATGATGCCGGTGTTGTACGCGATGTAGATCGCGGCCGGGGCGAGGTACCGGCCGTGGGCGCGGAGCGCCGCGCTGCAGTACCCGGCGAGCGCGAAGGAGAGCAGGCAGGTCGCGGTCAGCCGGGTGCAGTCGACGGCCAGCTGCCGCTCCGGCAGCCCGGGCGCCAGCAGCGGGACGACCAGCGGCGCGGCGAGCGCGAGCAGCCCGGCCGCCGCGCCCGCGCCTAGGGCCGCCCGGGGGAGGGTGGCCCGGACCAGCGCGTGCACCGGGTCGGGGCCGCCCGCCGGGGCGTTGGCCCGGCGGGTGAGGGCGGCGGCGAACGCGGGGACGAGGACCAGGGCCATACCGTCCTCGATCAGCAGCGTGGCCGCGAACTCCGGGACGGTCCAGGCGACCAGGAAGGCGTCCGTGCCGGTGCCCGCACCGAACGTGTGGGCGAGCAACTGGTCGCGGACCAGCCCGAGCAGGGCGCCCACCGCGGTCAGCGCCGCCGTGAGCGCGGCCGCCCGGGCGAGGAGGCGGCCGGACGGCACCCGTGCCGGGTCGTCGCCCCGCGGCGCGGGGTGCGCGGCGTCCTTGGTGGCCTTGGTGGCCTTGGTGGCCGGCGCGGCGCCCCCGGGCACGGCGTCCGTGGCGTCCGTGGTCACCGTGGCGTCCGTGGTCACCGTCGTGACCGGCGCGGCGTCCGTGGCGGACCGTGCGTCACCCATGCCGGACCCCCGCGACGGCGGCCGGGGCGGGGGCGCTCCGGCGGGCCGGCACCGGTTCCGTACCGGTCCGGACGCCGGCACCCGGACCGCCGGACGAGCCGCCGGACGGACCGCCGGACGGGCCCCCCGGCGGGCCGCCCCGGGGGACGGCGGGCCGCGCGGCGCCGGCCGGCCGGTGCGGGGCGAAGGACCACCAGGCGGCCAGGCCCAGCACCAGTGCGGTGAGGACCGTCGCGGGGCCGCCGATGTCCGCGTACGCGAAGTCGACGAGCTGCCACACCAGCAGGCCCACCGCGACCAGCCCGCACGCCGGGGTCGCCCCGGCCCGGCGGGCGTCCACCAGGCGCCGCAGCGCGCACCCCAGCAGGGCGAGCCAGCTGCCCGCGACCGTCAGCAGGCCCAGCAGGCCCTGCTCGCCCAGCACCAGCAGGTACATGTTGTGCGGCGACAGCAGGGGCTGCCGCTGGAAGCCCCGGCCGACGCCCGCCGTGTCGCTGCCCGACGACAGGGCCAGCGAGGCGTGGCCGTCCCGGTAGTGGGGGAAGCCCTTGAGCCCGACGCCGGTGAGGGGCTCGGCACGCCACATCCCGGCCGCCGCCGCCCACATGGTGTACCGGTCGGTGACCGACCGGTCGGGCGCGGCCGTGACCCGGGAGATGCTGGTCACCCGTTCCTGCACCATCTGCGAGCCGACACCCAGCCCCGCCACCAGCACCACGCCGAGCGCGCCCGCCGCCAGGCCCACCCGCACGGCCCGCCCCACCCCGCACAGGGTCAGCAGCAACGCGCACGCCACCAGGGTCGCGATCCAGGCGCCCCGGCTGAACGACACCACCAGCGGGACGAGCAGCAGCCCGCCGCAGACCAGCGCCCACGTCCGGGGGCGGCGCCCCGGTCCGCCGAGCGCGATCCCGGCGGCGGCGACGATCCCGTACGCGACGACCGTCGCCATCCCCATCACGTCGGTCGGCCCGAACGTCCCCACCGCCCGGACGTCCTCCCCCATGTACGACGCGCCGGTGCCGGTCAGGTACTGCACGACCCCCAACGCGCCCTGCGCCAGGGCGAGCCCGATCACCGCCCAGGCCACCACGGCGAAGTCCCGCCGGTCGCGCACCAGCAGCACCACGGCCGCCGGTACGAGGACGAAGACCTGGAGGTAGCGCGCCACGCCCGGGAGGCTCGCCGCCGGGTCGTGGGACGCGACGGCCGCGGTGCAGATGCCCAGCACCGGCAGGCCCAGCACGACGGCCGCCGTCCGCGACAGCGGCCGCGCCCGGTCCCGCACCACCCGTACGGCACAGCACACCACCAGCACGGCGGAGGCGGCGTCCGCCACCGTGCCGGTGCCCGGGGAGCCCTGCGGCGGCGGTACGGCGAGCAGCGCGACGACGGAGAGCAGGGGCACCAGCGGCGCCCAGTGGCGTACCGGCATCAGCTGCCCGCCGGCCGGATCAGCGAAGCCGCCGTGCGCAGCAGGATGCACACGTCCTGCCACAGCGACCAGTGGTCGATGTAGTGGCTGTCGAAGCGGCACCGGTCCTCGATGGAGGTGTCCCCCCGCAACCCGTGGACCTGCGCCAGCCCGGTCAGCCCGACCGGCATCCGGTGCCGGGCCGCGTACCCGGGGTGCAGGCGGCTGAACTTGGCGACGAAGTACGGGCGTTCCGGCCGGGGACCGACGAGGCTCATGTCACCGCGCAGCACGTTCCACAGCTGCGGCAGCTCGTCGAGCGACGTGCGGCGCAGGAACGTCCCCACGACGCTCATCCGCTCGTCGTGGGCGACGCTCCACCGGGTGGCCGCCTCCTCGTCGTCGGCGGGGCGCAGCGTACGGAACTTGAGCAGGGTGAACAGCCGGCCGTCCTGCCCGACGCGCTCCTGGCGGAAGACCACGCCCGGCCCGTCCGACAGCCGGATGGCGGCCGCGCACAGCAGCAGGAGCGGGGACAGGGCGGTGAGCATCAGCCCGGCGACCGTGACGTCGAGGATCCGCTTGGACAGCGGGCCCCGGTGGGCGGGCGGCGGGTCGAGGCGCCGGCAGGCGTGGCCCCACAGGTGCTGGCTCATCGGGGCGGGGCGCGGGCCGTCGTCACCCTCCCCCACCAGCCAGCCGTCGCAGCCGTAGTGGCGCAGCAGCGAGACGAGCCCGGCCTCCGCGGCGCCGGTGAACACCGCGTCGCGGACGCTGTTCTGGATGACGGCCCGGTGGATCTCCTCGGGGCCGGTCAGCACCGGCAGGGACGATTCGGCCGGGCCGGACGGCCGCTGGGCGGCGACGATGCCGACCGGCCGGATGCCGTACTCGGGGTGTCCGGCGAGCGTGCCGGCGAGCCGCTGGGCGGCGGGCAGGGAGCCGACGACGAGCGCGGAGCGTGGGTGGGCGCGGGCGGCGGCCCGGCGCCGGTGGTGCAGGACGGCCCGGCACCCGGTCACGAGGGCCAGGTGCGCGGCGTACACGGCGGCCAGCGTCACCGGGCCGACGGCGCGCTGCGGCGACTGGGCGGCGAGCAGTGCGGCGGCCGCGCACCACGCGATCGCCGCCCGCCCCGCGAGGGTGGGCAGTTCGTCGAGTACGGAGGCCACGGCGCCGGGCCGGTAGAGGCCGGCGTACGCGTTGAGCGCGGCCAGGAGCGCGGTGAGCTGCATCAGCAGGGCGGCGCCGCGCTGTTCGTGGTCGAGCAGGAGCGCGGCGAGCAGGACGGCGGTGCAGTCGGTGGCGACCAGGGACGAGACGAAGGGCGGCGCGGGCACCGGGCGGCGCGGCGGCAGGGCCGGCCGGTCCGCCGTCCCCCGGGGCGGGACGACGGTCGGGGTGGCCGGGCTGGTGCTTTCCGTGGTCACTGGGAGATCGGCTCCCTGAGCTCGTGGCGCGGTGCGGCGGTCACCTCGCGGTACACGTCCGCGAGGGCCGCGTTCACGCGCCGCACGTCGAAGCGCCGCAGTACGTGCTGCTGGGCCTGGCGGCCCAGGGCTTCGCGGAGTACGGGCCGCCGCAGGAGCCCCACCAGGGCCCCGGCGAGGGCGGCCGGGTCGTGGGGCCGGACCAGGCAGTGCGTCTCGTGGCCGGGTGGCAGGCTCTCGCGGGCGCCGTCCACGTCGGTGAGGAGGACGGGCCGGCCGGCCGCCATGGCCTCCAGTGGCGCGAGGGCCATCCCCTCCCAGCGGGACGGCTGGACGACCAGGTCGGCGGCCCGGTACCAGGGCGCCGTGTCGGTGACGGCGCCGGGGAACGCGACCGCCCGGTCCGCCCCGCCCCACCGGGCGGCGGCGGCGCGCAGGGCCTCGGCCCCGGGACCGTCGCCGACCAGGACGAGCCGGGCGTCCGGTACGCGGTCGAGGACGGCGGGCCATGCCTCCAGGAGCGTGTCCTGGCCCTTCTGGCGGCACAGCCGCCCCACGCACACCACGAGCGGTGGCCCGGCCGGAAGTCCCAGCGCGGCGCGGGCGGCGCCCCTGCCCGGTCCGGCGGTGAACCGGCGGGCGTCCACACCGTTGTGGATGACGGACCAGGGCGCGCGCACCCCGGCGTGCTCGCCGCGGCGCCGTTCGGCCTCGCTGACGCAGATGACCCGGTCGGTCCAGCGGGCGGCCCAGCGCTCCCAGCGCCTGGCGAGCGCGCCGGTCACCCCGTCGACCGCCTCGAACGACCAGGCGTGCGGCTGGTACACGGTGGGCACCCGGCCGCGTACCGCGATACGGGCGGCCAGCCCGGCCTTCGCGCTGTGCGCGTGCACCAGGTCGGGGCGTACGAGGTCGACCAGCGCGGCGACCCGGCGGCTCTCCGCGACAAGTCGCGGGCCCGGCTCGCGGCCGGCCCGCCACGGGTGCACCTCGGCGCCCCGCGTGCGGGCCGCCATCGCCAGCGGCGTACCGGGCGGACAGGCGACGGCGACCCGCATGCCCGCGTCCAGCTGCGCTCCGACCACGTCGGTGACCACGCGGGCCACCCCGCCGTCACCGGGCTGGACAACATGCAATGCGGTGAGTGGGGAACCCACGCGTGACCCTTTCTACGAAGCTTTCCACGAAGCGGGCGGCAGGAGGGTTCGGCGGAGTCGGCGGGCGCTCGACGCTTTCCGGCGCGCGGGCGAATGTCAGCGGCGCGCGCTATCCGGGCGTTCCCACACTGAAAGAACCTCTTGAATTCCCCATACCGGTTCTCCGCTTCGACGAGTGAGGACCGCGTCCAGCGAGATGTACGTTATAACTCAACAAACCGGACCAGAAGCATGCGAAACGCCCCCGGAACAACTTCCTTGTCCGGGCGTTCCGTTGGTGGCGCGGCGTGTCGCGCGCGAGCGGCCGGGGACGCGTCACCCGTTCGGTCGCGCAACCGGCGAAATGCTGGGGCGTTGTTGGTGTAGCCGACCACGTCGGCCGCAGTGCCTCACCGACCTAGTGTCCTGCGCCGGGAATTCGTTGGATTAGTAAGCTGTCTCCATGGCGAAGATGGGGCGGCCGATGGCCGAGCTGGTGTTGTCGGAGGAT
>NZ_JBWKJV010000057.1:0-18594 GCF_056432045.1 Streptomyces sp. NPDC045701 | reverse complement strand
CCCCCCCCCCCCCCCCCCCCCCCCCCCCCCCCCCCCCCCCCCCCCCCCCCCCCCCCCCCCCCCCCCCCCCCCCCCCCCCCCCCCCCCCACCCCCTAGCCACCCCACATCAGGGGGTAATAGTGACCGACATCACATTGCCAATTGATGGAACGTCAAGAAAGCAGCAGGTCAAGCCCGGTTGGTCAGAATCTGCGCCGCTGGTCTTCGCGAGCGTTCCGGGCGGTCTCGCCCGCTCCGGTGCGGACGCCGGTCACCTGCTCGGTGAACTCGGCGAGAGTGATCCTTGGGCTCACCTCTTCCCAAAACCTGATCAGGTCCTCGGACGCGCGCGCGTAGGCGACGTGCGAGGGGCCGCTGAACAGAGAGGAGGGGTCGATGCCGGCGGCGCGTGCCTTGCGGTTGAGCATGAACCCGTTCGTGTAGTCCTCGGCGGCGAGCTCTTGCAAGTAGATGTGCTCTCGGTACATCTCGCGTATCTCGTCGCGGCTGTACGCCGCCCGCTGGGAACGCGCTTCGAGTTCGCGCTCGTACGCCCATCGCTCGACGGCGGACATGTGCTCGGTGCCGTCGGGGCCTCGCTCGACGTCCGCCCCGTACGCGCCCCACTCGTCGGGGTCCGCCGGGGCGGGGTCGTCGAGGCGGATCGGGTGCATCGCGTCGTCGAGGGCGTCCCGCGCGGCGAGGGTGTCGGCGACCGTCGCCCCCACGACGGGTGGGGGCGGCGCGGGCGGGTGCCGGCGGTCGATCTCGGCGGCGATCCGGGCGGCGTCCTCGGGCCTCGCGTACCGGATGCCCCAGACGAGCAGCTCGTCGTCGAGCCTGGACAGGTCGGCGGCGAGCTGCCCGCCGGGGAACAGTTCGGCGAGGGCACGGCGACGGTGCACCTCGGCGCCGATCGCCGGACCGTCCTCGGGGACGTGGCGGGCTCGGGCGGCGAGGTCGCGCTCGGACATGCCGACGAGATTCGGGCGGATGCCGGGCATGGCGGCGTCGAGGTCGCGCCGGTCGGCCTCGGCCATGACGCGCAGCATCTGCTCGTCGTCGAGGTGCGGCGCGATCCGGGCGAGCTCGTCGTCGCTGAACGGGGCGAGGTTGTCGACCATGCGCCCGCCGGGGCGGATGCGGTCGAGCAGGTCGGCCAGGTCGCGGCGGTCGCCCTCGCCCTCGATGCGGTCGAGGTCGCGCTCGTCGAGCACGCCGGGCCGGATCGCTGCGCCGAGCTGCTCGTCGGTCATCTCGGGCAGGGTGCGGTCGTCGCCCGCGCGTACGCGCGCGGCCTCGACCGCATCGCGCGGCGGGGGCGGCGCAGTGCTCGGGAGGTTGCTCGCCCCGGGCTGCTCGCGCTCGCGCCGACGGATGAGCTCGGGGTGCTGCGCGAGGTGCTCGCGCATCTTGCCCTGATAGGCGCGCACCCGGGCCTCGGCCGCGCGTTTGGCCTCGGGCGTCATGGCGGCGGCGCTCTTGTTCTTCCACTTCCTGATGGCGCGCTCGATCGCCCGCTGCCGCTGTGAGGCGGCGTACCCGTCGGGGTCCTCGGAGTGCTCGACCAGCGGCCGAGTCACGCCCGGGAGGTAAGCGCTTGTCGAGTGGCGGCAGTTGGGATGTTGCAGACCGGCCCGCCGCGCTTCGTCGAGCGATCCGGCGATGTGCACCCGCACGGTGCGGCCGTCGTCGGTGGCGTGCTCCATCTCGACGGTGCGGGCGCCGCCCGGGCCGTCGAGCGCGAGCACCTCACCCTCGAACGGGGCGCAAAGATCGCAGTTGTGCGGGGCGTTGGAGACGATCACCAGACCGATTCCGGCGGCGCGCAGCTTGTCGCCGTGCGCCTCGACCGCAGCGCGGCCGACGGCCGTCCGTACGGCCATCTCCGCGTAGCTCGTCATCTGCCAGGACCGGCCGCGGCGGTCGACGAACGACCGCAGACCTCGGTCGGCGAATCGGGACATCGCCGCTTGGGTGGCCTGTCGGCGGGTGTCGACCCCGAGCAGGGGAGTCGCCGACGACTCGGCGATCACCTGTCGGTACCCGTCCTCGACGCCCCGGAGAATCCCCCGGTGCGTCTCGGTGACGAGCTCGATCGTCTCGGCGGCGAGACGGTCAACCGCGCGGGTCCCCGGGGTGCTCTCGGCGATCCGGCGTATGTCGACGTCGGAGAGCGCGCCGAGCTCGGCGAGCCCGGCCCGCGCCCCGATGTCGTACGCCTCGGTCACGGCCGAGAACACCTCAAGCTGCATTGCCGTCCCGAGGGCGTCGACGACGCTCTGCGCCACCCGCCGCAACGGTTGGATGTCGCGCAGCTTGGCGACCGCCCACCCCGGGGCCTCGAACCCTCCGTCGAGCTGCCGCGCGACGAGCGCGAGCAGCCGCTGCTCGGCGTCCGCGTACAGGTCGCGGACGGTGGCCGAGAGATCCTCGGCCATGGCGGGGTGGATGGGCACGAGCACCCCCTCGCGCTAGAGCAGCGTCCCCGCCTGCATGGGGTCGGGGACGGCGGCGCCGCTCTCCATGAGGATGCGGTCGGTCTCTTCCTGGACGGCGACCGAATCCCATTCGGGGTGCAGCATCCGAACCTTGGTCACCACGGACACCGCCTGTGCCTGTTGGAGCAGGGACAGAGTCTGTGCGAGCGAGGACGCGTCCTCGGTGATCGAGTCACCGAACGCGACGGTCGGCCGATCGGGCACGATGCGGGGGGTGAACCATTGCCGGTCGAGCAGCAGCATCACGTGCAGCATGTCGGCGACCGGCGGCGACCAGTACCTCACTTTCTTGCCCCGGGTGGTCATGGACCGACGCTCGCGCGCCCGGACCTCGGTCGCGGTCACGGCCGCGCCCTGGTCGCCGAGGCCGAACGTTGCGACCGAGTAGCCGGCGCTCTGCACCGCCTGCCGGGTGATCGCGCTCGCCGACCTCTCGTGCTCGTCGACCCTGATCGCGAACTGCGAGAGCGTGATCTGATTCCCGCCCTGCTCGGTGGGCGGGATGTTCAAGAGCTGGAAGATCTCGCGGTCGTCGTCGAACGACGCCCCCTGTCCGGGCCCGTGGTCGCGCAGGTACCCGTCGGGCACGAGCAGGCGGGCGCGGGCGAGCCGCAGGTCGCGAATCCAACTCGTCCACGTCGTGTCGAGCGCGTCGAGCAGGTCGTAAATCGGGGCGGCGTAGTCGGAGCGTCCGAACGCCGAGCCTCGGTTCTTCCGGTGGGGTCGGATGTTGGGGCAGTACGCGGCGGTGAGCTGCTCGATCCCGGTCTCGATCGCGTCGCCGTCGGGGCCGAGGCTGACGGCCAGGTCGGCGACCTCGACGTGCTCGGTCAGGGGCACCCGCACGCCGAGGTTGTCGGCCGACCCTTCGTAGAGCGCGTGCAGGATGCGGCCCGGCTCGTGCCGTTCGAGGTGCCGCCACACGGTGGCTGAGGTCGAGGTGAGCTCGCGCCAGAACGTCACGGCGGAGAGGCGGCCCCACCGGAATTCCGGCACGGCGGCGTCGGGGTGGACGCTGGTCAGCAGGGGCCGGTCGGCAAGGGAGCGATCCCAGGTGACCCGCAGGTACACCGAGCCGAGGGCGGCAGCGACCTCGGCCGCTTCGAGCAGCGTGTTCGCGATGCCGTCCGACTCGGCGAGCTCGTCGAGCCGGTCCTGAGTGCCGGTGTCGGTCACCGAGAGCTCGGGCGGCTCGGCGAACAAGAGGTCGGCCGAGGCGCTCGCGATGTCGCCGGCGAGGGGGATGTGCAGCCGCTGATCGCGGACGTTGGGCCGCGGCTGCCGGTCGCGCCCCCACAATCGGCGGCGGCCGTCGCGTCGTACGGGACTGTCCCGGTAGACGGTGGTCAGCTTGGCGTGATCACCGGAGTACCAAGCATCGTCGACCTTGATCTCGGCGTAGTGCTTGGCGAGCTGCGGCGGCGGCCACGCGATGCCGTTATCGGGCAGGGGCACGGTGCACCTCCCGCCGTCGTCTCGTCCGGGCGCGCAGTGCTGCGCATCTGCGGCAGTGCCGGGTGCCGTTCGGGGCGACGTAGGTCGTCGCGTGATCGAACTCGTGGCCTCGGGCGCAGTGCGTCTGTCGGGCACGGCGGGCGGCAGGGGACACGTCCCGCAGGATGTTGGTGCGGGTGGTGACCACGTCGAGGTGGTCGGGGTTCACGCAGTGCCGGCGGCGGCACAGGTGGTCGATCACGAGCCCGTCGGGTATCGGCCCGCGCGTGAGGGTGTAGGCGACCCGGTGCGCGTACTGCGGTCGCCCGCCGACCTTGACCTGTCCGTATCCGTTGGGCTTGACGTGCCCTGTCCAGTCCCAGCAGCCGAGGGGGCCGTCGACGATCTTCGCGAGGAACCGGTCGGTCAGAGAAGGGGGCACGCGATCACCCCCTCGACAGCTCGGGCCGGGGCGCGGCGAGGCGTACCCGGGCAGGGAAGGGAGAGAGGTTCAGGCGGCGGCCGTGAGCAGACCGCGCCACTCGTGCGCGGTGCTGTGGACCACGTACCGCAGCGCGTCGACCGAGTGATCGTTCAGCTTCACCGGCCGGTCCTCGCCGCGCGCGGCTGCTTCGTCCGACCACACGTATTCGGGGAGCTCGGCGAGCAGCCCCTCGCACGACTCATGGATGAGCAGCAGACCGGCGTCGAGCGCGGACGCGACGGAGCGGATTCCGTCGATCACGTCGTTCTTGGCCTTGGTCACGCCGGGGTGTCCGTCCGCCCAAAGCTGCGTGGAGAAGGACGACGCCGAGGGGTCGACGAACGTCCACTCGGGCTCGACGTCGAGATCGTCGAGCCACTCGCGGACGGCGCGGCTGTACTGCGCGTCGGTCAACTGCCGGTGTGCGGCGCGGGAGTCGTGCCGCCACTCGCTCGTGACGTACAGGCGCCCGTCGTCGCCGAGCCCGAGGGTCAAGGCGGCGAACGGGTTCACCGTGCCGTAGTCAACGCCCGTCCAATACCGGCGCATCGGCGGGAGCTCGGTCACGACGTGCCGCTGCTCGTCGTACATGTCGAAAACCGCGCCCTCGGCGATCACCCATGCGCCGTCGATCATCCGCCGGCGCCAGAGTCCGGAGTATTCGGCGGACAGCGCGGCGACGTACGCCGGTCAAGCTCGGGTTGTCGGCGAGCCGGAAGTGCCACGACGCGAGGTCGAGCTCGCTCTGCCGGTCGAGGTAACCGACCTTGAACCAGTGCCGCGGCGAGTCCGGGTTCGTGGTCCCGAGCAGCCGCGCCCCGGGCACACTGAGCCTCGCGAGCAACTGCGTAAAGAACCCCTCGGGCATGAGAGTGATCTCGTCGCAGTAGGCGAGCGAGGCGGTCAGACCTCGCAGCCTGCCCTCGGCCCGAGCGTCGCTCGCACCCACGAGGTGGACGACGCGACCGAGGATGACCGCCGTCGTCGCGCCCCGGGTGTGGCGCACCTCGGCGGCGACCGGCCCGAACAGCGACGGATCGGCGAGGGGTTCGAGAACGTTCCTCTCGATCGTCTGAAGACTGCGCCCACAGATCAGGATGAGCCCGGACGCCGGCGCCCGCCGCACGGCGAGCAGGAAGGCGAGCAAACTCGCGATCGTCTTCCCCGACCGCACGCTGCCGTGCCAACAGCAGATGCGGGCGGTCGCCTCGCGGATCGAGCGAATCTGTTTGTCGGACAGGGGCGGCGGCGAGGGGATCACCCCCCGTCGGCGTCGTCTCCCGTCGGCCCGAGCAGGGCGTCGGCGAGGCGGTCGAGCATCGAGCCCCCGGTGCTCCCGGTGCCGCTCGTGCGGGCGAGCTCGGCGACCTTGGCGTGCACCTCGGTCAGTGCACGGGCGGCGGTGGCGTAGTCGCGGGCATCGCGGGCGGAGTCGGCCGCGCCGACCCGCTCGACCTGAGCGAGGGCCCCGTCGAGGGCGTCGTCGGCGAGCTGCTCGCGACGTGCGGCAGCATCGGCGCGCCGTGCCTCGGTGGCGGCGGCGACGCGCGCCCCGCCGCTGAACGCGAGGCCGAGGTCGGCGGCGATCTTCGAGACGGTGGCGGCGCTACGGCCGGTCTCCCGGGCGATCTGGTTTCGGGACTTGCCCTCGGCGTGCAGGCGGCGGACCGCCTCGCGGTCGGCGTCGGTGATCGGGTCGGCCACGGGATCACCTCCCGGGCACGCGAACGCCCCGCCACCGGGGGGATGGTGGCGGGGCGAAGATCAGCGGATTATTTCCGGGCACGCCGGAGGCGCGACCCACATTAGGTCACGGAACGATAACGGCGCAAGTGATCTCTGACGTCCTGCGCAGGACGCGCCGTCCACCACAGGTCACGGCGCAATAACGTTGTTACCTCACGCATGTGATGCAGCATTGCCCGGCTCGGTGCCGTCGCGCCTAGAGCAACCCGGTGACCCGTGCAGCGATCAGCAGCGCTACGGCCGCCACGGCGGCGAAGACGCCGGCGCCCAGCAGGAAGACGAGTCGCAGCGTGCCGTCGCCGCTTTGGAGCGCCTCGCGAATTACCCGCCCCCAATAGTTCTTCATTAATTCCGTCCCTCCGGAAAGTTCACGCACGATTACAGACCTAAAGATTTACTTAGACAAACTAAGTAATATGAGGTCGAGCGGGGCCGAAAGATCCCGCTGTGTGGTGAACTGTCCCGCCAACTGAGGGGCGACGGGGCCGGATTGACCATGGTGTTATCAAGTCGTGATGGTGGGGCCCGGTGATCCGGGCCCCACCTACGCCTACGCCGCGGCGGTGACGTCCACGCCGAGCGCGGCGATTAGCTCGGGCAGGTCGTCCCACTCCCACAACCGCGCCTGCCCCCTGCTGTCGAGGGGGACGGGGGCGGTGCACTCGTGCCCGCCCGAGCAGGTCACGCTCGGCGGCCCGTCGGGGGCACTGTGCAGGGTGAGCTCGCTCCCGCACCACGGGCACGGCTCGGGCAGGGGAGTCTCGCGCCGGTCGAGGCCGAGGGCGCGCAGCACCCGGGCCTCGGCGATCCGCGCGGTACGCCGCGCTTCGTGCAGCAGGTAGAGCGGCAGTACCTCGAACGGCGGGGGAGCGAGGGCCCCGTCGAGCTCGCGCTCGGGCGCGGTGTCCTCATCGAGCACTCGCCCCTCGACCCACACGCACGCCCAGTGCAGCCCGTGCCGCCTGCTGCCCGCCGCACGGTGGCTGTCCGGTGCGCTCGGGTCCGTGCACACCCAAGCCCGGGGGTCGCCCGGCTCGGTGCGCTGGACGGCGGCGGCGAGGGTGTCGGCGAGGTCGAACACGAGCCGCTCGACCGCCGCCCGGCGTCGAGCGCGGCGAGGTTGAGAGGCGCGGGGTGCTCGCGCAGCACGAGCGGTGCCCGGTCCTCGACGAGCTGCTCGTCGTCGCCCTCGCGCATGGTGTGCGCGAGCTGCCTCGGTGGCCAGTGATCCGCCGGCGGCGTCTCGATCGCGAGCAGCAGCGCCGCCCACTGTCCCCGGATCGTACGCAGCGCGCGCACAGTTTCGTTCACAGCCTGTGCGTAACTCATCGGCCCCCCTTACCGGTCCCCGCGCGCAGCGCCTCGACCTCGGCGGCGTACTGGTCGCGCTCGCCCTCGATCTCCCGCATCGCCTGCTCGGCCGCCTCGACGCGGTGGCGCAGCTTGAGCGCCGCCGACTGCTGCCCGCCCGCCGACCGGCGGAACGCGTCGCACTCGGCGACCTCGGCCGCGGCCAGGTCGCGGAGATGCCGCGCGTCCTCTCGGGTGAGAGCGCCTCGGTCGGCTCGGGCGAGCAGCACGAACAGCGCCTCGCGCCGCTGCTCGCGGACCGCCTCGCGGGCGAGGGTCCGGCCGCGCCGCGACCGGGTTCGGGTGGTGTGGTTCATTCGGTCTCTCCGTTCTCGGCTCGGCGCGTCGTCGAGCAGGCGGTGCAGGTGGTCGAGCAGGGGCGTCGGTCGATGCGGCGCAGCTCGCGGTCGAGGCGGTCGTCAATCCGGACCGCGTAGGCCAGGGACGCGCCGAGCGCGAGGGCGAGCACGACGGCGAGGGCGAGCAGGGCCGGGCTCATGGGGTTCTCTCTTCGGTCGTTCGGGAACGGCGCAGCAGCCGAGCGAGGGAGCGCCGAGCGCGCGGGGCCTCCCGCGCGCGAGGCGCGACCGGTCGCGCGCGGTGGTGTTCGTGGTGCAGGTGAGTACCGGCATCCCGCACACAACCGAGGTCGTCGGTCATGTGCCATCCCTCGATGGCGAGCCGATCGGCGAGCGAGGCGACGAACACGGTCGCGAGGTGCGGCGGTACGTCGAGCTCATCGGTCAGTTGGGCGGCGATCACGGCTCGGGCGGCGAGCGGGATCATCGGGCCTCGCCCCCGCCGCTGGTGTGCCGGGCGCGAGCGTCTCGCCGAGGTGCCGGCGGCTGGCACATGATCCGAGCGAGGCACACCTGCTCGTCGTCGGCTGCTTCGCCGCCGAGTTCGGCGACCACGGCCTCGACGCGCGAGGGGTGGACGCCGTTCAAGAGGCGTCGGCCCTTGCCTCGGTTGCGGAAGCTCGAACGGCACTGCTCGTCGACGGCGGCGAGGCAGTAGGGGCACGCCACCGAGAGCGGGTCCGGCACGCCCTCGGCGACGAGCTGCTCGCGGTGGGCGCGCGCCTTCCGGAACGGGCGCAGATCGGCCGCGACGTGCTCGGGCATGTAGCGGCGCGGCCCTTTCCCGCCGGACATGAGCGCGGCGAGACGTTTCTGCCCGCCGTGGTCGATCTCGGCTCGGTACTGCGCGGGCGCGGCGTGTCCGGTCGCGACCGCCGCCCGGGTGCCGAGCAGTTCGGCCCGCCATGCCGCCGGGTCGTCCGGGTCCGCCGAGGGCACCGGGTCGGTGTGTCGGTTCATGAGCTCGGCCCGGTGCGGCCCCCATGCGGCGAGCAGGTCGTGCGGCTCGATCGGGCGGAACTGCGCGGAGCGGTCGCCGTTGCGCTGCTCGTAGTAGCGGCGGGTCGCGCGGGCGGCGTCCCATGCCACGTCCGGCATGGTGGCCGGGACGTCGGCGACGGCGGCCGTCCACTCCGCGATGGTACGGGCGGACTGCTGCGGGTCGGCGAGGGCACGGCGCACCCGCGAGTCGAGCGTTCCGGCGAACGCCAACAGGGCGGCGATCTGCTGCTCGTTCATGGGGTGCTCTCCTTCTGTGCGTGGAGCAGGGCGAGGCCGGCGGCGAGGTTGTCGGCGTAGGCGGCGGTCGACGACGGCGGCCGCGGCGGCGAGGCCGACGGGCGGTCGAGGTCGGACCAGACCTTGAGCCAGTAGCGGGCCGCTTTCGGGGCCTCGCCCGGGACGGTGCGGCGGGCGGCGAGGCCGACCAGGGCCTCGACGCCGTGCTGCTGCATCAACCGGTAGACGTCGCGCTGTTCACCGAGCGAGAGCGACCACCGGACGGTGATCGAGGCTTGGGTGAGGGCGTCGTCGAGCGGGCGCAGTTCGGGAATCAGCGCGACCGAGCTCACGCGCGGCTGCTGCTGAGTTGGTGGTGAGTAAGTAAGTAAGTTCTGGGGGCCGGTATCCGGCCCCCCGGGGGCCGATCTGCGGCCCTCCCCCGGGCCGGTATCCGATCCCCCCGGGGCCGATGTCCAGCCCTCCCCGGGGCCGCTCCCCGGCCCCCCGGGGGCCGATTCCCGACCCGGGCCGAAATCCGGTCCGGGCCGATCCTCGGCCCCCTGCTCATCGAGGAGCGGCAGACGATAGACCGTCTCGCCACCGGGCCCGACCCGTCCCTCGACGACGGCGAGCTCACCCGAGGCGAGCAGGGCGTCGACAGCCTGCCGGACAGTGGAGCGGGCGGCGCGGGTCCGCTGCATGAGCGCGGCCGTACCGGCGTAGGCGACACCGTCGGCGCCGGCGCGGTCAGCTATCGCGAGCAGGACCAGACGAGCGGCGCCTCGGGCGCGGGACCGGGTCCATACCCAATCCGTCGCGACGAGGCTCAACGTTTCTTCTCCTGACGGGAGTTGCGGCGCCCGACGGTTCAGGGCGCCCGGCAAGGGCGGCGGGGGTGTGGAGCGGGCAGCGGTTGCCGACGATGTAGCGGCGGGTGCCGACTGCTCGGCAGTAGGTGCGGGCGGCGCCGTCCCAGAAATCGCAGATCATGCGGCGGTCACCAGACCGGCGCGGTCGAGCAGCAGCCGCAGCGCTGCCTCGGCCTGACGGATGACGACGCCGTTCCCGAGGGCGCGCAACTGCGCGTTGCGGCCGAGGCCCGGTACGCCGGTCACATGACCGTGGTCGAGCCCGTGCATCCACTCGACGAACGGCGGGTCGAGGCGACCTCGATCGTCAACTGCCCGGGGAGCGGGGCGGGTGAGCCGCTCCCATCGCTCGACGGCGCCGCGGTAGATCCCCCAGCCGAGGGAAGCATCGTCACCAGCAGTGGCAGGGGCGGCGCCCCGATCCCGTTCCGGTGCTTCGCCCGCATCCGTTCGCGCCGCGCTCGCCAGACTTCCGGGGCCTTCCCGTCGTCGTGACCGGACGCCGAGGGCGTCGGTAGCAGGTGCTCGACCTCGTCGGCGAGCGTCGGCCCGTGACCACCCCCGCGCCTCTTGTCCGGGTGCTGCGACCCTCCATTCGAGCCGAGGTTCGACGTCGGGGTTTTCAGCAGCGGGCCACGCAACGATGAACACCCGCTCGCGGCGGTGGGGAGCGCCGACCTCCGACGCGCGTACGCACGCCCACTCCGCATCGAGCCCGAGGCGGGCCAAGTCTGCGAGTACGGCGCCGAGTGCGCGCACAGCAGGCTTACCGCTTCCGTCTCCCACGCACCACGGGCAGAGTTCCATGTCGCTATGGGCCGGCGCGGAGAGGAGTCCGCGGACATTCTCGATCACCACCAGGGAGGGACGTAGGGACTGGATAGCGCGGGCGACGTGCAGCCACAGACCGGACCGGGTACCGGCAGCGATACCGGCGCCGAGGCCGGCCTGGCTCACGTCCTGGCAAGGGAAACCGGCGGTTAGGATGTTGGGCCGCTCGACCAGGGCGAAGTCTGCGGCGGTCAGATCGCCGAGGTTCGGCACCTCGGGCCAGTGGTGCGCGAGGATCGCCGCGGCGTTTGCGTCGTTCTCGACGTGCCACGCGACCGATCCGCCGAGCACCTGCTGCACAGCCACGTCGAGACCGCCATACCCCGAGCACAAGCTGCCGATCCGGGGGAAGGCCGTCACTTCTTGGCACCCACGTATCGGGCGTAGACCCGGTGCTCGACGCGCCCCTGCTCGACCACCGAGCGGGCGACGGCCTCGAACTCGCCGGCGGGGTAGGCGGACAGTCGACCACTTCGGATCGCCTGCGCGGCAGACGACGCCCGGGTGATCGAGGCGGGCCGCTGCACGATTCCCCACTCGCCCGGATGCTCGGCGAGCTCCATCGCGATCAACGCGTGCTTGGTGTTCCGGCTACGCGGCGGCGCCCCCACAAACTCAACGCTCACAAGATCCCCCATGTGTTGCTGAACACGAACAGCGACCGCTAACGAGCAGCCGATATGAGCTGTTCGTCTGTTGCTGTTCTCGAACAAGAACAACGTAGGCGGGGGAGAATCGGCACGTCAACGCAGTTCCGGACTGGGCAGTTCGGGGCAATGGCTGCTTAGATGAGCCTGTTCGCGTTCTGCGACAAGAACGGAGATGAGAACCCGTGTCCCCCACAGGCGGCGAAAGCCTGACGCCCTTCACCGACATGGTTCGCGAGGTGCTCGCGATCAAGGGCGCGACCCTGCGAAGCGTGGCCGAGCGGGCAGTCGACCCCGAAACGGGTAAGAAGCTCCAGCACACGACCCTCCACAAGATCGCCAACGGTGAGAGCTATCGGCGCGACAGGTGGATCGTCGGTGCCGTCGCGGCGGCGACTGGCCGAGCGCTCTCCGAGGTGCGCCGCGCGGCGGCGGCCGAGTGGGTCGGTCTGACCGCCGACGACATCCTCGGGATGTCCACCCCCGAGGTGTCGGTCGTGGTGGCCTACAAGCCCGGAACACGTCCCGAGGAACTGACGTTGGTCAAAGAAGCCCTCAAGAATCTTGATCTTGAAGACGCAACCATCCGAGTGGTTGGGGAGTCGAATCAGGAGCCGTAAGCGCGTGACCTGCGGCGATATGGGAGCTAATGTGGAGCGGGCTTTGACTCGGGCATATGTTCGAGTCAGGGCACCCGGCCATGCCACGAGGGGGGCATCTTGTACCGCGTCCGCCGTACCCGACTCGACGACAAAGCACCCGCAGCAGGTCGCGCCACTGCCAAGAGACGCGACATCCTGCTCGACGACCGGCACATCACCGATACCGGCGCCATAGCCCTTGAGGCTGTCCTGAACGCCTTGCCCCCCACCGCCGGCGAGCAGGACCGAGGCGCCGAGAGCGGCGAGCCCAAGTCCTGAGCGGGTAACCGGGCATAGCGAAGGGGCCGCACGGCACAAGCCGTGCGGCCCCTTCCCCGTGTTCCATGGCCTCACATCGGCCGCCCTCGCGCGCCGCTTCGAATCCTCCCGGCGACGGCGAATGCACCGGTCGGGTGCGGTCATCGTGTGGCCACCGTGTGGCCGGATGGCTCTGAACCAGTCGGTACCGGCTGACACTCGAACGTGCAGTGAAGCTCTCTGACCTGCATGTTCTGTCACTAGCCGGTACCGACTGGAACCCTCCATCATGAATGATCTTGAGCTCGTAATGCGTAGGTCTCGGGTTCGAATCCCGAAGGCGGCTCGGACGAAGACCCAGGTCGCAACTCAGCGACCTGGGTCTTCTGGTGTGTCACCCGCCGCCCGCACCCGCCGGGGTGCGGCCGGCGGGGCGGTCAGCCGGTCCAGAAGTCCCACCAGCGGGTGAGGATCAGCATCCCGATGACCCCGGTGTGCAGGACGGGCGGCACCCAGGGGAACTCGTCGAGGAAGCCGCGGACCGCGCGCGGCGCCGGCAGCAGGCCGTTGCGCACATTGTGCGAGGTCACGTACCAGAACATGACCAGCGTCGCGATCCACGCCGAACAGCACCACAGGCACAGCGCGTTGATCTCGTACAGCGACTGGTGCATCAGCCAGGTGCAGAAGCCGACGCCGGACAGGGTGCCGGCGTTCAGGCCGAGCCAGTACCAGCGCGGCAGCCGGGCCCCGCCGAGGAGCGCGGCGCCGATGGCGACGACCATCCCGTACGTCACCAGGCCGAGCATCGGGTTGGGGAAGCCGAACGCGGCCGCCTGCTCGCTCTTCATGATGCTGCCGCAGGAGACGACCGGGTTCAGGCTGCACCCCGGGGTGAAGTTCGGGTCCTCCAGCAGCTTGAACTTGTCCAGCGTGATCACCCACGCGGCGAGCAGCCCCACCGCTCCGGTGACCACCAGCATCCAGGCGAACGCCCGGCCGGCGCCCGTCGCCGGAGGCTGTCCGGCATGCTCGTTCGGGGCGAGGGCGACCTCGTCCTTCACACGCGTCATCGTCATGGCGGCGACGCTACACGCGGAATCCTTTCATCGCGGTTTTCCCCGTTTTCTTCCACCGGAACGAGGGAAAGCCCCGGCGGTTCGACCCGTCCCGCGCCGGGGCCTCTTCCCTCCCGGGCGGTGTCAGGTGCGCACCCTGCGGACGGGCAGCAGGCAGTGGGCGCTGCGCGCCACCGTCTCCTCGTCGGCGAGGAAGTCGCGCAACCGCTCCTCGCCGACCGGCTTCCCGTGCACGGCTTCCGGCCACGGGCGCAGGGAGCAGATCAGGTAGGCCTTGCCGCTCTCGTGAGCGGCCTTCTCCCACTCCGGCGGCACCGGGCACTGCACCTTCATGAACGGCATGCTGAGGACCGCCTGCTCGGCCTCCACCAGCAGCGTGATCGGGATCCGGGTCTCCCGGGCGAGGTCCGTCACCTTGTCCCCGATCGACAGGCCGATCTTCTCCAGCTCGCCGCGCAGCGCCTCCGCGCCGGCCTCGGGGCCGTCCCGGCCGTCGCCGAGGGAGTACACCATCAGGAACGGCGTCACGGGCGCGTCGGCCTCGGACTCGGGCTCGTTGGCCCAGGAGATGACGGTGAGGGTGCCCAGGGGAGACGCGTGCCGGCCCGGTGTCGCGGCGGTGGTGGAAGAAGTCATGGGGCCGGATGGTAGTGGTGGCCGGTGGGCCGTTCCTGAGTGTTTCCACCCGTACGGCCCCTTTGGGGGCTCGATGATTCACCTGGCCGGGTAATGGACGCGGTGTCACCCTCCGGAACGGTTCGCGATCAGGTTCGTTGGTCCGGAGGAGTCACGACGAGCAAGGAGCCCGATCGATGAGCGTCGCACAGCCGTTGTCCCGCCTCCTTCCGCACCGGCGCGCCGTCCTGCGGTCGCTGTTCGCGCTGACCGTCACCGCGTTCACCGGCGGGGCGCTCGCCCATGTCGCCGCCCCGCGCCCGGCCGGGACGGGACCGGACCCCATGGGCGGGTTCGACGAGATGTACCGGGGCCGGCACCTCCAGGGCCGCCCGGCGGCCGGGGCGGGGTTCGACGTACGGGTCGACGGCAGGCCCCTGCACCTGATGAGGCGCGCCGGCGGGGGCTACCTGACGCCCGTCGACCACTACCAGTCGTACGCGACCCCCCTGGCGGCCGCCCGCGCCGCCGTGGACGAGCTGGGCTCCGCCCAACTGGCACTGGGAGCACACCATGGTGTACGTCCGTAAGAACCAGCGCGACCTGACCGCCGCCGAGCGGAGGAAGTTCGTCGGCGCCGTCCTGGAGCTGAAGCGGAGCGGACGGTACGACGCCTTCGTCCGTACGCACGTCGAGTACTACAACGCGGACGGCGACGACGACCTGCGGGTGGCGCACATGGCGCCGTCCTTCCTGCCCTGGCACCGTCAGTACCTGCTGGAGTTCGAGCGGGCCCTCAGGAGCGTCGACCGCACGGTGACCGTCCCGTACTGGGACTGGACCCGGGACAACACCCCGGCGGCGTCCCTGTGGGGCGAGGACTTCATGGGCGGTGACGGCCGACGCGGTGACCACCAGGTGATGACCGGGCCGTTCGCGTACGCCAAGGGCAACTGGCCGATCACCGTCGGCGTGACGGACAGCCCGTTCCTGACACGTAGCTTCGGAAACCCCGCCAACCCCATCGACCTGCCCACCCGGCAGGAACTCGCCCGGGCGACCGCGGAGACCGTCTACGACTCCGCCCCCTGGGACTCCACCAGCCGCACCGGCTTCCGCAACACGCTCGAGGGCTGGACCCGGGCCGCCGGCAACGGCCGCTGGCGCAACCACAACCGGGTGCACCGATGGGTGGGCGGCCTGATGCTCGGCGGCGCCTCGGTCAACGACCCGGTCTTCTGGCTCCACCACTCCTTCATCGACCTGGTCTGGTCGCGCTGGCAGAGCAGAAACCCCAAGGCCGCCTATCTGCCCGCCGCCCCGCCCCCGCCGGGGTCGGCCCAGTACCGCCGGGTCGTCGCCCGCCACGAGCCGATGCCGCCGTTCGATGTCACCCCCGCCGACATGGCCGACCACCACCGCGTCTACCGCTACGCCTGAGGGGTGCGGACGCGGAACGGCCCCCCGGCCGGTGAGCCGGGGGGCCGTACGCGAGGCAAGAGGTCAGTTGCCGTAGCCGTAGCCGCCGTGCTTCTTCTCGTCGCTCACGTTGGCGCACTGGTTGCCGAACGCGGGGTTGAGCAGACCGATGATGTCGATGGTGTTGCCGCACAGGTTGATCGGGATGTGGATCGGAACCTGGACCACGTTGCCGGAGATGACACCGGGGGACCCGACAGCGGCGGCGTCGGCGTCGGCGTCGGCGGCGGCCATGCCGGTTCCGCTCAGGGCGACAGCGCCCGTTCCGACGAGGACGGCGGCAGCCTTCGCGATGCGAGACATCAAAATCTCCTTGTACGGGGAAATCCGACCGCGGACGTGCGGTCGTCACTCCCCTACAACGCCACCCGTCGGGCCGGGTAACGGCCGCGCCACTCCAACGGCCGGTCGTGGCGGAGGATTCGCCCTTTCGGACCCGGGGAGTGCGGCGGAACGGGTGACAGTCGGGGCGAGGTCAGTTCTTGGGTCCGCCGAGGCCGAGCGTGGAGTCCAGCGCCCACGTCACGCCGGGCGGCAGGAACCCCACCTGCGGCAGTTCGGTGCCCGGCATGCCGAGCGTCTCGGCGCGCGGCAGCGTGACCGGGAGGCCGAGGATCGCGCCCGGCGTCGTCGCCTGGAGCTCCGACGCGGGGGCCGCGACCAGGGCCCGGCTCGAGGGCTCGTCCCCGGTGACGTCCGGCAGCGGGGCGGTGACCAGCGTCTCCGGGATGCCCGCCGTGATCGGGAGCTGCGGCAGGAGCAGCGGTTGGACCTTGCCCTCCCCATGTCCGGTGAGCCCCATGGGAGCCCCCGGCAGCGGGATGGGGACACCGGTACGCAGGGTCGGCGTCTCCGTGGGGAGGACGGTGCCGAGTCCGTGCAGCGGAATGTCGACCGGTACGCTGGCCGCCGCGGCGGGCGACGCCATCGCCGCTGATGCGAGGCACGTGACGACAATCCCCATGCCGGCCTGAGATTTCAGGTTCATTTGCTGCGTTTGCCTTCCCGGGCTGTGAGTACGATGCTGCCCAAAAGAACGACCACGCGCCGAAAAACGCGTCAGGGTTCCCCTGGTTGCAGCAATGTGGCTGTCAGAAGTTGACGGCCGCGCATGCCGAAAGGCCGACGGGAAACGTCGTCGTTTCCCGTCGGCCCCGGCAGCGTCGCCACTACGCGGTGGGTCTCCTCCGCGTGTCTCGCCGAGCGTGGTGCCCGGTGTCCTACTTGCCCAGCGCGGGCAGCCCGCCCAGGAGCGGCTGCGCGGTGTCCTTGGCGGAGTTCAGTCCGCCGGTGGCGCCCTGCACCTTGTCGACGGCCTTGCCGTCGGTCACCTTGCTCACGGCGTCGGTCGGGACGGTCTCGGTCAGACCGCGCTTGCCCAGGGCTTCGACTCCTCCGTTGAGGCTGGACGGGGTGAGGGTGTCGGCGGCGAAGGCGGGGGCGGCCATGCCCAGAGCCATCACGGAACCGGCGACGACCGCAGCAACCTTGGTGGGCTTCATTGGAGTGAGTCCTTCCTGAAATGGCGTCTGTTCGCTGCAACTCGCGCGCCACACAGGTGATTTGGGACGTTCCTGTGCAGTGCTCTGCACTCTGTAACGAGCCCTCCGCCCGGGGGAAACTCCAGGAGCCCGGAATTCTCGGCACTGCACTCGAACGATACGGAGCGGTCCTATTCTCGGATCAACGTGCGGAGGGGGGACCGGCGGCCGTGTCGGCCCGGTGGGGACCGGGGCGGCACGGCCGCCGGAGCGTGAGCGGACAGCGGGGTCTCAGCGGCCGGTGGCCCGCGCTCGCGGGGCCGAGGTGGCGGGGAGCGTGGCGGCGGGCGCCTGCGGGGCCGAGGTGGCGGGGAGGGTGTTCATGCCGGTCGCCTGCGTACCCGTCATCTCGGCGACGTCCCGCATGACGGCGTCCATCAGACCCTGGGTCGCGGCCTGGACCTGGGACGCCGAGGTGCCGGCCTGGCCCTGCACCGCTGCGGCGACCAGGTCGTCGATGGCCTTGTCCATGGCGGCGAGGGCCTTGTCCAGGTTCGTGTCGCCCGTGGTGTCCAGGGGTGTGTCGCCGGCCTCGGTCCAGGAGGCGGCGCCGCCCGTGGTGCCTGTGGTGCCGGAAGCGGCCGGGAGGGTGCCGGAAGCCGCCGGGAGGGTGCCGGTGGGCGCGCCGGTGCCGGTGTTCGTCTTGGTGTTCGCCTCGGCCACCGCCTCGCGGAGGGCCTCGATGGCGGCCGTGAGGTCCTTCATCTGCTGGTTCGTCCCGGCGGCGGGGAGCGTCTGGGTGGTGCTCGTGCCCGATACGGTGCCGAGGACGGAGTTGAGCACGCCGCCGATCGAGTAGAGGATGTCGCTGATGTCCTCCGGCGCCTTGGCCTGCTGCGCGGCGGTGGCTTGGTGGGTGGTGTGGGCGAGGGCGGGTCCCGCCGTACCGAGCGTGAGCGCGGCGCAGAGTGCGGTGACCGCCGCACGGCGGGGTGTCAGGAGACGCATGCCTTGTCCTTCCGATGACGCGTCGGGAACGTGACATCACCGTGAGTCCGCTTATTGCGACCCGCAAACGCATGCGCGGCAAGCGCGCCTGGGCCCGATGGGTGAATCGGGCCGTCTGACCTGCCGGAAATCCCTCCGGCACCCGCTTCCCGGGAAATGGCGGCGAGCCGCCGATGGAGTGGTCGTCCCTCGGGCGAAAAACAGAAGTGCGCCATTTCCGCGGAAATGGCGCACTGTCGTCACGCCCGGTTGCCCGGGTCGGGTACGTCAGTCGTTCACGCAGACGTTGCCGAAGGTGGGGTTGAGCAGACCGACGATGTCGATGGTGTTGCCGCACAGGTTGATCGGGATGTGGATCGGCACCTGGAGGATGTTGCCGGAGAGGACGCCGGGGGACTTCACGGCAGCGGCACTCGCGTCGGCGTCGGCATGCGCGACGCCGGTGGCACCGGCTACCGAGGCGGCGACGGCGGAGGTCAGGACGGCTGCCTTCGCGATACGGGACATGGTGGCGAACTCCTAGTGTCCTGCGCCGGGAATTCGATTAAGATATGAGGCCAGGCGTTCGAGGATCTCGTCGGCGCTCTTCGTCCATGTGAAGGGGCGGGGGT
>NZ_JBWKJV010000056.1:12035-19755 GCF_056432045.1 Streptomyces sp. NPDC045701 | reverse complement strand
ACGGTGCGGGTGACCGACCGGGGCGGGAAGGACCTGGTCGCGCCGAAGAGCTTCTCCCTGGTGCCGGTGGACGGGCAGCTGCACAACCACACCGGGTTCCCGAAGTACCAGCACACCACCTTCGGCCTGTTCGACGCCGCCGATACCGCAGCCCAGGGCTACCGGTACGCCACCGAGCTGTCCGACGGCATCTCCGTGGTCCGCTCCACCTACAACAAGCTGCACCTTCTTCAGGAACGCGAAACGTTCCTGATCGCCGGGGACAAGCGGATCAGCCTGCACAAACAGGGCATGGACTACACAGGCGAGAAGGACGAAACGCCGCCCTCACCGTCAGCGCTGCCGGCGAACTACGCCAAACCCACCGAAGCACGGGTCACGCACCTGGGCCCCGGCGGCAAGTCCCGGACCACTGCGGAGACCGCCGTCTTCGATGATCACGGCCGGCAGGTGGAGCGGCGGGATGTGACCGGGGCGGTCACCCGCACCGAGTACGGGCCCTACGGGCAGCCGGTGAAATCGGTCACCACCGGCACCGACGGCACCGTCGCCGAAACGCGGAACACCCTCACCCCCGACGGCAGGCATGTTGCCGCCACCACCGAAGCCATCGCCAACAAGCCGGGCGAAACCCCCAGGGCACGCACCACCACCAGTTTCGAGACCGATGAGCATGGTGAGCTGGCATCGAAGACCGTCACCTGGGCGGAGGGCGCACGCCCGGAGGGTGATGAGGGGCCGCAGAAGCTGACCGAGACCTACACCACCAGCATCGACACAGGCGCTCATACGCGTACTGATGCGGTGACTACGCCGGCGGGGACGGTGAAGCAGGTCACCGATCTGGCCACCGGCGAAGTCGTCGAAACCATCGATACGGTGGGCCGGGCATCGAAGACGGTGTATGACGATGCGGGGCGGGTGGTCAAGGAGACCGGTCCGGACGGGCTGGCCGTCACCGCCGCGCACACCCCCACCTCCACCACGCTCACCACCCCCGACGGGCACGTCACCGTGGAGACCAGGGATCTGCTGGGGCGGGTGGAGAAGAAGACCGACAACATCACCGGCGGGAGGATCACCGGTGATCCCGGGGTGCGGATGCTGCAGCAGGTGGAGTACTCGCCTGACGGGCTGACCGCCACCACCAGCGACGGTGCCGGGCGCAAAACGGTCACCACGAATGATCTGCTGGGTCGGCCGGTGAAGGCGGTTGCTCCCAACGGCATGACACAGCTCTTCTCCTACGACGACGTCGCGAACACCAAGACCACCGCGCTGCTGCCCGCCGGGGACAGCGACCCGGCTAAGACGGTGACCACCACCACCGAAAAGCTGGATGCTGCCGACCGGACGGTCGCCTCCTCGACCCGCCACGCGGACGGCACTCCCGTCCCCGCGGCTTCTCAGTCCTTTGACGGGCTGGGCCGGCAGCAGGAAGCAACCTCTGGGGATGTCACCACCCGCCTGGCCTACGGTGCCGGCGGCACGGTCGACACAGCCACCCTCACCCCGGCCGCCACGGAAACGTTCCCCGGGGGTGAGGTCACTGCTGAGCCCCGTGCGGATCTGACCGGCGGGCCGGTGGTCAAGACCCTGAGCTCGGGTGAGGAGAAGCGGTCCGGGACAACGGTGAAGCGGGACGCGGCGGGGCGGGTGGTCCAGGAGAAGGACCCCGCTGGCGGGGTTATCGCCACGGTCTATAACGAGCGGGGTGAGGCGCAGAAGGTGACCCGCCCGGACGGGTCGGTCACCACCACCGCCTACGACCCCGCCACCGGCCGGATCACCGGAACCACCACCGTCTCCCCAGACGGCAAAACCACGGTGAAGACGGCCTACACCTACGACAAGACCACCGGCCGGGTACTGGAGGTGTTCGACCCCTCCGACAAGACGGGCACGGTCATCTCCTACACCTACGACGCGGACGGCCACGTCACCAAAGTCACCTACCCCGACGGCAAAACCCTGACCCAGGAATACGACACCCACGGACAGCTCACAGCTGCGGTCGACGCGGCCGGGGCGCGCACCGTCTACACCCACAACGGTGACGGCACCCTGCACTCGGCGAAGCAGACCGGCACCGACGGCAAGACCCTGGCCGAGGTCACCTACACCTACGACAAGCTCGGCCGGATCGAGAAGGTGGAACGCGGCAACGGCGTCACCACCCTCTACACCTTCACCGACGCCAGCCAGACCAAGACCGAGAAAACCGTGCGCGCGGACGGGTCTGTGGTGAGTGAGACGGCCTACAGCTACGACGCGCACGGCAACCTCACCTCCCGCACCGACACCCGCCCCGCCGTCAACGACACCGGCACGGTACTCAAAGACGAGCACGGCGGGGTGAGCATGGCGGTCACCAACACCGCCTACCGCTACGACGCCTACGACCGCCTCATCCACTCCACAGTCAGCAACGACAAGGGCCAGGCGGTCACCGAGACCGCCTACACCCTCAACGTCTCCGGCGACATCACCCGCTCCGAGACCACCCGCCACGACCAGGGCGGCAAGAAGAGCGTGACCGAGCACGACATCGACCCCGCAGGCCGGCTGACCGCCATCACCACCGACGGCGAGAAGAAAACCCAGGAATTCGACCAGGCCGGAACCCTGACCAAAGACCACCACGGGAACACCTGGACCTACAACCCCCACAACCAGCCCCTCACCGTCACCACCCCCGACGGCACCCGCACCACCTACACCTACTGGGCCGACGGATCACGTGCTACCGCCACCACCACCCCCGCCCCCGCCCCCGCCCCCGGCGCAGAACGAAGCGGAGAAGGAGGCGCGGAAGGCGGCGGTGCGACGGTGACCGGGTTCTACTACGACCCCACAACCGGCACCATCACCAACGACACCCACACCACCAGCGGTGAGGGTGAGAGGGGCGGTGAGGCCCAGTCTGCCGTAGTCACCGGCTCCTACCTCCAGGCCGCCACCCGCGAAGCCCGCACCCTCACCACCACCGACCCCGCGGCCAGCGAGATCACCCAGACGGCCAACACCACCGGCGGCGGCTACCTCCACCACGACCGCCACGGCAACACCACCACCCTCACAGGTGACGGCGGCCACATCAACGCCGCCTGGCACTACACCGACTACGGACAGCACACCACCCCCACCACCACAGCTGTGACCGCAGCCGTCAGCCCAGGCGCAGCCGCGGGCACCAACCCCTTCACCTACGCCGGCGAATACACCAACACCACCACCGGCACCCAATACCTGAAAAACCGCCTCTACGACCCCGCCCAGAAACGCTTCACCACCCGCGACAACGCCCCCCAGCACAACCGCTACATGGCCTTCGACGCCAACCCCGTCATGAAAACCGACCCGTCGGGCAACACCGCCATACCCGACTGGGGCCAGTACCTCATCTACGGCATCACCCTCGCCGCAGCGTTCATCACCACGGCCATCACCCTCGGCCTCGGCGGCAGCGCCGCAGCCATCGGCATCGCCCTCGCCGGCGCCGCCCTCGACGGCGCCGGCGCCACCCTCGACATCACCGCCCTCGCCACAGGACGCAACCAACTCGAAGACCCCCTCAACATCGCCTCCCTCACCCTCGGAGCCGCCGGCATCCTCCTCGGAGGCGGCACAGCCATCGGCACCGGCGCAAGCCTCGGCAAGCGGACGGCAGCAACCACGCTTGGCGTTGCCCACCCAAGCACGCTTGGCGTTGCCCACCCAAGCACGCTGAAAGCCATCCTGCGGGCGACTCCCCTCCTCAAGAGCGGGGTATTTCGCACCCCTAGCAGGAATAGAATGACGCAATGGATTGAAGACAACACGCGGAGAACGGCGCCACCCTATGATATGGAGGATATTTATTCAAGAATCCGGGGCTCGGGACTCATCCCTGGCGGATGCTCTATTCATTTTGCCTGCGGAGTCAGCTACATGCGTCAACAACATGCCGGGACAGAATTTGACAGTAGGGCGCTCGAATTTACAGGAGACAGGAATAGCACCCTGGAAGACTTGATCGACCGTTACGAACTAACAACGGTATCAGGTTATGGGAATTGGCGGGATGAGGCCGGTGCGGGAATCGCAGCGGCAGTAGGAGGGCTTATTTCCGACCGCTTTGATACGCTCGACCAAGCGCTGGAGGTGGTGGAGTCTGTCGGGAATCCAAAGAAGCACATCTATGGACTTGTCTTCGACTATGACAAGGAAAATAATGCATGGCCCGGTCCGGTCCGTCATGTAATTACGTTGAATGAGGGGCATCTTATTAATAGTTATGGTAAAGTTCTCAGCGAGCCGCTCGGCGAGATCTATGCGAATGCGAGAAATTTCGAGGTCATTCGCGTTGATCTGTAGTCCGGCCTATCGGGCACCGAGCGCGATGGATATCGTGAGGTGGACGAAGACCACGGCGCGGTCGTCGCCCCATCCGCTTCCGCCTTCGGGAAACACTCTGGTCAGCGCGCGGTTATCAGCCCGCTTCGGTCCGCGTCGTCCTGGCCGACGTCGTCTCCCTGCACGGCGGCTCCAGCCCTACTAGCCTCGATCTTTCTTGAGGGTCCGCCGACGGAGTTGGTGGAACCTTTTTCTCTCCGGAGCTGATGGTGGGCAGGCCGGTGGCGCGGCTGTCGCGTCGGGTGGGCGCCGGGTTCCACTGGCCGGGGCGGGTGATGCTGTCGCAGGGACGGTGGGTTGCTGGTCAGCCGGGGCTGGGCAGGAGCGCGAGCCGTTCAGGGGCGACGGTGATCTCGCCGGTCCGGGGCCAGTGCCGGGCGAGGCGGAGAATCCTGCGCCGGCCGGTGGTGACGGGCTGGCGGGCTGCGGGGAAGAGGCGGAATCGCCAGCAACGCGGTTCCCAGAGCCTCGCCCGGCCGGTCAGCGCGAGCATGGGCATCCAGGCCAGCAGGTCGGGCGCGATCTGGACGATCTCCATCCAGACCCGGTTCTGGGCGGTGTCGTGCAGGGGCAGGTTGCGCAGGCCGGTGGCCCGGGCGGCCCGGATCCGGTCCTCGGCCCGTGCCCGGAGCCGGTGACGCAGCTCGAGCTCGGCGATCGGCCGGCCGGTGGTGTTGGTCGCGAAGCAGGTGATCCGCATGCCGTCCGCATCCGTGATCCGCAACTGGGCGCCGGGGTGGGGCCGTTCCTTGCGGAAGATGAGCCGCATGCCCTTGGGCCAGCCGTCCGGGGGCTTGCCGGTGAGCTCGGCGGCCCAGGCCCCGTCCCGGGCCTCACCGCCGGCCTCGACGGCCGGGGTCCAGGTCGAGGCGGGGACCTTCAGCACGTGTTCGCGGATCGCTTCGGTGACCGTCATGCCGACCGAGCAGGACAGCCATCGGCCCCGTTTCGCGAGCCAGGAGACGAAGTCGTGGGTGCCGCCGGCGGAGTCGGTGCGGATCAGGGTCTGCCGTCCTCGCCGGTAGTGCCTGGGCAGCTGGGCCAGGGCGAGTTGGGCGGCGGTGCTGGAGCCCGCGTTTCCCGGTCGGAGGAGGGCGGCGACGGGCTCACCGGTTCCGCCCGGTCCGTGGCCGGCGAAGGCCGTCAGCGGGTGATGACCGCAGGTCTTCTTCCAGGTCGCGGCCGCGTCCTTCTTGTCGGAGTGGCGATCACGAGGACGCCGTCGAGATCGACGGTGACCCGGCCGTCGGCGTCCGGGGCGTTCTCGCCGGCCAGCGGCCAGGCACGATGCCGGACTTCGGAGCGTGCGGATCGGATGGCCTGCAGGGCTTTGTCGCCGGATGCGGCGAGGGTGTCGATCAGACGGGAGATGGCCGGGTCGGAGGCGGCCGGGCCGAAGACAGCCGGCTCACACCGCAGCGTCGCAACGCCCGCGAGGCAGTCCCCGCCCAGTGCGACCGCCATGGCGATATCCAGGAGGATCTTGGCGGGATCGTGGACGGCCCGCGGCTTCCGCCACGGAGCCAAAGCCTGGAATATGGCCTGGTCAACACCGGTCCTGCGGACCGTTTCGACGAGCAGGACCGACCCGGCCTGGGAGACGGCCTGGCGGCCGCCGTCCTGGACACGGACACGTGGGTAGGACCCGATAGAGTACTTCACCTGGGAAGTGCCTCCGGCGGTGGCAGGAACAAGGACCTCGACAATCCTCATTCTTGCTGCTCAGGGGCACTTTCTGCTTTCCTGACCGCCTGGCGGACAGCCCGCTTCATGAAAGCGCGAGGCTAGGGCTAGGCGGGCTGATCGGCGGCGACCTCGGCGCACGTCTCCAACCGCACCTGCCCGAGACCGCGCTCCGTCTCTTGCTCGGCGCCTCGCCGGTGCACTTGGCGCGGTGTACGCCGTTCAGACCTGGCCGCGGGGGCGAGTAGCTGCGGTACAGATGTAGCCGAAATGATCACGGCCGCTGAGCTGGCGCGGAAAGCATAATCGCCGGTATTCCCGACACCGGGGCGGTGGATTGCAGCCGGCACGGGCAGGCGGGGCTGCCGGTCCGGATCGTACGATGACCGCATGACCAGCACGATGCAGTCGTCGAGCCACTGCCCCGCCGGGCGCGGCTTCGTGCTGTTGGTGCTGGCGGTCCTGGCCGGTGTGCTGGCGATGCACGGCCTCGGGCCGGGCCCCGCTCCCGCGAAGGCGTCGGCGGCTGCCAGTGGCCACGTCATGGCGACGGCCCACGAGGAAGCCGCCCAGCAGGTGGCGGGCGGCGACTGCTCGCACACCGATGGCGGAATGGGTCACGCGGATCATGCGGATGCCACGTGCGCGGCGGCCGGTGTTGCTGCTCCGTACTCGCCTCCCGCCCTGGCCGCGGCCCCCGAAGCGGCCCCCGTGCCCGTGGCGCTGCCCGGCAGCGCGGCCGGGATGCCCGAGAGCGGGCGGGCGGCGCCCGACCTGGCCGAGCTGCAACTCCTGCGGATATAGGACGCCCGCACGGCACCTCCTTGCCCCGGCCCAGTGCCGGCGGGGGATGCCGCGTCCGGTACGTCCTCATTCCCGCACTGGCCCGCCCGCTCGGGCGGCGCATCAAGGAGTTGCACCATCATGAACACCAACCGTTCCCTCATCCGGCATGGCGCCGCTGTCGCGGCCGCTACGGCCGCTCTCGTTCTCGCCGCCTGCGGGTCGAACGCCGACAGCTCGGCCGGACACGACGGCCACGCTTCGGCGTCGCCGACCGCCCCGGCTTCGGCCGGGCAGGGCCAGCACAACGCCGCGGACGTCGCGTTCGCCAAGGGGATGATCCCCCACCACCGCCAGGCCGTGGAGATGGCCGGCCTCGCGCCCACCCGCACGGAGTCCGCCGAGGTCAAGACGCTCGCCGCCGAGATCAAGAAGGCGCAGGACCCGGAGATCAAGACGCTGTCGGGCTGGCTGACCTCCTGGGGCGAGCAGGTTCCCGCCGAGGGCGCCATGGACCACTCCATGCACGGCACGGGCGGAATGATGACGGCCGAGGAGATGGACAAGCTGAAGAACTCCTCGGGCAAGGCGTTCGACACCGCCTTCATGGAGATGATGATCAAGCACCACGAAGGTGCCGTGGCGATGGCGAAGACGGAGAAGGCCGATGGCTCCTTCCCCGGCGCCAAGTCCATGGCCGACGCCATCATCACCTCGCAGACCGCCGAGATCACCACGATGAACAACCTCCTCGGCAAGAGCTGACCCACCCCGGGGGGGGGGGGGGGGGGGGGGGGGGGGGGGGGGGAGGCCCCCCCCCCCCCCTCCCTCCTCGGGCACACAACCCCCCCCGGGTTGC
>NZ_JBWKJV010000056.1:0-12025 GCF_056432045.1 Streptomyces sp. NPDC045701 | reverse complement strand
TCCCCCTGGAGGAGTACCCGTCCCTCCCCCCCCCCCCCACCCCCCCCCCCACCCCCCCCCCCCACCCCCCCCCCCCCCCCCCCCTCCGCCCTTTCCCGGGTCCACCACCCTCGCCTGGGGGCGGCCGCGAAGGCGACGCTGCACTGCCATTCCACAGCACCACGGCATTCAGGACGAGCCCGAGGGCAGCGAGCTGGTCTTATCCGAACTAACCCAGCACAACGGAGGTTGTCGATTCCTCGGGCTCCGTAACGGAACGCGACTTCAGTAAAGTTGGGCTTCCGCAGCTCGTCGGGCGTGTCGCGGAAGCCCACTGTGGTGCCAGCCGCTGGCCGGGTCGGGGGTGAGACGGCCAGCGCTGGTTCGGAAGTCGGGCATCCCGAGGTGCACGGTGGTGTGCCTGCATCGCGGTGAGCTTCTGCCCGGCGGCGGCCAGGCTTCCTCGATCGCCGCGACCTCGCCGGGCCAGCCCTGTTCCTTGGCCTCCTGGAGGCGGTCGACGAGATCCAGCCTGGGCATCTGCTCGGGGTCGGGCCTCAGGACGGGACAGCGGATGCCCCGTTCACTGAACGAACAACGCTGATTGCGCAGTTCAGGGCACAGGCGAGGTTACCGCCCAGTACGGTCTGCGGTCGTGAACGATCGTGTGCCCGAGCGGGATCTGTCGAGGTTGGCCGTTCCTCGGTGGGGTCGGCTGGTGGAGACCGGCGACCGGTACGAGGCCTACCGGCTCGTCGACGCCGACGAAGCACCATCCGGGCATCGATTCGCTCCGGCCAGGTCTCGCCAGAACAGTCCGGCCAGCGCTCGGGCCATGTCCTCCAGCGTGACGTAGTCGAGGTCGACCGCACGCTCGGTGAGGTAGTCCACCAGCAGATTGCGTATCGCGGTGCAGGCGATGCCGTGCCGGTCGACCAGGGCCGTCGGCGTCAGCTGACCCGGCAGCATCACCGTCTTCGACCGCGAGGGGGCCTCGGAGCCGAATACGCCGAGTTCCGCGAGGAGAGCGTAGAAGAGATGCTTGCCGTGGTAGCCGTTGATCTCGTGTTCGCCGATGGCGTGCTGGAGCTCGACGCAGTCACCGATGGTGATGTCCTGGAAGGTCCCGCCCCTGCTGGTGATGATCCAGGTGACGCGGTTGAGCGCGTTGTTCCAGTCGTTGGCCCCCGAGTGGCCGGTGGCCGCGTACTGGTCCTTGAGCGCCGCGAACCCGTCAGGATCGGTGACGCTGCGGATGTGCGCCAGCAGTTGGGCAAGCCGCTGCCGCAGCAGCCACGGGTAGGCGGAGGCAATCCTATTGGACGTCTGTCCAACTTCGGGGCACCTCATGTAGTACCGGCGGGGCCCTGCTGCCGTGCGACACCACTGCGCAGGCATTCTGTTTCCGCCCACCCGACGGGGATGCTGTCGGGGTGCGGGAATCGCGGTTTGCTTGACCGGAGACCACCTCACTCTCGATGTCGCGGTACCCAGGCCCAGCACTTCCGCCCGGGCTATCCTGATGGCGCTTCGTTCCTCCGTTCTTCCCTCGGCGCGGTCGTGAGGGCTTGGATGCGTCGCCTGGAATAGGGGCAGACACCTACTTCTACATCAACTGCTGAGTCAGCGGGGAGCCCTGGCTGGCGTGAGACGGATTGGAAGGCACTGAGCCATCCCGGCGGTTCTCTCTACCGGCGAGGTTTGAGTGGGCTTGATCCGCTGACAGACATCTGAGTGGAGTGCTGCCGGCAGGTCATCAGCTCCGCTGCGGCAGCTACCACCCGGAATCTGCCCCCTTCAGCTGATCATCACCCTGGCCACCGGGCGGAGAGCGAGACTCGTCCAAGTGCGCGCCTCATGTGGCAGGTGCCGACGATCACCCCGACCCTGAGTTCGGTGCCCTGCACCCGCAGGGACGAGTGTGTCTGGAAGGACTCAGATGTCTCAACGCAACACGGTCATGCGCAGTCTGCATGACATCGGCCTGGCGGCTTGGTTCGGGGGCTCTCTCATGGGGGCCGTCGGGGTGAACGGAGCGGCGCGCACCGCCGTGAAGGAGCCGGTTCTCGCAGCGCGGCTCGCCAGCGCCGGCTGGGCCGCCTGGACCCCGGTGAACGCGGCCGCGATCAGCGCCCACCTGGTGGGCGGTACCGGGCTGCTGGGGGCCAACAGTGCCCGGGTGGCCTACCAGAGCGGCGTGGGCGCCTCCACCCTCGCCAAGACGGTCCTCACCGCAGCCGCGCTCGCCGCCACCGCGTACAGCCGCGTCCTGGGCAAGAAGGTCGAACTCGCCTCGTCCCCCGACTCCGAGGATCGAGAGGCTGCCGCCGACCACCCTGTGGATGTGGATCAGGCGCAGCGCCACCTCGCCGTCCTGCAGTGGGCCGTACCTGCTCTGACGGCCGGGGTTCTGGTGCTCAATGCCCTGCACGGAGAGCAGCAGCGCCCCGAGCAGCAGCAGGCAGGAATGCTACGGCGCGCCGCCTCACCCCTGGCCATGGCCGGCGGCAGAAGTATGGCTGCCGTGCGCCGTGCCTGCCACTACGGCCCGATGGCCGACCACTGCTGAACTTACAGGCGAGCATGCCCCCGCGGCCCTGTGCCCGAGGCTGTCCGGTCAGCTGCCCGCTGGCCCGAGTCCGATCCGCACGCCGCCCCCCACGCCATTCACAAGGAGACAGGCCATGGCCAGAACTGCCACGACCAAAGTAAGGCAGCCCGTTACGGACGACAGCATCAAGGTGCGCCAGCTCAGTCACTACCAGTTCAGCTGGGTCGCAGGGGAGCCCGCTGCCCCAGGCACCCTGACCCTGCAGCTCGTGCTCGACGAAGGAGCCTGGGAAGAGGTACTGACCGTCGACGCCGACGACGCCGATGTCCTCCAGGACCTCCTGCGCAGCACCCCGACCGTGCACTACGACGTCAGCCGCCGAACCCTCATGTTCGGCGTCACCGCCGTCGGCACCTGAACGACAGACAACCGACCCCGCCACTCAAAGACTGCGGAGTGCAGCAAGCCGGCCTGCCCGGGCCAGGTTTCCCGATCGCCACGGGCGCGGCCAGGTCCCCGTCTGCGTGGTGGTGCACCGCGGCCCCGGCACGCGTTTGCCGGGGCCGCTCTTCCACGCAGCGCTCGTCCCGCGGGACGTTGCCGGCACCTACCAGCCGGTTTTCGGACCGGTGTTTCGCATTCGACCAGTTCAGTCCGCTGTCGGTCCGCCCCTGCCACGGCTCCATCTGGGCCGATGAAAAGAGACCTGCACTGCGGGCCCGTGCCGACCGACACCCTGGACGCTACGGCTGCAGACCGAGCGTGTGGGGTGGATTCAACAGTCAGGAGCCCGGCCAAAGGTCCCATCACTGTCTTGTCCGTCTGCCCGGCCGGCTCGCGCCCTCCCATCAGCGCGCGTTGGAAGGGCAGCACACAACAGCATGGCAGCACAGGACATAGCGGTGGTCGGCGGGATCGACACCCACGCCCGCCTCCACCAGGCCGCGGTCATCGACAGCATCGGCCGGCACCTGGCCACCGAGCAGTTCGAGACCACCCCCGACGGCTACCAGCGGCTGCTGGACTGGCTGCGCTCGCACGGCGAGGCGTTGGCCGTCGGGATCGAGGGAACCGGCGCCTGTGGCGCCGAGACCGCCCGGTTCCTGACCGCGCACGGGGTCACCGTGGTGGAGGTGGACCGGCCCGACCGCAAGGCCAGGCGGGACAACGGCAAGTCCGACTCGATCGACGCCTACGCGGCCGCGACCGCCGTCCTGTCGGGGCGGGCCGCAGGCACGCCCAAGGCTCGCAACGGGATCGTGGAGGCGATCCGGGCCCTGCGGGTGGTCCGCAAAAGCACCGTCAAGGCCCGCACCCAGACCATCAACCAGATCCGCACCCTCATCGTCACCGCCCCCTCCAGCGTCCGCGACAAGCTGCGCGGCCTGTCCGCAAAGGAACTGGTCGACACCCTGGCCCGCTCCCGCCCCACGGGCAAGCTCGCCGACCCGGCCTGCGCGGTGAAGACCGCACTACGCAGACTCGCCCGCCGCTACCAGGCACTCGACGAGGAGATCAAGGAGGCCGACCCGGAGATCGGTCCGCTGGTCACCCAGGCCGCCCCCAGGCTCATCGCCCTGCCCGGCGTCGGCCCGGAAACCGCCGGCCAGCTGCTGGCCAGCGCGGGCGACAACCCCGACCGGCTCCGCTCCGAAGCCGCTTTCGCCCACCTCTGCGGGGCCGCTCCGGTCCCGGCCTCCTCCGGCCGCACCAACCGCCACCGCCTCAACCGCGGCGGCGACCGCGCGGCCAACAACGCACTCCACACCATCGTCCTGGTCCGCATGAAGTCCGACCAGCGCACCCAGGAGTACGTCGCTCGCCGCACCGCCGAAGGCATTACCAAGAAGGACATCGTCCACTGCCTGAAACAGTTCGTCGCCCGCGAGGTCTACCGACACCTACCCCACACGATCCCCAACCCCGAACCGCTCCCGCAGACCGCTTGACGATCTATAGGAGCTTCCCCATGGACGCCTCGGTACCTGCCCTGACCAGACGTGTTGCCAGCTTCACGGAGGTGTACTGGCAGCCGTGACCGGCGTGATGTACGAGCGTGCCAGGCCCGGCTTCCCGGGAGGCAAGGGCGTACTCCAGCACGGTGAGGACCAGGCCGGCGTCCGCCTTTGCGAGGTCTCCCAGGCGACCACGCGGCGGGAGAAGGCGTCGCGGACCGCTGAGAGCCACAGCGGCCCCTCGTGCGTGGGGATCATCGTCAGGCCGGTGACCCACAGCCGGTTCGGCGCGGGCGCGGTGAAGTCGCGCTGCACCAGGCCTGGGTGCGGCGGGGGCTGATGCCCCGCAGGCCGGCCTGGCGCATATCAGGCGTTCCACCCGCCTGTGGCCCACGTGCACGCCCTCCCGCCTGAGCTGGGCATGGACACGGGATGAGCCGCAGATCCCACCGGAGTCGGCATGAATCCTGCGGATGTGCCCGGTCAGCTCCACACCACGCTGCCGGCACTCGCACGGCTCGCTCTCTGCCCGGCGCCACCGGTAGTACGCGGAAGGGGGGATGTGCAGTTCCCGAAGTACGCACTCGACCCCCAGACAAGGATGCTCGCCGACGAGCGCGGTCACCTGGTCCGGGTCGGGCCGAGCTGCGCCGCGAAAAACGCCGATGCCGTCCGCAGTACGTCGTTCGCCCGCCTGAGCTGGGCATTCTCCTTCCGCAGGACGGCCAGCTCCTCACGCTCGGCAGTAGTCAGCCGGTCATCGCGCTCACCGGCGTCCGCCCCGGCCTGCCTGATCCAGGTCCGCAGCGCCTCCGGATGCACGCCAGGATCGACGGCCATCCGCTTGATCTGCGGCTTCGGCTCACTGGTGCGATACATCCGCACCCCACGCTCCCGCAACTCCAACGGGCACTTCCTCGGGGCAACCATGATCAGATCTCCTCTCGCGAGAACCAGGTGATTTGACCGGGACAGATCAAGGGGTGCCCGGGCCGGGGGCCCCGCCGTCCCCGTCAGGCACCTCTTCGCGCGCGCCAGATGCACCGAATCGCCTGGCGGTGCCGGGTGCCGGGCGACGGGTGACGGTCAGATGGGGTCAGCAAGGAGCACGCCGGCGACGGGCGCGTATGGCTGTTTTCCTTACAGTGCCCCAGCCCTAGTGGTGGCCATTTGGTGGGTGCCTGCCGTGGCGGAGGGGCGGGTTGACTTGCTGAGCCACATTTGTGTGTTCCGCCGTCTCTCACCGAGGTTGTTCTATGTCCCCCTCTCTGCCTGTCGGAGCCGGTTTGGTTGCGCAGCGGGGCGCTGGTGGCGTTTTGCGGTGGTGTGGGTTGCGCCGGGTGGCGTTGGCGACGGTGGTGGTGATTGGGGTGGCGGCGGTTCCGGTGGTGTCGGCGGTGGCTGCCGATACGCCGGGCGGGGTGCCGGCGCCGGTGTCGGGTTCGGTACCGCTGGGTGATGCGGCCGCGGGGGCGCTGGATGAGCGTACGGGTCTGTGGCGGATGAGCCTGCCGCTGGTCACCCTCGGGGGGCGTGGGGGTCTGGATGCGTCGGTGGGGTTGTCGTATGACCAGCAGCTGGCGGCGGCGGGGGTGGACCGGCATGGTCTGGGTGCGGGGATGAGCCTGGGGCTGTCGTTTGTGGAGACCGAGGGCGGGGGGGTGCGGGTGTTCCCCGCCTCGGGGGGCATGTTCGAAGCCGATGAGGCCTCCGCGACCGGCCTGAAGCGCTACCCGCTCAAAGACCTGGAGTTTGAGCGCAAGGCGGGCACGGTTCCGGCCCGCGACGGCGTCCCGGCACGCCCCTACACGTACGTGCTGTCGTATGAGGACGGGCGGGTGGATTACTTCTCCGCTGAGGGGGATCTGCTGGGGCGCAAGGACCGGTCGGGCAACCGGGTGGACTGGCTGTGGGGGTCGGGGCACCGGCTGGTGCAGGTGGTGGACACCTACGGCCAGAAAGCCACCCTCACCCCCTCCGCGACCGGTATCACGGTCACCTCACCGGCCCGCTCGGATGGGCGGGTGCCGACAATGCAGCTGAAGACCGAAGGCGGCCGTCTGGTGCAGGTGAGCGACCCGGCCGGGCAGGTCACCACTCTTGGTTACCGTGCGAGCAGCGAGACGGGGAACAAGGCGCTGCTGAGTGAGATCGTCACCCCCGCCGGGGCACGGACGGCGGTGGAGTATCAGACCGCGGCCGGGATGAGCGTGGTGAAGACGGTGCGGGTGACCGACCGGGGCGGGAAGGACCTGGTCGCGCCGAAGAGCTTCTCCCTGGTGCCGGTGGACGGGCAGCTGCACAACCACACCGGGTTCCCGAAGTACCAGCACACCACCTTCGGCCTGTTCGACGCCGCCGATACCGCAGCGCAGGGCTACCGGTACGCCACCGAGCTGTCCGACGGCATCTCCGTGGTGCGTTCCACCTACAACAAGCTGCACCTTCTTCAGGAGCGGGAGACGTTCCTGATCGCCGGGGACAAGCGGATCAGCCTGCACAAGCAGGGCATGGACTACACGGGCGAGAAGGACGAGACGCCGCCCTCACCGTCAGCGCTGCCGGCGAACTACGCCAAACCCACCGAAGCACGGGTCACGCACCTGGGCCCCGGCGGCAAGTCCCGGACCACTGCGGAGACCGCGGTGTTTGATGATCATGGCCGGCAGGTGGAGCGCAAGGACGCCACCGGGGCGGTCACCCGCACCGAGTACGGGCCCTACGGGCAGCCGGTGAAATCAGTCACCACCGGCACCGACGGCACCGTCGCCGAAACGAAGAACACCCTCACCCCCGACGGCAAACATGTTGCCACCACCACCCAGTCGGTGGCCAACAAGCCGGGCGAAACCCCCAGGGCACGCACCACCACCAGCTTCGAGGTCGACGGGCACGGTGAGCTGGCATCGAAGACGGTCACCTGGGCGGAGGGCGCGCGCCCGGAAGGTGATGAGGGGCCGGAGAAGCTGACGGAGACCTACACCACCAGCATCGACACCGGCGCTCATACGCGTACTGATGCGGTGACCACGCCGGGGGGGACTGTGAAGCAGGTCTCGGATCTGGCCACCGGTGAGGTCGTCGAAACGGTGGATGCGGCGGGCCGGGCGTCGAAGACGGTGTATGACGATGCGGGGCGGGTGATCAAGGAGACCGGGCCGGACGGGCTGACCGTCACCGCGGCGCACACCCCGACCTCCACGACGCTCACCACCCCCGACGGGCACGTCACCGTGGAGACCCGCGATCTGCTGGGACGGGTGCAGAAGAAGACCGACAACATCACCGGCGGGAAGATCACCAGTGACCCCGGCGTGCGGACGCTGCAGGAGGTGGAGTACTCGCCTGACGGGCTGACCGCCACCACCAGCGACGGTGCGGGCCGCAAGACGGTCACCACGAATGATCTGCTGGGCCGGCCCGTCAAGGCCGTCGCCCCCAACGGCATGACACAGCTCTTCTCCTACGACGACGTCGCCCACACCAAAACCACCGCCATCCTCCCCGCCGGGGAGAGCGACCCGGCCAGGGCGGTGACCACCACCACCGAGAAGCTCGATGCTGCCGACCGGACAGTCGCCTCCTCGACCCGTCACACGGACGGCACCCCCGTCCCCGCGGCTTCTCAGGCCTTTGACGGGCTCGGCCGGGCGCGGGAATCCACGGCCAGGGATGTCACCACCCGCCTCGCCTACGGCACCGGCGGCACGGCCGACACAGCCACCCTGACACCAGCCGCGCCCGAGGTGTTCCCCGGCAGCGAGGTCACCGCCGAGCCGCGCGCGGATCTGACCGGCGGGCCGGTGGCCAAGACCCTGGGCTCGGGTGAGGAGAAGCGGTCCGGGACGACGGTGAAGCGGGACGATGCCGGGCGTGTGGTCGAAGAGAAGGACCCGGCTGGCGGGGTTATCGCCACGGTCTATAACGAGCGGGGTGAGGCGCAGAAGGTGACCCGCCCGGACGGGTCGGTCACCACCGCCTCCTACGCCCCGGCCACCGGCCGGATCACCGAGACGGCCACCTTGTCGGCGGACGGCAAGCAGGTGGTGAAGAGCGCCTACACCTACGAGCAGACCACCGGCCGGGTTCTGGAGGTGTTCGACCCCTCCGACAAGACGGGCACGGTCATCTCCTACACCTACGACGCGGACGGCCACGTCACCAAAGTCACCTACCCCGACGGCAAAACCCTGACCCAGGAATACGACACCCACGGACAGCTCACAGCTGCGGTCGACGCGGCCGGGGCGCGCACCGTCTACACCCACAACGGTGACGGCACCCTGCACTCGGCGAAGCAGACCGGCACCGACGGCAAGACCCTGGCCGAGGTCACCTACACCTACGACAAGCTCGGCCGGATCGGGAAGGCCGAACGCGGCAACGGCGTCACCACCCTCTACACCTTCACCGGTGCCAGCCAGATCAAGAGTGAGAAAACCGTGCGCGCGGACGGCACCCTGGTCAGTGAGGCCGCCTACACCTACGACTCCCACGGCAACCTCACCTCCCGCACCGACACCCGCCCCGCCGTCAATGAGACCGGCACGGTGCTCAAGGATGACAAGGGGACAGTCAGCCAGGCGACCACCACGACCGCCTACCAGTACGACGCCTACGACCGCTTGCTTCACTCCAAGGTCAGCAACGACAAGGGCCAGCCGGTCACCGAGACCGCCTACACCCTCAACGTCTCCGGCGACATCACCCGCTCCGAGACCACCCGCCACGACCAGGGCGGCAAGAAGAGCGTGACCGAGCACGACATCGGCCCCGCAGGCCGGCTGACCGCCATCACCACCGACGGCGAGAAGAAAACCCAGGAATTCGACCAGGCCGGAAACCTGACCAAAGACCACCGCGGCAACACCTGGACCTACAACCCCCACAACCAGCCCACGACGGTCACCACCCCCGACGGCACCCGCACCACCTACACCTACTGGGCCGACGGCACCCGCAAGGCTGCCACCACCAGCCCCGGCAGCACCACCGGGGAAGGATCCGGGCAAGGCGGCGGGACGGTAACCGGGTTCTACTACGACCCCGTAACCGGCACCATCACCAACGACACCCACACCACCACGGCCAGCAGTGGTGAGGGGGCCGCCCAGCCGGACACCATCACCGGCTCCTACCTGCATGCCGCCACCCGCGAAGCCCGCACCCTCACCACCAGCCAGACCGGCACCCCAGCCGAGACGGCCCAAGCGGCCCAGACAGCCAACGCCACCGGCGGCGGCTACCTCCACCACGACCGCCACGGCAACACCACCACCCTCACCGGCGACGGCGGCCACATCAACGCCGCCTGGCACTACACCGACTACGGCCAGCACACCACCCACACTGGCTCCGCCTTGCCCCAGGGCACACCCGCCACCGCAACGGCCACCACCAGCAGCACGCGCACCACCCCAGCCGCGGCCGCAGCCGGCGCCAACCCCTTCGCCTACGCCGGCGAATACACCAACACCACCACCGGCACCCAATACCTGAAAAACCGCCTCTACGACCCCACCCAGAACCGGTTCACCACCCGCGACAAAGCACCCCAGCACAACCGCTACATGGCCTTCGACGCCAACCCCATCATGAAAACCGACCCCACCGGCAACACCGCCGAGCTCGACTGGGGCCTCTTCGCGCTGTCGGCGGCCATTTTCCTCGGCACCGTCCTCTCAGTCGCCGTCACCGCCGCGACCGGCGGCCTCGCCGCCGTCGGCGCCAGCGCTCTGCTCGGACTCGCCATCGAAACCGCCGGTCTTGCCCTCGAAACCGTCGCCCTCGCCGACGACACCGAACACTTCCTCACCCCCGACGCACGCACCGGCCTCCTCTACGGCGGCCTCGCCCTCACCGCCGCCGGCGGCCTCGGCACCGCTGGTGCCAAGCTGGCGAAATGGCTGCGGCCCTCATTGGCTGCTGACGCGACCGACGCTCAGCGCATCACATATATTGAAAAAAAGTTCGGTCAATATCTCCGCGCATCGCCTGAGACCCGGGGAACCCAATTTTATGCAAGCACTCTAGTGACGATGAGTCACGTTCCGGAAAAGTGGCTTGACTCCATGCTGGGCACCTTCAAAAAGGCGGAAGAGAGCCTGCTGTTCAACGGCAAGGTTCCCGGTATCGATGTGCTCCACCCCAGCATGCAGACTTCAAGCAGCTGGGACTTTGAGAGGAAAGTTTTGCTTTTGGCAAATCCGGAACATATCGCAAAGGAATTGGGTAGCCGGAGGGTGCGGCCCGACCTTGTCGTCCTCCATGAGGTCGGCCACTACATTAGCGAGGAGGCCCGCCTCCTCGTACGTAAGCCGAATACCGCCGCCAATAAATTCCTCCAACACTGGCAGGGTAAAATTCGCAGCGTAAAGACGAATACGCGTCAAGAGGCAGATGCGCAGCACTATCTGGGAAGAAAGGATACCGAGTTCTGGGCGGAGGCAATCGGGGTCGTAATGGACCCGGAGGGGAAGGCCGAGTTGTTCGGTCTCCCTGGGTCCAGGGATGCAATACAAACCTTCCTCAGAGCGGAAGGGGTTATCTGACGCAAGGCCGGTCGTCAGGGCTTGCAGATCATTAACTCGCCGTCTTGATCTCTGTCGCGGTAGTGATGCCTGCCTCGCGCGCGAGGTTGAACAGGTCTTCGAGAATGGCGAGCTGGCGTTCGGCGGGGTGGAGAGCGTGGCCTGCGGTTGCCAGCAGTTTCCGGAGGCTTTCCAACTTGGCCACCGACCGGGTGACGAGGCCGGTCGAGTAACGGGGGAGGCCCTCGGACTGTTGAGCGAACGCCGAGTGGGTCGAGATCACCAACACCACCCGCCACGGGATCAACGACGGCTGGACCCTGAAGGACGAGGACGGCCACCGCTACCGCTTCAACGACGTCCGCCTCGCCGGACGCGCCACCATCCGCATCCACACCGGCGAAGGCCGCGACACCCGCACCGATCTCTTCCAGGACCGCCGCAAGATCATCTTGGGTCCTTCCAGTCCGGCAGATCACCGGAGGTCGAGAAAACAGGAACGTGATTCCACTACCGCCACGGGGCGGGCGGGCAGCAGCGGCCTACAGGTCGAATTCCATCTGCTTGATGTCGGTGAACTCCACGTCCAGGCCCTGGACGCGGCGCCCGCCGTCGTGGAAAGACCTCGCCGAGCGCCTGGCCCGCGATGTCGCGCAGCTGCTGCTCACTGGCCCCGGCGTCCTGGGCGTCGAACAGGCGGGCCGCGTACTGCGGAGCAGGGCGAGGGTGATGTGCCGCAGGCGGGCATCGTCGGTGCTGCCGGGCGCGGCGGTGAAACCGAACCGCGCCCTGACGTCGACAACGACGCCCGTGCTGGTGGCCGCCTGCTTGCGAGCCTTAGTGCCTGACTGAGAACCGGTCACGGGGAGGTGTGTGGGTGGGTTGTTCCTCGGGCCAGGCGGCGGGTCATGAGGGTGATCATTGACCATTTGACCATGGCTTCGTGATGTTCTGGCAGGCGTTCGTAGTCGCGGACGCAGCGTCGTCTGCGGCAGATCCAGGACAGGGTC
>NZ_JBWKJV010000055.1:0-20830 GCF_056432045.1 Streptomyces sp. NPDC045701 | reverse complement strand
CTTCAAGCTAAACACCCGGCCCCGGCAGACTCTAGGCTTTGAAACCCCCGCTGATAAGCTCGCCGCCGCTGTTGCGTCAACCGGTTGACTCCGCCACGGCCTTCTTCAGGTAGTACGCCGTCCACAGGCCGGTGTAGCCGCCGCCGACGACGCAGACGTCGGCCGTGGTGTCGCCGGGGAGGGGTTCGCGGGGAGCGGGGGTGCCCTCCTGGGCGTACCAGAACGATATGCCGCCGTTGACGGTGTTCATGTGGTTCCTCGGGTGCGTCGCCGGTGGGTGGGTGTGGACGTTATCGGATGGGGTGTGGGGTGATCGAGGTTCCGGCCGGGCTGGTCGAGACGCAGAGTCGCTTCAACGGTGAGGAGGGGCGGGCGTTCGTCGCGGCGTTGCCGGGGCGGGCGGAGCGGTTTCTGGAGGAGTGGGGGCTGCGGCTGACGGGACCGGCCATGCACGGGGCGGTGTCGCTGGTGTTGCCGGTGACGGTGGTGGCGGACGGGTCGCGCGCGGCACTGAAGCTCCAGTTGCTGGACGAGGAGAGCGAGGGGGAGGCGGCGGCGCTGCGGACGTGGGACGGCGACGGCGCGGTGCGGTTGCTGGCCGAGGACGCGGGGACGGGCACCTTGTTGCTGGAGCGGCTGGACGAGGGGCGGCAGCTGGCGGGGGTGGAGGACGCGCGGGAGGCCACGCGGGTGCTGGCGGAGCTGATGGCGCGGCTGGTGGCCGTGGCGGCGCCGGCCGGCGTGCGGTCCCTGGGCGGCATGGCGGCGGAGATGCTCGACGGGGTCGCCGGCGCGGTGCGGGAGCTGGAACGGGAGGAGGACCGGCGGCTGCTGCGGGACTGCGCGGCGGCGGTGCGGGAGGTGGCGGGTGAGCCGGGGGACCGGCTGCTGCACTGGGACCTGCACTTCGGCAACGTGCTGGGGGCGGAGCGGGAGCCGTGGCTGGTGATCGACCCGAAGCCGCTGGCGGGTGATCCGGGGTTCGAGTTGCTGCCGTCGCTGTTCAACCGGTTCGACCGGGACGAGGTGCTGTGGCGGTTCGATCTGCTGACGGAGGTGCTGGGGCTGGACCGGGAGCGGGCCGCGGCGTGGACGCTGGGGCGGGTGCTGCAGGACGCGTTGTGGGGCGTGGAGGACGGGGGGACCGTGCTGGAGGGGGAGCGGCCGGAGGTGGCCAGACTGCTGCTGGGCCGGTAGACCGGTGGGGGTTCGCGGTGCGGACGCCGCTGGCGCGGTGGGGGGTGCGCGGGGCAGGCTGCGGTCATGATTCGTAGCGCTGTCGTCGACGACGTACCCGCCCTGCACGCCATGATCCGTGAGCTCGCCGCGTACGAGAAGGCCCTGCACGAGGTGCGGGCGAGTGAGGAGCAGCTGAGGGAGGCGCTGTTCGGTGAGCGGCCGGCGGCGTTCGCGCACATCGCGGAGACGGAGGAGGGCGAGGTCGCGGGCTTCGCGCTGTGGTTCCTGAACTTCTCGACGTGGCGCGGGGTGCACGGCGTGTACCTGGAGGACCTGTACGTACGGCCCGAGCTGCGCGGTGGGGGATACGGGAAGGCGCTGCTGCGTGAGCTGGCGCGGATCTGCGTGACGCGGGGGTACGAGCGGCTGGAGTGGTCCGTGCTGGACTGGAACACCCCGTCGATCAACTTCTACAAGTCGCTGGGCGCGCGGCCGCAGGACGAGTGGACGGTGTACCGGTTGACCGACGAGGCGCTGGCGGAGCTGGGCGGTCGTGGTTAGGAGCGGTCGCAGGTGAGGGTGGGGCCGGTGAGCATCCCGCCGGTGCTCTCCTGGCCCCTGGGCGTCCAGTAGCCGAGCTTGGACACGAGGGTGGAGCAGGTGGCGCCGAGGGTGGCGCGGACGGTGACGGTCGCGGGGCGGCCGGGCTGGAGGTCGGTGAGCGCGCAGTCGAGCGCGTACATGCTCCTGGTGGTGGAGGGGTAGCGGCCGGGGAGCGGGTTGACGCAGCGCGGGTCGGTGGTGGTGAGCCGGATGCCGGTGGCCTCCTCGCCGATGAGGCCGAGGCGGGCGCTGCCGTCGCCGTGGTCGCTGACGCGGGCGACGGTGTAGGTGAGGGTGGTGGTGGTGCCCGGTCGCAGGGTGGCCGGTGCGCCGTTCGTGGTGGCCACGTCGACGCGGTGGGTGGGCTGCGGCGCGGGGGCGGTGAGGGTGAGGGTGGCGTGCGCGGTGCCGCGCAGGTCGGTCTCCTGTTCGTCGGAGCGTACGTGGACGGCGGCCTCGATCCCGTAGGTGCCGGGGCCCGGGTAGTCGGCGCGGCCGGCGAGGGTTCCGGTGGCGGTGGGGCCGTCGGCGGGGCCTTCGGCGCGGCGGGCGGTCCAGGTGCCGGAGGTGTGGCAGACGGGACGGACGCGGGTGGTGCCCCGGCGGCAGGTGGCGGCGGCCGTCACGGTCATGGTGGCGCCATTCTGGGTGACGCACAGCGCGATGTCGGCGTACTGGCCGTGCGGGCCGCGCAGGGTGCCGCCGGGGGCGCAGTGGGTGACCGGGCTCGTGGCGGGGGGCGCGGCGGCCGGTGCGGGGGCAGGGACGGTGGCGGCGGTGGCGGTGGCCGGGGCGGGTGGCGGTGTGGGGTGGGTGGGCGGTGGTGCGGCGTGGGCCGCGGTGGCGGTCCACAGCAGTAGTGCGGAGAGGGTGCCCAGCGCGTGGAGCCTGGTGGGGCGTCTCGTGGTCATCGGTGCCTCCTGCTCGGCGGGCCCGGCCGGCCCGGCGGACTCGGCGGGCCGGCCGACTCGGTCGGCTTGGATGGTGCGGGAGGCGGGCGCCGGGAGGGTCCGCCCCACGCGGGGACTGCGCCGGTTCCCTTACGCCGGTTCACCCGGGCGGGGTCATGGGACGAGGACCACCTTGCCCATGGTGGCGCGGGTCTCCAGGGCGCGGTGGGCGGTCGCGGCGTCGGCGAGCGGGAAGCGCTGGACGGCGGGGCGCAGGCGGCCGGCGGCGGCTTCGGCGAGGGAGCGGAGCTCCAGGGTGCGGATGTCCCCGCCGGCCCTGTGGAGCATCGCCGGTCCGAGGACGGGCCGGGAGGTGATGCCGCGTTCGGCGAGTTCGGCGTCGGTGAGGGTGAGCGGCTCGCCGTCGTGCGGCCCCTTGCCCGCCCAGCCGTAGACCACGTGCTGCCCGCCCCTGCCCAGGAGGTCGACGGCGGCGCGGGCGGTGGCGCCGCCGACGGCGTCGTAGAGGACGGTGGCCCGCCGGTCCTTCAGGTGGGCGCGGACCTCGTCCGGCCAGCCGGGCCGCGTGTAGTCGACGGCGAGGTCGGCGCCGTTGGCGTGGACGCGGGCCACCTTGTCCGGGCCGCCGGCGAGGCCGATGACGGTGGCGCCGGCGTTCTTGGCGTACTGGACGAGGAGCGTGCCGATGCCGCCGGCCGCCGCGGTGACCAGCACGACGCCGTCCGGGCCGAGTTCGGTGAACTGGACGATGCCCAGAGTGGTGCGGCCGGTGCCGATCATGGCCACCGCTTCGGCGTCGTCGAGGGCGGGCGGGATCTCGTGGAGCCGGCCGGCGTCGGTGACGGCGAGCTCGGCGTAGCCCCCGGGAACCAGCCCGAGGTGGGCGACGACGCGCTTGCCGAGCCAGGCGGGGTCGGTGCCCTCGCCGAGGGCGTCCACCGTGCCGGCGACCTCGCGGCCGGGGATGGTGGGCAGTTCGGCGGGGGCGGGGAACGGGCCGGGCATGCCCTGGCGCAGCGCGGTGTCGAGGAGGTGCACCCCGGCCGCGGTGACGGCGATGCGGACCTGGCCGGGGGCGGGGGTGGGGTCGGGCGTCTCCTCGTGGGTGAGGTTCTCGGCGGGGCCGAAGGCGTGGAGGCGGATGGCGTGCATGGCGGGCTCTCCTCTGCTGGGGACGACGGAGAGGAGCGTTCATCGTCAAGTCCGCTTGAGGTCAAGGCGCGGGTGCGGCCGGGCCGCCCGGAGGGCGAGGGAGGCCGCGCGGACGGCGCTGGTGAACGACACCTCGGCCAGGACGCCGGGTGCCGCGACCTGGTCGCCCGCCAGGAGGACGCCGTCGCCCCGGTCGATGGCCGGGCGGTCGCGCCAGGTGGTGCCGGGATGGTCGACCGCTCCGGTACGGCCGTCGGCGAGGGCCTCGCGGCGCAGGAGGGTACGGTCGCGCCACCCGGGGAAGCCCTTGTCGAGCAGCCGTTCGGCGTGGGCCACGCCGTCCGCCTTGGACTGGTGCGGGGCGATGGGGAACTGGCCCTGGAGGAGCGTCTCGCCGGCCGGGGCGAGGGAGGGGTCCTGGGCGGTGAACCGTTCCAGCCAGCCGGGCGCGTCCAGGTCGGAGATCACGAACGGGTCGTTCCGGTGGGGCCGCAGCGCCAGGTCGAACAGGACGGTACGGCCACTGGGCCAGCTCAGGTCCGGGTCCTTCAGGAGGCGGCGGGCGGCGGCGAGGGACGTGGCGACGATGACGGGGCCGTCGCGGTCGGGCAGGGCGTCGACGCGGGCGGACGTCTCCACGCGTACGCCGAGGGCCCGGGCGTGTGTGGCCATCCGGTCGATGACCGCGCCCCAGCCGCCGCGCGGATAGTGGGCCTCGGGCGGCAGGGCGGTGGCCCGGCGCAGCCGCTCCTGCACGAAGCGGGCGGAGAGCGAGCCGGGGTCGTGGTGGAACAGCGCGACGGCCGCGTAGTGCGCGGCGGCGCGGGCGGCGGGCTCCGGTGTCCTGGTCCGCGCCCAGCCGGCGAAGTCGGTGTCCACCGGGGCCCGCTCGGGCGCGCGGCGCGCCGACCGGAGCATGCCGAGGGGCGGCGTGCGGCGCAGTTCGCCGTGCAGGTGGAAGCGGAAGCGGGCGGCCTCGCGGGGCGGGACGGCGGCCATCGGCCCGAGCAGGCCGCGCTGCCGGAGCCAGGCCCAGTGCGGGCCGCGGTGGTAGAGGGCGTGCGGGCCCTCGTTGGTCCGGTACGGGCCTTCGGCGGTACGGGCCCGTCCGCCGAGGGTGCGGTGGGCCTCGTGGAGGGTGACCTCGGCGCCGGCTTCGGCGGCGGTGATGGCGGCGGTGAGGCCGGCGAAGCCGCCGCCGACGACGGTGATGCGGGTGGGCATGGCGTCTCTCCCGGGTCGGTGCGTGGGCGCTCGGCATGGGCGCCTCGTCATGGGGAGGACGGGTGGCGGGGTGCGCGGTGTGACATCGCGCGGTGTGGGGCGGTACGGGTTCGGGGGCCGGCTCGGCGGGTGTGCCGCTCCGGGGTGCCCGGGAGCGGGCCGGCCACCGCGGGGACGAGGGGGCGTCAGGGAACGCGGGGGAAGCGGGACTGGAGGGTCCAGATCGCCGGGTTGTCCGCCAGGCCCTCGTGCATGTCCGTGAGGTCGGCGATCAGGTCGTGCAGGAAGTCGCGCGCCTCCCGGCGCAGCACCGCGTGGCCGAACGTGAGCGGCGGTTCCTCGGCCGGCATCCAGTCGGCCTCGATGTCCACCCACCCGAAGCGGCGCTCGAAGAGCATCCGGTCCGTGGACTCGGTGAAGTCCAGCTCCGCGTACTGCGGCCGGGAGGCCCGGCTGCCGCGCGGGTCGCGGTCGAGCTGCTCGACGATGTCGCACAGCGCCCACGCGAAGTCGAGCACGGGCACCCATCCCCAGGCCGTGGACACCTCGCGGTCGGCCTTGGTGTCGGCGACGTACACGTCCCCGCAGAACAGGTCGTGCCGCAGCGCGTGGACGTCCGCGTGGCGGTAGTCCGTCTGCGGCGGGTCCGGGAAGCGGCGGGAAAGGGAGTAGCCGATGTCGAGCACGTACTCGATGGTGTCACGGCCGGGGCGTGCGTTCGCACGCGCGAGTGAACGGCTCCCGATCGCCCGCACGGGGGCGGCCTACCCTGGGAGCGTTGCTCCGCATCGAAGGAGGTCCGCCGTGGCACTGCCCGTTCCCGAGCGCGAGCCGGTCGACTACCGGTCCATGGCCGAGTTGCTCAAGGACCAGGTTCCGGGCATGTCCGTGGAGGAAGCCTTCGACATGTTCAGTGCGGTCGCCCCGAAGGGGTGGCGCGTGGAGTTGATCGAAGGGGAGATCCACGTGACGCCTCCTGCCAATGGTGAGCACGAGGAGATCGTGTCCGAGGTGACCGGCCAGGTGCGGGACCACCGCAAGGACCTGGGGCGCTACACCGGTATCGGGCTCTTCCTGCCCGGCGCGTCCGTCAGCGGCAAGGTCGAACCGGACATCGTCCTCGCCCCCAAGGGCAGCTTCGACGACCGGGCGGAGTACCACGACCCGTCCGCCGTACTGCTCGTCGCCGAGGTCACCTCCCGCTCCACCGCCGGCAACGACCGGGTGAAGAAGATCCGGGGTTACGCCCGTGCCGGCATCCCGGTGTACCTGCTCATCGACCGCGAGTCCGAGCAGGCCGTGGTGTGCACGGAGCCGTCCGGGGAGGACTACGGGGCCAAGGCCGCGTACAAGCTGGGCGAGGTGGTTCCCCTGCCCGAGCCGCTCGGCTTCGACCTCGACACCGGCCGGTTCTGACCGTCAGGGCAACAGGCGCTGTTCCTTCGCCACCGCCACCGCGCCCGCGCGGGTGTCGACGCCGAGCTTGGTGTAGATGCGGCCCAGGTGGGTCTTGACCGTCGCCTCGCTGATGAACAGGGCACGGGCGATCTCGCGGTTGCCCAGCCCGCGTGCGAGCTGACCGAGGATGTCCCGCTCCCGGTCCGTGAGCGCGGGGGCGGCGGAGGCGGCGCGGCGGGCGACGGGGGCCGACAGCGAGGTGCGGCCCTCGGCGGCGGCGTGGATGGCGGCGAACAGCTCCTCGGGCCGCTCGGCCTTCAGGAGGTAGCCGGTCGCGCCGGCGCCGATCGCGCGGGTGACATCGGCGTCCGTGTCGTAGGTGGTGAGGACCAGGACGCGGACGTCGGGGGAGGCGATGCGCCGGGTGGCCTCCACGCCGTCGATGCCGGGGCCCAGCTGGAGGTCCATCAGCACCACGTCCGGCTTCAGCTTGGCGGCCGTCGCGACGGCCTCCTCCCCGCTGCCCGCCTCGCCGACGACCTCGATGCCGGGCGCGCTGCCGAGGAGCGCGAGGAGCCCGGCGCGTACGACGGCGTGGTCGTCGCACAGCAGGATCCGCACCGTCACGGGGAGTCCTCCAGGGGGATCGACACGGACAGGACCGTGCCCTCGCCGGGCGCGGACTCGACGGTCAGGGTGCCGCCCAGCTGCTCGGCGCGGGCCCGGACGGCGGGCAGGCCGTGGCCCCGGGCGCCGGACGGCGGTACGGACCCCGGGTCGAAGCCGCGCCCGTCGTCGGCGACGTCCAGCACCACCTGGTCGTCCAGGTAGGTGAGGGTCAGCGCGGCGGACGTGGCACCGGCGTGCTCCCGTACGTTGGCGAGGGCGCCCTGCGCGATCCGCAGCAGCGCCGCCCCCACCCGGTCGGGCAGCGCCACGGGCGGGCCGTCGACCCGGAAGCCGACCGGGAGGTCCGCCGACTCGCGGGCGGCGAGCGCGCGCAGCGCCTGCTCCAGGCCGCCGCCCCCGGCGAGGTCGGCGGGCGCCAGGTCGTGCACGAACCGCCGGGCCTCGGCCAGGCTGTGCTCGGCGATCGAGGCGGCCGTACGGACGTGGCGGCGCGCGGCCACCGGGTCGGTGTCCCACGTGCGGTCGGCCGCCTGGAGCAGCATCCGCTGACTGGACAGGTTCTGGGCCAGGCTGTCGTGGATCTCCATGGACAGCCGCTGCCGTTCGGCGAGGGTGCCCTCCCGGCGCTCGGTCGCGGCCAGCCGCTCCGCCTGCCGCCGGCTGTGGACGAACACGGCGGTGGCGATGGCCGCCACGGCGGGCGGGGCGACCAGCAGGTTCGGGTCGAGGGCGCCGTCCGCGAGCTGGAGCTGCGCGGCGACCACGAACACCGTCAGCAGGGCGACCAGCACGAGCGCGGCGCGCGGGCGCAGCGTACGCAGGCCGGTGTAGAACAGCGGGACCGCGCACCACGCGAAGCTCGGCGCCAGCACCACCAGCACCATCCACACGGCGACCACCGAGCCCAGCCAGGGCAGGCGGCGCGGTACGGGCAGGACGTACAGCACCGCCAGCGCCGCCGTGAGCGCCACCACCCAGGGGCCCAGGTCCAGCCAGGGGTGCCGCAGCAGGAACCGCAGCAGCGAGGCGCCCAGCAGCGCGAAGAACGCGGCGTGCATCACCCGGGCCAGCCGGCGGGCGTCGGGGTCCTGCTCCACGTCCACCCTCCTTCTCGGCACGGTCGTCCGCACCCGTCTCCCAACGGTCGTCCGCACCCATCCTCACCCGACCGGCCCGGACCGGCATCAACCGATCGGCTGACCCCCGGCGCCCGGAGATGCCCGCACGATCGAAGGCATGACGAAGCACACGAAGAACACGATGTCTCCGCGCACCCGCCTCCTGACCGGCACCGTCGCCGCCGCAGCGCTCGCCGCCGGGACCTTCGGCGCGATGTCCGCGAGCGCCGCCGAGCCGGCCCAGGCGCCCGCCGCGGTCACCGCCGACGCCGCCCACCCCCGCGACCTGAGGCAGTCCACGCACCTGACGATCGACGCCGCCACCCGGGCCGCGCGGGCCGCCCTGGACGCCGCCGAGAGCGAGAACCAGCGCGTCACGGTGGCCGTCGTCGACCGCGACGGCAACCCGGTCGTCACCCTGCGCGGCGACGGCGCCGGCCCGCAGTCCTACGAGTCGGCCGTCCGCAAGGCGTTCACCGCCGTGTCGTGGAACGCGACGACGTCCGAGCTGGTCAAGCGGCTGGAGAGCGCCCCGAACCTCAAGGACATCCCCGGCACGCTGTTCCTCGCGGGCGGCGCGCCCGTCACCGTCAAGGGCGCGCCCGTCGCCGGGATCGGGGTCGCCGGTGCGCCCAGCGGGGGCCTGGACGAGAAGTTCGCCCAGGCGGGTGTGGCCGCGCTCACCCGCTGAGGTACCCGTTCCGCCCCTACGATCACGGGGTGGACCTACGCCGACCCCGTGCCCTCGCCGCCGTCGCGGTCCTCCTCGGCGCCGCGCTCACCGGCTGCGCCGGGGACGGAAGCGGCGGCACCGGCGGCGAGCCGGGGGCGGCCGGGCTGGGCGACCGGTACTTCCCGGGGCTCGGCAACGGCGGCTACGACGTGCGCCACTACGCGCTGACCCTCGACTACGAGCCGGGCACCGGCCGCCTCACCGGCACCGCCGACATCACGGCCCGCGCCACCCAGACCCTCGGCGCCTTCAACCTCGACCTCACCGGGCTCACCGTCCACAGCGCCACCGTCGACGGTGAGCCCGCCGCCGTCCGCCGGTCGGGCGGCGAACTGACCCTGCGGCCCGCCGGGGACGTCGCCGACGGCGCCACCTTCCGTACCGTCGTCCGCTACTCCGGCGCACCCGCCACGATCACCGACGCCGAAGGGGCGCGCGAGGGCTGGCTGCGGACCGCAGACGGGGCGGTCGCCCTGGGCGAGCCGACCGGTTCCACGGCCTGGTTCCCGGGCAACCACCACCCCTCCGACAAGGCCACGTACACGATGACCGTCACCGTCCCGCAAGGGCTGCGCGCCGTCTCCAACGGCGAACCGGCCCAGCCGCGGGCCGGCGGCGGCCGCACCGTCTTCACCTGGCGCACCACCGAACCGATGGCGAGCTACCTGGCGACGCTCGCCATCGGCCGGTACGACACGAGGACCTCCCGTACCCCGGACGGCATCCCCGTCCACACCGCCGCCCGCGGGAACCCGGCGCTTCTCGGCGAGATCCCGGAGGTGCTGGCCTGGGAGGCCGGGAAGTTCGGCCCGTACCCCTTCTCCTCCACCGGGGCGATCGTCGACCCGCTGATCGACGTCCAGTACGCGCTGGAGACGCAGAGCCGGCCGTTCTTCGACAGGAACACCCTGGACGTCCCCACGCTGGTGCACGAGCTCGCCCACCAGTGGTACGGCAACTCCGTCTCGCCGAAGTCGTGGCGGGACATGTGGCTGAACGAGAGCTTCGCGACGTACGCGGAGTGGCTGTACGCGGAGGACTTCCAGGACCGGCCCGTCTCGGCCAGCTTCGACGAGGCGTTCGCCGAGCCGGGGAACTGGGCGTTCCCGCCCGCCGAACCACCCGCGGCCGAGGACCTCTCGGGCCCGCCGGTCTACCACCGGGGCGCGATGGTGCTGCACAAGGTCCGTCAGGCGGTCGGCGACGACACCTTCTTCGCCGTCCTGCGCGGCTGGCCGGCGAAGTACCGGCACGCCAACGCCTCGACGGAGGACTTCGTCCGGTACGTGGAGGAGACGGCCGGCGAGGACCTGACGGAGCTGTGGGACGTCTGGCTGTACGGGGAGGACCGGCCTACAGGGCCTTCCGCATGACGACGCAGTCGCGGGCGAGCCGGTGGTCCCTGCGCCGGTCGACCTCCTCGTAGCCGAGGGTGGTCCAGAAGGCGAGGGCGTTGGGGTTGTTGTCGAGGACGGCGAGTTTCAGGCCCTTGCGGCCGACCGCGCGGAAACGCTTCTCGACGATCTCGGCCAGCTCGCGGCCGAAGCCGGCGCGGTGGTCGCGGGCGTGCACCATCAGCAGCCCGATCCACGGATCGGGGTCGTCCGGGTCGGGGTGGTGGGCGCGGGTCACCGCGATGCCGATGACGTGCCCCGCCGAACGGGCCAGCAGCACCTCGGTGTCCGGGTGGGACAGCTCCTCCGCGAGCGACGCGGCGACCTGCTCGGGACGGATGTCGTCCGGGTCCGGGAAGTCCCCGCTGAGCTGCTGGAACTCCCGGTTCGACGCGTACAGCTCGGTGAGCTCGGTGAGGAGCGGGCCGGGCAGCGCGCCGTCCTCGCCCCCCTCCAGCGGTTCGACGATCATGCGGAAACAGTAGGGCCCCGGCGCGGACCTCGCCGCCGGGGCCACCCTGTGCGCGTCGGTCAGAGGTTGACGCCGAAGTCGCGGGCGATGCCCTCCAGGCCGGAGGCGTAGCCCTGGCCGACGGCGCGGAACTTCCACTCGGCGCCGTTGCGGTACAGCTCGCCGAAGACCATGGCGGTCTCGGTGGCGGCGTCCTCGCTCAGGTCGTAGCGGGCGATCTCGGCGCCGCCGGCCTGGTTGATGATGCGGATGTAGGCGTTGCGGACCTGGCCGAAGTTCTGCGAGCGGGCCACCGCGTCGTAGATGGAGACCGGGAAGACGATCTTGTCGACGTCGGCGGTGAGGCCCGCGAGGTTGACGTTGATCTGCTCGTCGTCGCCGCCGCCCTCGCCGGTGCGGTTGTCACCGGTGTGGACGATGGTCTGGTCCGGGGTGGACTTGTTGTTGAAGAAGACGAAGTGGGCGTCGGAGGCGACCTTGCCGGACGCGTCGACACCGATCGCGGACGCGTCGAGGTCGAAGTCGGTACCCGTGGTGGTACGGACGTCCCAGCCGAGGCCCACGGTGACGGCGGTCAGACCCGGCGCCTCCTTGGTCAGCGAGACGTTGCCGCCCTTGGACAGGCTTACAGCCATGGAGAGTCCCTTTCTTCGTACCTAGCGTCGTACCGCATAACGCACCGCGCGGCGGACTGGTTCCACGATCGGAAAACGGGGTGACGTGACCGCGTCCGGACAGGGATCATGGGGGCATGTCCGGCCCCTATGTCATCCGCGGTTCGGTCTCCCTGCCGGAGGCCGAACTCATGTGGCGTTTCTCCAGGTCGTCCGGGCCGGGCGGGCAGCACGTCAACACGAGCGACTCCCAGGTGGAGCTGCGCTTCGACGTGGCGCGCACGGAGGCGTTGCCGGCGGTCTGGAAGGAGCGGGCCCTGGAGCGGCTGGCGTCCCGGCTGGTCGGCGGGGTGGTGACCGTCCGCGCGTCGGAGCACCGCTCGCAGTGGCGCAACCGCGAGACGGCGGCGGTGCGGCTGGCGTCCCTGCTGGCCGAGGCGACGGCCCCGCCGCCGAAGCCGCGCCGCGCGACGAAGGTGCCGCGCGGGATCAACGAGCGGCGCCTGCGGCAGAAGAAGCAGCGCGGTGAGACCAAGCGCGGCCGCTCTCCCCGCGACTGGTCCTGACGGCCGGCCCTCGCCCCGCGACTGGTCCCGACGGCCCGCCCCGCGGGGTCAGGCGAGGTGGCGGTAGTTGCCGCGGAAGTAGGTGAGAGGGGCGCCGTCGCCGGCCGGGAGGTCGACGGTCAGGACACGGGCGACGACCAGCGTGTGGTCGCCCGCCTCCACGCGCTGCTCGGTGCGGCACTCCAGCGTCGCCAGGGCCCCGCCCACCAGCAGCGCGCCGCTCGCACCGCCCCGGACGGTGGGGATGTCGGCGAAGAGCAGCCGGTCGCTCACCCGGCCCTTCATCGCGAACCGGCCGGCGATCTGGCGCTGACCCTGCGCCAGGATCGAGACGCCCCACAGCGGCTGTTCCGCCAGCAGGTCGTCCATCCGGGAGCCGTTGCGCAGGCTGACCAGGACCAGCGGCGGGTCCAGCGACACGGACAGGAACGCCGTCGCGGTCATGCCGATGTCCTCGCCGCGAGGGCCCTCGTCCGGGTCATGGGCCGTGACCAGCACCACGCCGGCGGCCAGGCGGGACATCGCGGCACGGAACTCGTCGTCGCTCACCCCCTCAGGATGAGGGACGGCGGGGGCGGGGAGCTGGGTCGTCGGCAACACACCGGGAACGCTAGCCCGGTCCCGCCCGCCGGCGCATCGGGCGGAGGAACCAGCCGGTGGTCCTAGGACCCGGTCCGGTCATGGCCCCATACTGTGCGTTCACGCGAAGTTCAGCGGCCGGTCACCCCCGGTTCGGCCGTCTTCCGTAACGAACATCATCCTTTGTGACTTGAGTCACAGAGCGCAGGTTTTGTTGACCCTGTGTACCTGGGGCACAGCTCGCTGTGATTCAGTGGCGTGACAGTGCAACACGAGCGCCGATGAGAACCCTGGAGTTGCTGTCGAGGTCTCGGGGAGAGCGAGCAATGGAGACCGAGTCGGAGCCGTACGTCCGTCTTGCGACCCTGCGGCAGCTGCATCAGGTCGTCGCCAACCTCAACACGGCCCGCAGCCTGGCCGACACGGTGCAAACCGTCGCCGACGGCGTGATCGCCGGGCTCGGCTACGAACTGGCCTGCGTCAACGTCGTACGTCCCGACGGTGACCTGGTCGTCGCCGCGTTCGCCGGCAGTCCCGCCGCCGAGGCGCTGATCACCGGCCGGGTCGGCTCCCGCGCGTCCTGGGAGCGCCGGCTGAGCATGGGCGAGGCGTGGGGCGAGCTCCGTTTCATACCGCACACCGAGGGCTGGGTCCTGATCGAGGACGACGTCCCGCAGTGGCACACCGACGGCCCCGAGCCCCGCTTCGAGGACGAGTGGCACCCCCGCGACCGCCTCTACGCCCCGATGTACGCGTCGGGCAGCGGACGCGAGCTCCTCGGCGTCATCTCCGTCGACCGGCCGCGCAACGGCCGCCGCCCCGGCCCGTGGGGCCAGGAGGCGCTCCAGATGTACGCCTCGCAGGCCGCCATCGCGATCAGCAACGCCCGGCTGCGCTCCAACATGCAGCGCGCCCTGGTGCGCCTGGAGCGGGAGCAGCAGGCGCTGCGCGCGAGCGAGGAGTCGTTCCGCCAGGCGTTCGAGTACGCGCCCTCCGGCATGGCCATCGCCGAGATGGGCGGCGATCAGCACGGCCGGCTCCTGCGGGCGAACGACGCGCTGTGCCGGCTGCTCGGCCGGCCCGCGTCCGTGATGCGCCGCTATTCCTTCGCCGACCTGGTGCACCCCGAGGACATCGGCACCCTGCTGCGCACCTCAGCCGAGGGCGGCCGGGCCGAGCTGCGGCTGGCCCGGCGGGACGGCAGCTACGTGTGGGTGTCGCTGCGCAACTCGGTGGTCGCCGACACGGCCGACGGGCCGCGTTTCCTGCTCACCCACGTCGAGGACATCGAGGAGCGCAAGCGGCACGAGCTCCAGCTCGCCCACCGCGCCTCGCACGACGCGCTGACCGGTCTGCCCAACAGCGCCGAGCTGCGCGCCCGGCTCAGCGCCCGGCTGTGCTCCCGGCCGCACGCGGTGCGGTCGACGGCCGGGACGCACGAGGTCGACGCGTACGACAGCGGCGACTACGAGTACGGCGAGCACGCCTACCGGGGCGACGGCTTCGACTTCGGGGCCGGCGCGGAGGGCGGGGCGTACGACCACCATGTGCACGCGGTGGCGCCCGACGACGAGGTCGACGACGGGACGAAGGGCCTCGCGGTCCTCTTCTGCGACCTGGACGGCTTCAAGTCGATCAACGACCGGTTCGGGCACCACACCGGTGACGCGGTGCTCATCGAGGTCGCCCGGCGCCTGTCCGCCGGGGTGCGGGACGGGGACACCGTGGCCCGGCTCGGCGGTGACGAGTTCGTCGTCCTGGCCGACGGGCTGGGCGCCGCCGACGCCGCCGACCTCGCCGTACGCCTGCGCAACGCGATCATTCCGCCGATCCGGGTGGACGGGCGCGCGGTGCGGGTGGGCGCCAGTTTCGGCATCGGGTGGGCGGAGTGCGGGATGTCCGTCGAAGAGGTGCTGAACTCCGCTGACCAGCGGATGTACATCGAGAAGCGTTCCCGCTCGAAGGTGCACCGCCGAGCGGGGTGAGCCGTTCGGGGTAGGCTCGCCCGGTCGGTGACCGCTGGCGAGCAGGGAATGAGGAGTGACCAGGGATGGCTGCCGGTAACAACGGCGCGAGCACGCCCGAGGACGACGATCCGTTCGGCTACCTGTACGCGGACGGACAGACGGCGGGCGCGCAGGCGCCCCGCCAGGGCGGCGGCTACGGCTACCCGGGTCCGGCCGCTCAGCCCGGCGTGCCCAGAACGTCGTACAACCAGGTCAGGGCGGTCGGCGAGCGCCAGTACGGCGGCGGTGGCGGCCAGGTGCCGCCGCAGGCGCAGTACCAGCAGCAGTACGCCCAGCCGAGCCCCCAGTACGCGGCCCCCGAGACCTTCCCGGGCGGCGACCGCACCCGCCCGGTGCCCCTGGCCCAGCCCCCGCAGCGCGGCGGCCCCAACACCAAGGGGCTGCTGCTCGGCGCGATCGCGGTCGTCCTGGTCGTGGTGATCGGGATCACGGTCGCCGTCCTGACCAACGCCAAGGGCGACGGCAAGGACGACAGGGCCAAGCCCACGGCGCCCGCGACCGAGGTCCAGCAGTCCCCGTCGCCGAAGCCCTCGCAGTCCGCGGAGGAGCCGGTTGAGCTCCCCAAGCAGGACGCGGCGACGCTCCGCCTGGGCGGACCGGCCCGGCTGGGCACGGACGTCAAGGGCGCCAAGGGCGCCGACGGCGCGTACGTCATGTTCAACGGCACCGGCGGCTCCGCGAGCTGGACCGTCGACGTCCCGGAGGACGGGTCCTACACGCTGTTCCTGAGCTACAGCGTGCCGGGCAAGGACGCGAACGCCACCCTGTCCGTCAACGGCGGGTCGCCGCGTGAGATCCGGATGAAGAACTTCGCTCACGCGGCGGAGGGCGACTGGGAGAAGGGGTGGACGTACACCTACTCCTACGCCGAGCTGAAGAAGGGCTCGAACACGATGACGATGTCGTGCGAGCCGGGCAACCAGTGCGAGGCGTACCTCGACCAGGTCTGGTTGCAGCAGGGGCAGGTCAAGGGCTGACCACCGTCAGGAAGTGCGCCACCGTCCCCGTCATCGCCTCGCGAGCGGGGACGAGGTATTTCCGGGGGTCGACCGTGTCGGGGTGGTCGGCGAGGTGGGCGCGGACCGCGCCGGTGAACGCGGTGTTCAGGGCCGTACCGATGTTGATCTTCGTCATGCCGGCGGCGATCGCGGCGCGCAGTTCGTCGTCCGGGACGCCAGACGAGCCGTGGAGGACCAGCGGGACGGGGACGGCGTCGCGGAGGACGCTGATCAGGGCGTGGTCGAGGGTCGCCGTGCGGCGCGTCATCGCGTGGGTGGAGCCGACCGCGACGGCGAGGGCGTCGATGCCGGTGTCCGCGACGTACGCGGCGGCCTCCGCCGGGTCGGTGCGGACGCCGGGGGTGTGGGCGTCCCGCGGCGGTTCGCCGTCCTTGCCGCCGACCCGCCCCAGCTCGGCCTCGACCCACAGGCCCCGCTCGTGGCCCCAGCGCACGGCATCGGCGGTCGCCTTGACGTTGTCGCCGTAGTTCCGTTTGGAGGCGTCGAACATCACGGAGCTGAAGCCCTCGGTGTGCGCGCCGCGCAGGAGGTCGGGCGAGACGACGTGATCGAGGTGGAGGCCCAGCGGCGCGGTGGACGCGCGGGCGACGGCGGCGGCCGCGGCGGCGACGGCGGAGAGGTCGCCGCCGTGGAACCTCACGGCGTTCTCGGAGATCTGGAGGATCGCGGGCCGTCCCACCCGTTCGGCGCCGGCCGCGATCGCCTCGGCGTGCTCCAGGGTGATGACGTTGAACGCGGCGACGGCGTCGTCCGCGGACCTGGCCCGGGCGATCAGTTCGCCGGTGGGAACGAGGGGCATGTGCGTACCTCCGTCAAGCGGCCGTGGCGTGCTCCGTCACTGTGACCCGGGACAGCAGTTCCCGGTATGCCGTCATCTCGAACTCGCCCGCCGCGGGCGCCAGCACCGTGGCCGCCGACAGGGCCACCGCCCGCGCCAGCCGGTCCGGCCAGGGCAGGCCCTCGACGAGGCCGGCCAGCAGGCCCGCCACCGCCGAGTCGCCCGCGCCGGTCGGGTTGCCCTTCACCGCCCCGGGCGGGGCGGCCTGCCAGATGCCGTCCGGGGTCACCGCGAGCAGGCCGTCCGGCCCGAGGGAGGCGACCACGGCGTGGGCGCCCCGGCGGCGGGCGTCGCGGGTGGCGCGCAGCGGCTCGCGGGCGCCGGTGAGCCGGGCCAGCTCGTCGGCGTTGGGTTTCACCAGGTCGGGGCGGGCGGCGATGCCACGGCGCAGCGGCTCGCCGCTGGTGTCCAGCACCACCGGGACGGACGCGGCCCGGGCGCGGCGCACCAGGTCCGCGTACGCCCCGACGTGGATGCCCGGCGGCAGGCTGCCGCACAGGGCGACGGCGTCGGCCTCGCGCACCAGCTCGTCGTAGGCGGCGAGGAAGGCCGACCACTCGGTGGGCGTGAGCGTCGGGCCGGGTTCGTTGAGCTGGGTGGTGTCGCCGGTCGAGGCGTCCACGACGGCGACGGTGCGGCGGGTGGTTCCGGCGACCGGGACGAGCGCGTCGCGCACGGGCAGCGGCGCCAGCAGGTCGCGCAGGACGTCGCCGGTGGGGCCGCCGGCGAAGCCGGTGACCACGGTGTCGTGGCCGAGGGCGGCGAGGACGCGGGCGACGTTGACGCCCTTGCCGCCGGGGCGCTCGGTGACGTCGGTGACGCGGTGCGAGGCGTGCGGGGTGAGGGCGTCCACCCGGTAGGTGATGTCGAGGGCGGCGTTGAGCGTGACCGTCAGGATCACCCGTGACACCCCCCGAGTACGCGCCCGCTTCCGCCTCTTGCTTCCGCTTCCGGGCCTTGATCATGCCAAATCGAAGGCGGTTGGCCCAGTCCCCCGGCTCCACCGCCTTGCAGCAATTCCTGCGGAAATCAGGCCGGTTGCGGCTCAATCACCCATTCGCCCCTGCGCATGACGCCCACGAGGGTGAATTCCGCGTCGAGGACCACCAGGTCGGCGCTCTTGCCGGGTTCCAGGGAGCCGACCTCGTCGTACACGCCGAGCAGCTTCGCCGGGTTGGCGGAGACGGCGCGCACGATGGCTTCGACCGGCAGCCGGTCGACGGTGGCGGCCCGCCTGAACGCGGTGTCGAGCGTGAGGGTGGAGCCCGCGATCGAGCCGCCCTCCACCAGCCGGGCGACGCCCTCGCGGACCTCCACCTCCAGCGGGCCGAGGTGGTAGACGCCGTCGCCGAAGCCCGCCGCGTCCATCGCGTCCGTGATGAACGCCACCCGGTCCGGGCCGGCGTGGTGGAAGGCCAGCTCCAGGGCGGCCGGGTGCAGGTGCGTGCCGTCGTTGATCAGCTCGACGGTGACCCGCTCGTCCTCCAGCAGCGCGGCGATCGGCCCCGGTGCGCGGTGGCCCAGGGCGGGCATCGCGTTGAACAGGTGGGTGGCGACGGTGGCGCCCGCGTCGATGGCCGCGACCGTCTGTTCGTACGTGGCGTCCGTGTGCCCGATCGCGGCGATGACGCCGTGCTCGGCCAGCAGGCGTACGGAGTCGAGGCCGCCGGGCAGTTCGGTGGCGAGGGTGACCATCCGGGCGTGGCCGCGCGCCGCGTCGACCAGCTTGCGCACCTCGGCCGGGTCCGGGTCGCGCAGCAGGCCCTCGCTGTGGGCGCCCTTGCGGCACGGGGAGATGAACGGGCCCTCGAAGTGGATGCCCGCGATGTCGCCCTGTTCGGCGAGCTCGGACAGCTCCCCGGCGCGGTGCGCGAGGAAGTCCATCTCGCCGGTGACGGTGGAGGCGACGACGGTGGTGGTGCCGTGCAGCCGGTGCGTGTGGACGCCCTTGAGGACCTCCTCGACGGTGCCGGAGGTGAAGGACGCGCCGCCGCCGCCGTGGTTGTGCATGTCGACGAAGCCGGGTACGACCCAGTGCCCGGTGAGGTCGGTGGCGGGGGCGTCCGCCGGGGCGTGGCCCGCGATCCGGCCGCCTTCGACGATCACCCGCCCGTTGTCCACGATCCCGGTCGGCAGCACCACGCGGGCGCCGGCGAGAACCTTGTGATCGGCCATCAGGCGGATACCTCCGAACTGGCGAGTAGGTCCCAGGCGAGGAGGCCCGCGCCCAGGCATCCGGCGGTGTCCCCGAGGGCCGCCGGCACGATGGCGGGCAGTTTCTGGAACGTCACGCGCTCCTCGACGGCCGCCCGAAGGGGTGTGAACAACGTTTCCCCGGCCTCGGCGAGACCGCCACCGATGATGAGCGTGCGGGGGTCCAGCAGGGTCAGCGCGGTGACCAGCCCGTCGGCGAGCGCGTCGACGGCGTCCTGCCACACCCGTACGGCCCGCTCGTCGCCGGACGCCACGGCCTTCGCGCAGTCCGCCGCGTCCGCCCCGGGGTCGCCGCTCGCCGCCGCCCAGGCCCGTGACACGGCCGAGGCCGAGGCGAGCGTCTCCAGGCAGCCGCGCCGGCCGCAGCCGCACTCGGGCCCGCCGGGGCGCACCACGATGTGGCCGATCTCGCCGGCGTACCCGTGCGCGCCCGCCTCGATGACGCCGCCGATGCCGATGGCGCCCGCGATGCCCGTGCCGAGCGGTACGAACAGGAACCGGTCGGCGCCCCGGCCCGCGCCGACGCGCCCCTCGGCGAGCCCGCCGGTGCGGACGTCGTGCCCGAGGGCGACCGGCAGGCCGCCGAGCCGCTCGGCGAGCAGGGCGCGCAGCGGGACGTCGCGCCAGCCGAGGTTGGCGGCGTAGACGGCGAGGCCCCGGTCCGGGTCGACGATGCCGGGCACGGCGACGCCGGCGGCGACGGCACCGGTGCCGTACCGCTCGCGGCCGTGGGCGTGCAGCTCGGCGGCGAAGCCCAGGATGGCCTCCACGACCGCGTCGGGGCCGCGCTCGCGGCCGGTCGCGCGCCGCGCCTCGTACAGCAGGGCCCCGTCGGCTCCGACCAGGGCGGCCTTCATCCCGGTGCCGCCCACATCGAGGGCGATGACGTGTCTCACGGAAGACAGTGTCGCTCGTGAACCCGTGAAAGGTCTAGTCCACTCGCCTGGATTGTTGTCCGCGCATACAAAATGCCGGTACGAGGACGGGCGGGCGTCCGTGGGGGCGACGCTGCGGGCCCTACGAGGACAGGATCACGCTGCGCGTCAGGTTGCGCGGCCGGTCCGGGTCGTACCCCTTCGCCTCGGCGACCGCCACCGCCAGCCGCTGCGCCCGCACCAGGTCCGCCATCGGGTCCGCCGAGGCGTCCGCGTGCAGCGTCCCCCCGACCCGCGCCACGTCCTGGGCCAGCCCCTCCGGCGGGGCGCCGAACACCCAGGTCACCCGCCCAGGACCGGTGATCGAGATGGGGCCGTGCCGGTACTCCATCGCCGGGTACGCCTCCGTCCACGCACCCGCCGCCTCCCGCATCTTCAGCCCTGCCTCCAGGGCCAGCCCGTACGTCCACCCCCGGCCCAGGAACGTCCACTGCTCCGCCCCCGTCACGGCCTCCGGCAGCGGCTCCGCCACCGCCCGCTCGGCGTCCGCCGCCGCCTCGGCCACCGTCCCCACCCCCGGTACGGCGCCCAGGGCCGCCCGCAGGAACGCCAGCGCCGTCGTGGCGAACCGGGTCTGCACCACCGACTCCTCGTCCGCCCAGTCGAGCACCGCGACCGCGTCCGCCGCATCCATCACCGGCGTCCTCGGGTCGCCCGTCAGCGCCACCGTCGCCACCCCCCGGCCGCGCAGCACGCCCAGCAGGTCCAGCACCTCCGTCGTCGTACCCGAACGGGTGATCGCGACCACCCGGTCGTACGAACGGGAGGACGGGAACTCCGACGACGGGTACGCGTCCGTCTCCCCCTGGCCCGCCGCCTCGCGCAGCGCCGCGTACGCGATGGCCATGAACCAGGACGTCCCGCAACCGGTCACGGCGACCCGCTCACCGGGGCGCGGCAGCCCCTCCCCGAACGACGCGGCCGCCTCGGCGGCCCGGCGCCAGCAGGCGGGCTGGGTGGCGATCTCTGCTGCGGTACGTGACATGGGCGGGTGCTCCTACAGCTGCGGAGGTGAGGGTGGCCGTGGCCAAGCGATACCCAGGTGGTGTAGACCTCATCCCCGCTGTGGGAAAATCACGGCGCAGGGCAGGAACCAAAAGTGGGGAAGAGTTGTGCAGCGCCGCTATACACGACTGACAGTGAGGATGTGACGTGGTGACGCTGCGGGTGGGTCTGACCCTCCGACTGACTGACGTCTCGACTGTCCTGTTTGGGATTTGTCGG
>NZ_JBWKJV010000054.1:0-22541 GCF_056432045.1 Streptomyces sp. NPDC045701 | reverse complement strand
GACCTCGATGGGCCCGGCGGCCGTGGTCACCGACCCGGGGCCGGTGCCGGCCGCCTGCGGACCACCAGCCGGCGGCCGGCCTCATCACGCCGGCCAGCGAGCCGGCTATGTACTGCTCCACCTCCGCCTCCAGCGCGGCGGCCAGCATCCGCCTCGCGCCCTCCCGCACGATCTCGCCGATCAGACAGGTACCGGTCTCGGCAGAGCCGTCTTCGGTGACTACGCTGAGCACGGGCGTGCCTTCCCGGCCCGCGCTCGAACGCGGGCCTGCTCGGTGACCATGAGTTGATCACCCGGGAAGGTACGCCCTCCGTATCCCGCGAGGCACCCCACCCGGGCCGATCCACAGATTTCGAGCATTGCTCCGGGAGCAGCGGGAGCAGCGGGAGCGGGCATGCCAGTTACCAGCCCATGCATATCAATATCTCGCGGTGATGCTGTCCCCTTCGGACCTTACGGTCTTCAGTCTCCAGGTCTCTTTTCCATCAGCGAACGAGCCCCGCATTCTTTGAGCAAACCGGCCACGCTCCGGGACCCTGCGTTTTCAGAACCTTCTCTGCTATCTGAATCTGCTGGGCCTTGGTTGCCTGGTGCGCTGAGGCCGCGAATTTCTTGCCACCGAATGCCGCCCACGTGGAGGGAGTGAACTGCAAACCGCCGTGGAAACCATTCCCGGTGTTGATATTCCACTTGCCGCCACTCTCACAGGCGGCCACGCGTTCCCAGACGTTTCCTGCGGCGGCATGGGCGGTGCCGCTTCCAGCGAACGCTGCTACCGCTACACCGGCGGCCGCTGTAGCGAGCAGAGATTGACGAGCAAACCTGAGCATGTTTCTCCCTGGTGTATTTCGGTTCCAACGTGTATTTCGGTTCTAACAGTGTCCATAATTCTCCGTATCAGGGCATAGCGGCATCAACTGACCGACCCATGGCAGGGTCTCTCCGCGTTCCACCGATCGAGTGGCTCAATTTATGTAGTTGAGCAGACACACAGTCCGCTGAATAAAGAGAAATTAATTTTGCAGTTGCGCTTTGGCATGCGGGCAGAGTCTTCGCTCATGGAATGCAGCTGTCATGGCGAGGGGGCAAGGATGTTCAGTGAAGCCTGCCCTTGATCGATCATGGACACCTGGAGACTGGGACATGAGGTTCCCGGGGAGGTACTTTGACTTGAATTCGCGATGTCGGTCAGCCGTTCATAATCAGGTCTGTGCCGGCGAGAGCCGTCTGGGCGGCTTCAAAGTCTGACTGTGCACGTATCTGTGCACGTCGGTTGAGCCCTGAGCAGGGCCAGTGGGCGGCGAAAGGTGTCGTAGGACATCTCGCGGAGTCCGGCGGCGATGCTGGTGTGGCCGACGGCGCGGAGTTGATGGTGGGGAAGCGGCGGAGGGTGGCCATGTTGGCGGGGCCGTGCCCGGTAGGGATCTTCGAGTCGTCCTCGGTGAAGGCGGTGTCGGGGATGAAGTGGAGCCGCTTTCCGGTCACCCATTGCAACTTGACGATCTTAGCGAGCCGCTGTGGAGTGGCTTCCCGGCTGGTCAGGTCGGTGATGACGTAGACGGTCTCGCGGCTGGGTTTGCCGCTCTTGTGGTCGGTGCGGTGGCGGACGACTCGGGCGGCCGGGCGGCGTGGGGAGTCGAGGTCGTCGACGGTCAGGACCTGGACCACACGTCTCCTTGCGGCCCTGGCCCTGGGTGCAGTCGTGCTGCTTCCGGGTGGCCTTCTCCCAGGGCAGGGTAAGTAGGCTTTCGTGCAGGCCGGCCTGGTTCCGCTTCACGGTCAGCGCGTAGTGCGCTTCCTTGGTCGCGACGAGGAAGCGGGCGTGGTCGTGCAGAGCGTCGGCGGTCACGGTGACTCCCCGCAGGTCGAAGGGCGTCAGTAGGCCGGCGAAGCAGGTGATTTCCTTCGTCTTCTTCTGGACCCGCGGCTGGCTGACGGTCATGCCGTTGCCGGTGATCGCGGCCAGCAGGTGGGCGGCCGGGCCGTCGTCGCTGCGCGATCCGCGGACGCTCTTGCCGTCCGCGGTGAGGGTGCCGGTTTTGGCTGGCTCGTATCCCTGCAGATCACCGAGCCTGCCGGGGCAGGTGGTGTTGATGACGCGCCGGATGGTCGCCGTGCTCGGCGCGATCCGCGCGTTGAAGGCCGTCGCGGTGCGGGCGCCGGGTCGGGTCAGCGTGTTCTGCTGAGCGCGCGAAGCCCACTGTCCGATGGCGGCAAACGACTTCGCGCCGGTCAGTACCGCCGAGCAGGCCGTAAGGTCACCCGTTCACGAACGGGTGACTCTTCCCGCGCCGGTCACGCGGACCGGCCATGGGTGACAGCCGGGGCTGGAGACCGGTGACAGTGCGGTGGTGATCATCGGGGTGCTCTACCAGGTGCGGACGGGTGTCCAGTGGCGGGGCCTGCCGGAGCGGTTCGGTCCGCGGGAAACCGTCTACAAACGCCATCGGCGCTGGTCAGCGGGTGGGGCGTGGAGCATGCTGCTTTCCCGTATCCAGACGGCCGACACGTCCCTTCTGACGCTGTGACCTGCCGTTTCTCCGCCTCGATAGGTCCACGTTCACCGGGTCTGCGTCGGAAAGCCGTCGCACGCCGCAGGATGCCGGCGCCCTCACGCAAGCGGCGGTTCCCCCGCCGCTGCGGGGCCAGCTCCTCGCGTTCGCTGCCGACCAGGCCCTTTCGCTCACCTGCGCGGCCTGGGCATGGCGGGCCCAGTATGGCACTGCCGTCCCCCGGTCAGGCCGAAGTCCTTGGCGACCTGGCCGACCGACCGTCAACCTCGTCGGCACAGCCCGGCGGATCCCGGCCCTGACCTCCGGAGTCAACGAGCACCGAGGACGCGGCTTCTGCCCCCATCCTCTGTATGACCTCCGGAGCCCAAAACGCCCGATCTCAAATGCCCGTCACAGCGGATCCGACCCAGCGCAGACGATATCCGTGCGACGGCACGCAGGTTCACCCGGGCGCACCGGCTGCCGGGCCCCAGCGGTCCGGCCTTGCGGGAACACAGTCGGCGGGCCCGCCGAAGCGCGCGATCGCTGTCACCGAAGAGGTCTGAAGCTCGCGGCAGACCAGGTCAGCCGCGGACGATGTTCTGCGCCTGCGGGCCCTTCGGTCCCTGGCCGACATCGAATGTGACACGCTCACCTTCGATCAGCTCGCGGTACCCGTTGCCCTGGATCTCCGAGTAGTGAGCGAAAATGTCCCGCCCGTTCTCCTGTTCGATGAAGCCAAAGCCCTTCTCGGCGTTGAACCACTTCACGGTGCCGCTGGCCATACTCATGCGTCCTTAAGCTCACGTAGGAGACGCCCAGGGTGCTTGGGGTCCCGGCTTCTTAGATCGGAAGCTACCGCCCGTTGTACCCCATGGCCGTCATTTCATACCACCAGCAAAACACCCTCACGTGGTCCTTCACCTGCAAAAATCTCGGGACGAACGCGGAGAACATCACCTGCGCAGGGCCTCAACCAGTCCCTTCGGCCGGGCAGGAGAGGCCAGACGGAGGACGCCTGTGCCATATCGGTGCACGGCCACCTGGAGGACATTAGCCGCCGGAGGTGACCCCGGGACATTTGGTATCAGGCCCCGCCGCTACCGCCGTAGAACTGCTGTCATAAGCTGGCCGCGTCAAACGGCATGCAGCCGCCGGTGCCGAGTTCGCTGCCCGGCGCCTGATGCACGCCCGGCCCGGCGGCAGCCCGGAGCGTGCCAGCAGCCCCACCGCTGGCGGGGCGCTGTACCGCCTGCCCGTTTGCGCGGACCACCCCATCCGTTTCTGGAAACCACCACAGCTCGCAATGCCCAAGACAGCATGTGTCCACCAGTCCACCCAACTTGCCAGTTCCGGAAAGCTCTGCATGCGCGCCGACCATATTGCTGCGGGCCCCGTCGCGGGGCACGTCCAGCATCTGATCGCCCAGCGTCCTAATCTGCCTGTGGCGGCCATCGCCCGGCACGCCGGCGTCGCCTCCTCCACCCTCAAGTCGCTCCTCCATGATGCGCAGAAGGAGCAAGGCAGTTCCCGCACAGTCACTGCCACGGTCGGGCAGCGGCTGCTGGCTGTACAACCGATCGATCTGCCGCACCGGGAACGCGGATACGGCGGACGCTCCACAGATGCTGCTGCCGCGATGCACCACGTACGCTCACTGCTCGCTGCGAACCCCGGACTTTCCCAGGCAGCTGTGGCTAGGGCTGCCGGAATGTCGCCCAGCACCCTCGCGGTCGCTTTGCGAGATGTGGAGTCCGGCCAGCCCCGCCGGATCCAGCAGGCAGCCGCCCAGCAGCTCCTTGCCCTCGGTGAAGGAATACCCCTGACCGGCTCCGTCGCGCGCCGCAGCGATACCGTGGATTGTCAACCCGTCGTCGAGCACATTCGCGGTCTGCAACTACGCTACGACCGAGCCAGTTGCGCTCTCATCGCCCAGACCGCGAGGGTGAACGCCAGTACTCTTACCTCGGCTCTCATTGACCATGCGCGTAACCCCCGGCGCGGGATCAACGCCACTGTGGCCAGCCGGGTTCTCGCTCTGACCGAACTGCCTCCGCCCGCTGTCCCGCGCCGCGCTCACGTCACCGATATCGGGTTGCTGCGGAGACTGCGGGCTCTGTGTGCGGCAGGCTGGACCCTCAGCATGATCGGCAAGGCCGGCACCGCATCGCCCAAGACGCTGGCTGAATTCGCAAATGGCCGGGTGAGTACAGCCGCCGCCCGGGGAGCGATCCTGGCCGCCTGGGTTCAGCTGTCCCACCGACCGGGTCCCTCGGTCCTCGCCCGGCACCGGGCTTCTTCAAAGGGCTGGGCGCCGCCCCTGGCTTGGGATGACGACACAATCGACTGTCCCAGTACCAGGCCCAATGGCGACCGCAACGCCGGACACCAGGCGACATGGAGCCCTGAACTCCTCCGTCACGAGCTCGACTTCCTCGCCCGTCTCGGACTCAGCCAGACCCAAGCCCTCGGACGTCTCGGCCTGAGCGCTCATCGGGCCCGCGAGCTGCTCGTCCAGGCAAGCGATGACAATGCGGCTGCATAGCCACCGCTTCGGATGCTTCTTTGGACTCTGTTGCTCAATTCCGGAGTGGCCCTGGTGAGTGGGTGGAAGATCTTTCATGCGGTCGCTTCTTCGTCGTGCGGTCGTGGGAGGTGATGTGGGTGTCGTCGCGGCCGGAGGGGTTGCCGTCGGTTCCGGGCGGACGGTGACGGTGGCTCGTGCCGCTTTCCGGACGGGAGTCTGCCGATCCGGGTGCGGGACCGGCTCGCCGGAGGTCTTCAGGGACAGACGCGGTCGGCGGCTGCGGGACTCCGGGACTGTCTCCAGGGGTTTTATCCCTGCTACGGTGTTGCCGTGCGCTGAGAACCTGATCGGCAGGCCGCGGCGATGACCGTGCGGGCGTTCGGCTGGAAGTACGCGGCGGGGATGGAGCGGGAGGACGCCGGCTTCGATTTCAGGGTTGTGGCGAAGTTCCATGCCCGCCTGGTGGAGCACGGCATGGAGCGGGTTCTCTTCGAACGGCTGCTGGAGCAGTGCCGGGAGGCGTGGCCGGTGGCGGCGGGCGGGAACAGCGGACCGGTTCGGCCCGTGTGATCAGCGCGGTCCAGGACTTGAACCGGCTGACCGGCTGGAGCTGGCCGGGGAGAGCGGTGCAGCAGCCCTTGAGGCGCTCGCGCCGTCCTGGCTGGCCGGTGTGGTGGACGTGCCCGAACTCGCCCACCGTTACGGGCAGCGGGTTGAGGGCTGGACGCTTACGGCCTCGAAGGCGAAGCGGGAACGGCTCGCGGCGGTTTTCGGGCAGGACGCGCTGGTCCTGCTGGGTCCTGCTCATCCACCTGCCGCCAATCACGGCGCCGAGGCCGTCCGCGACGCGCTGGTGGCCACCGCCGGACACCCCGGCCCAACTGAAGGCTCGCTGGCATTTGGACCACGGAAGCGGGACGGGACGCCACCGCGACTTCACCCCGCCGCCGACATCGCCGTCTGCTTCTGCGACCCCGCCAGCCCCTGGCAACTCGCATCCCTGGCCGACCAGCTCAACCGCGCCGCCCGCGCAAAACGCCCGGCTGGGAAACCCCAGCCGAGCGCCTCGCTAAACTCCTCGCGGCCTAGAAACCGACCACGTGTTGCAACGAGCCCTCGGATGCCTTTCGACGGCATGGCCAGCGCAGTGGTTGGGAGGCGAGTTCCCCGCGAAGGAAATCTGCAGGGACACTCTCAAGTGGCAAGAAGCGCTCGCGCCACAATGCCGACAAGTCTTCATGCTGCCGTTACCGGAAGGCCGCAACATTTCCCAGCAGCGGGATCTCATCCGTCGCCTGGCCGCCTGGCTGTGTCTTGCCGCTGAGGCCAGCACCGGTGAGTTCGCCAAGGGAGCGAAAGGACTCAATTTCGAACGGCAGGTTATCACCCGACAGCGGCGAGGGGGCACTCATGACGTGGAAGTGAAGGTGGGCCTGGGTGGAGTTCCCGGTGTTCCCGACTCGAGCAATTTGCTGACCTTCTTTAACGCGATCCCCTGCCCTAACCTTCACCGAATCAGGCTGGAGATGGCCATAGAAGGCGTATTCTCCATCCTGAAGACGGAGGATCACATAATTTCCTCCCATCTCGGAGATCGGCAAGTCGGGCGGCGGGGCCATGGGGGGGAGGTCCTTCTTTCCTCCAACCACCCTTACAACAGTGGCATCCGCAACAGCATGTACAGACTGCCCGTAGGCAAGGTAGCTCTCGTTCTTCTCAGGATCTCCCTTGTAGGTGGCGACGTAATTTTTGGGCAAATCGATCAAGGGTTTTGCCGCGAGATCCAGCCTGACCCAGTCAACGGCATAGCGTTCGGCGCCGTTGATGCGGCCCCCAATTGGTAGCATTGAGCCACGATGCGGCGAGAGGGAACAGCAAGCGTTGATAGCGGCCCAACCCGCCCCCCTCAACGGCGCCCCAATCCGCACCGGCTCCCTCTTCCCCGTAGCAATAATCCCACTAAGTTGCGAGATTTTTGCAGGAAAGACTTTAGCGAAACCACTTTGCCCGGCCGGCACGGCAGAGAACGTGGCGTCCACTCTATTGGTGAATCGCGCCGGTACAGCTTTTCGGCTGCTGTACACGTCGTCCATGAGAACCAGTACAGTTTCTCCGGGCGCAATTTCAGTAATTGGCTCCGATTTTTCCGGAACGGGACCGACCCTTAGGGAACGCGCGACGATCTGGTCACCGGCGAGCGTGCCCAACACTTTACGTGACCGATCTGCCGTAACTGTTTGGATTCTTGTCAGCTTGGCAGGGCGCGGAGAGGCATTTAGTACTTCGAGCTCGTAGGCGACATGGTACTTGCGGTCTGTCCCCTTGACGGGCGGTGGGTCGGGAGCGACGAGCCTGAGAATGAGCGGTGACACAGCATCGCCGGCATGGCTCGTATCTGGCTCTGTTCCCTCTCCGGCGGTGTCGATGCCCAGGAAGTTGGCCTCGGGGGATGCGGTCGCGCTGTCTTCAGGAGAGTCAGCGGTGCAGCCTACGGTGAATGTCAGAGCAGACAGAGCTGCAAGGGCAACCATTCTTGCTAGAACCATGCGCTTCCTCCTGATCAGTGGCTCAGCCATATGACACCAGACATTCTTGCTGGGCGCACCGTTTCCCCACGAGGGCAGCTTAAGGCTACCCGGTTGGACGTGGGCGCGGCGGGCACAGCGATGACGGCGTCACGGGCGCTCAACGCCGCAACGGCATCGCCGCTCCCTCAGCTACGCCGGCTGTATGGATGACTGAGTCTTCAGCGTTGCCTCCGGGGCGTCGCGCGGGTATGCGGTTCGTCCGCCTGGCACGCCTGGGGCTGGCCTGAGGGGCGTGCCCCGGGTCGTCGGCCAGGCGTCCAGCAAGATCTCGCTGGGACAGGAGACTGCTGAGCTTTGCAGTTGTGACCGGTGCTGTCGCTTCATGATCCCTACCTTGGTTCCGGGCTGATCCCGGGCATTCGCCAGATTGGGACACCCAGGGGTGCCGGTATGGCTGCCATGATCTTGCCGTTTGTGGCTCGCAGGGGTTGCCCGCCCGGCACTGCGCGACGGCTCGGCTGCCCACTGGGATACGCGAACCGGATCGCTCGTATGGACGTGACGGCAAGGCCGCCTGCCGGGACAGCCCCGAAGGACACGACGAAGGAGGTCCGGACCTGGACTGCGGGCCGGGACAGAGGCGGGCGAGGCCGAACACCACTGCACCGTGATCGATAGAGACGGCGCCAAGGTACTCTCCCGCCGGGTGGCGAACAGCGAGACGGAGCTGCTTCGGACGGGCTGCCAGACCCCGGCCGGCCTGCGCCGTACCGGCCGGGGTCCGCCTCACGGCCTGGCTGAAGAACCGCAAGGGCTGCAACTCCGTGAAGGCCGCCGCCAAGGCGCCGTTCGCCACCGTCATCGGGGAGAAGACGGCAGCCAGAATGGTCCACGCCCCGGCCAGGGACGTGATGACCCTCGCTGAGGAGATTTCCCCGGGTCAGTGCGCTCATCGAGGGTCGGCTTCGCGAGCGACGCAGAAGTGATCACGAGCATGCCCCGGCATCGGCGACTTGCTGGGAGCCGAGTACATCGCCATGACCGGCGGTGACATGAACGCGGTCCCGGCCACCCTTCGGGGGCCGGGACCGGCTCATGTACGGCAGCCCCCGCCGGCTTTCCGGCGTCGCCGGACCCGCCCCCGTCCCACGCGACTCCGGCAAGGTCAGCAGCGGCCTGCGCAGGCCACGTCATGGCCAGTTCGCCGTGCTGGAGGAGGAACTCGGCAAGGCCCGCCAGCGCACGGCTTCGAGGTGGATGGCTGCCCGGGGTCCAGACGGCATCTGCCGTCGGCTGAAAGTGAGTTTGCCGGTGGCGACGGTGTGGCGCGCTGAAACGGCACGGCCGCTCCTGGCAGGCACCTCCGCAGAACACCCAAACGCGGCGAACACACGGTCAAGCTGCGGGAGAGGGAAGGGGCGCGGCTGCAGGGCGTGGAACGCGGGTGGAAGAATAGGGAGACCTCTGCGGGTCGGGGATCAGTGAGCGGTCCGTGGAGTGGTGCCGCCAGTGGCGCGAGTGCGGCAAAGCGGGGTCCTGTCGAAGGGATCGCCGGGGCGTCCGGGGCTCAGCGAAGCGTAGATCGCGATGGGCTGGAAGGGGAGCTGGAGCGCGGGCCGATCGGTCCACGGCTGGGCCGGCCGGCGGTGGGTACTGGCGCGGATCAGGACGCTGGCCGGCCGCCGCGTGTTCCGCGTGAACTGCACGGTGGAGGGCACATGGCGGCTGCTGAAGCGGCACGGCTGGCCCTCACAGCAGCCCGGCGGGCGGCCGGGCGTGACGACGCGGCGGCCGGGGTGTGGAAGGAGACCTGGCCGCGGGTCACCGACTGGCTCACCGTCTTCCAGCTTCCGGGTTGCTCACCGGACCTGAACCCCCAAGAGGGCATCTGGTCGCGGGCCGGCTGCAACACCCGGCAACCTCACCGCAGTCGGCCTCAGCCAGATCCCCGGGCCGTCAAACGCCGGCTCAGAAAGCCAGTACCGCCCGGACCTGGCCGACAGATGCCTGACCGGCACCGGCCTGACCACGGGCGCCTGACCGGCATCACGAATTCAACTGCAGTATCAAATACCGCCCCTGGCCCGGCCGGGGAACAGGGAGGAAAAAACCAGATTAAATATTGAGATGAACGCACCGCCCACTTTTAGCCTGCTTGCAGACAAAATCGATCCAGCGTCTCTAGGGTGCCTGCAGAATCTCTGAAAGGAGAAGATAGTGAAGACGTCTCTGCGCCTTGGCGCGGGAGCTATTTCGGTACTCCTCGCAGCCGGTGCCGGAATCGCGCACGCGCACGCCGACGACATCGATCCCGGTAACGACATCACCATCATCAACGCCCACGCTGAGGACGATAACCACCTGGTCGGAGACGATCAGCACCTCAGCGGCAGCGGACACATCACGGGCAGTGAGCAGGTCGCTCGGGAGTCGACCGGGCAGCAAACGCCCGTCACGTCTTTTAACGTCACCGTGCGCAACCAGAGCGCAAGCTCTATCACAATCACCCGCACCCTACCGCAGACGGGCACCTTCGGAGACCCACAGCCTGTGCCGGGGGAAACGATCGGTCCCGGCGAAACACACAGGTGGAGGGGAATCTTGCCGGGTCAGAATGGCCCCTCTCCCAGCCCCGGGCCAGCGGTTGTCTACAGGATCAACGACAACAGCGGCGCCACGTTCTCCGTCCAGACCCGCGGCCCGTTCAGTGGTCTTCCCGCAGCGACGAGCTGCCAAGTCACCGGCGACGGGGGCCGCTACCAGTGCACGGTGGACGGTCCCCGCACCGCGCCCGTCGTTACCCTGCGCGATAGCCCCTGACGCAGGTTCTCACCGCCAAAGACACCCGCTCAGCGCCGCTGGCTCATCGGCGATCTTGCCTCAGCCGCGGTCGCACGTAAGCTGAGGGGCGCCACTGGTCCGCGTCTGGGGACGCCGCCGTCTTATTGCCAACGGCGGCGTCCCCACTGCACTGTCGTGATCGGACTATCCCGGTCCCTATTTTGCGACAGAGACGCTTATGGTGTTGGAAACAACGTTGGGCCCCGTCATCCGCAACTTATTCAGGCCGTGGATGCCCAGCTTCACGCGCAGAGAGTAGCTCCCCTTGCTGGTCACTTGCGTTTGAGCCGGCAGAGTGACCCACCGGCCACGCTGCTCTTGCTGCAGGACGAGGCGCGTACCCGGCGCCAACCCGGTTGCCTTGCCGGTGACCCTGAATTCCTGCCAAGGGCTGACCTGCTTATGATCAGCCGCTGCCGTGAGTGAAACACGGGGAGAAACCGTAAAGGGAACGGAAAAGCTGCTGGCCCCACGGTCGCTGCCGCACCGCACGTTGACCGAATACTGTCCGGCCTTTGCCGCCGCAGGGACCACGGCACGCCCCGTAAAGGCAAACGGATCTGTTTTGCCCAGGACGGCTTTTCCATCTATGAACGCCGGAGACGTGACCGAGATTACTTCGGTACCTCCAGCCGGGCACGTCCCTGAAACCGAAAGCTTCTCCCCTGGACGTATAATGTTTCCGCCGCCAACGGGTGAGATGAAGGCATGCCCGCCCTGTGGCGGGGTCACAGCCGCGGCCGATGCGCTGCCTACTGCCGAGCCCAGCGTACTCAGGGTGGCCATAACTACCAGTGACGCTTTCGCTGACTGCCGCATTCGCTTATCCCTTCTACGCAGTTGAAGTGCTTGAAATCGGCTATCCCGTCTCGTCGGCACTATGCACGGCCACCCTCTTTTTTATACTCCCTTTCACCTGCACTAAAGTGACGTTTAGGTTCCCGGCTGCCCTGTAGCCGTCGCCGGGTGTTACCGTCTGCTGGTGATGTGGAAACGATGACCGCTCTTGCCGGAGCGCCGCCTGTGTCCGCTCGCGGACTACGGACGTCACAATCTGGTCGAGCGTCACCAAGCTTCACGTTTGCGGGCAGGGTCCTGGCGCCAGGTGCTGGGGAAGGTACGCGCGGGCTCAGGGCAGGGCCGATCCGCCAGGGAGAATGGGCGCGGTCATGGTCAGCGCGCCGGCCACGAGGGCGCGGTATCGCGTGTGACATATCCGGGTGGCGAGTTCCACCAGGCGACATGGAGCAGCCGCTCTCGCCGCGCCGTCGCAGCCGACGAGCCATCGGCGCATGCGGACAGGAGACTGTGGTCGTGTCTTCGGTGCGGGCGAGCACGTCCCGTCCGAATCCTGGGGTCGGACGGTCTCAGGCTGTAGCGGGAGATGCGTTGCCTGCCAGGGTCCGGCGAGGCAGTCCTCGCAGGCTCGGCTCCCTGCGGCGTGCCTTACCTGCAGCGATGGTTGTGAGGCAAGGGCATCGGTGTCCGGATGGCCCGCAAGGGAGCCGAGTCCGGCGAGCGGCTCGGCCGAGGGTCATCGAACGCACCAAGTCCTGGCTGGCCGGCTGCCGCCGGCTCGACCACGCGACGGCGGAGACCAGACAACTGCCTGGCTCTTCCCGGACTGGCCGCAGTCATCTGCTGCTTCAAAAACGGCTCCGCCCATACAGGACACGGTCTTTATACCCCTCCAGCCAGTTCCGATGAGTAGGGCGGCTGTGCCCCGGCTCGTGTGCAGGTGATTGCTGCTGCCCGCGCCGCATAGGTGAGGATGTCACGCCACTGGTCCACATCGAGCTGCGGTGCTGAGGTCAGTGCCCCGTGGGTGCGGAGGCTGTGGAGCAGGGCAGCGGTCACTGTGTCACCTGCACCGATGGTGTCGGTGACGGTCACCTGTTCGCCGGGGACGGAGAGTGCGATGCCGCCCCTGGTCATGAGAGTGAGTCCGTTGCTTCCCCGGGTGAGCACGACAGCGCGGAGTCCTGTGGTCAGCCACTCCTTGACGGCGGCGATGGGATCGTCGGACTGGGCGAGCCATATGGCGTCTTCCTCGGACAGCTTGAGGAGGGAGACTGCCGGCAGCCAGGAGCGGAACCGGGCTCGGTATGCGTCCGGTGTGGGGATCAGGCTGGGCCTGATGTTCGGATCGAGGGTGATGAACAGCCCGCTGGCGGATTCACGGCGCATGAGTTGTTCATAGGCGCTGGCTCCTGGTCCCAGAACCAGGGAGCAGGTACCGAAAGAGACCGCTTGAGTTGACTCCGGCAGTGCTTCAGGGAGGCGGAAGAGCCGGTCCGCGGTCCCCTCAGCATGGAAGCTGTAAGTGGCGGATCCGTCGGTGTTGATATGTGTGACGGCAAGTGTGGTTGGTTCCGGACCTCGCTGGACCAGCGAGGTGTCCACTCCGTCCACCATGAGGCCTTGCAGCAGGGCGTTCCCGAAGTGATCTGTCGACAGGCGGGAGCAGAAGGCGGTGGCTGAGCCGAGGCGGCTGAGGGCGACGGCTGTGTTGTAGGGTCCGCCGCCCGGCGTGGGTATCAGCGTGGGCAGCCGGTTGGTGACGGCGGGTTCTGCGGGCAATAGGTCAATGAGGGCTTCGCCAGCGATGACGATCATGGGTTGGGAGCCTTTCTGGTGCGTCCACGGCGTGAAGAAGCGTCCGTCTGCGGGATGCGGGTCAGGTGGTGCAACCGCACGAGGCGCGGTGCACGAAGGTGCAGGGCAGGCGCACAGTGCGCGGCTTACGGTCGGGGTCGGACAGCCGGTCAAGCAGTAGCCGCACAGCGGTCGCGCCGATATCACGGCTCGGCTGTGAGATGGCGGTGAGCCGTGGCTCGAAGATGTCCGACCAGGAGAAGTCGTCGAAACAGGTGAGCGCCATCTGGTCCGGAACCGGCACGTGTGCACGACGCAGCGCTCGAAGGGCGCCGATGGTCATCGCGTTGTTGGCGGTGATCATGGCTGTGGGCCGGGGGGTGAGCCTGAGTAGCTGGCGGGTGGCCTGCTCGGCGCCTTCGGCGCTGGAGTTGCCGCTGATGACGAGATCGGGGGCGTAGGTGAGGTGGGCTTGTTCGAGGCCCTGCTGGTAGCCGGCGAGTCGTTCCGTGGTGGTGCTCAGTCCTGGCTGGCCCGTGATGAGGCCGATGCGGGTATGGCCCAAGGCAGCCAGGTGTGTCACCAGTTGGGCCATGGGGACATCGTTCTCTGCGCACACCTGGTCGTATGTGGCGTTGACGAGGCGGTCGACGAAAACTGCGGGTATCTGGCAGCGCTGGAGGTGGTCGAGCATCGCGGCCGGGCGCGCCGACGGGGCAATGATCATGCCGTCGACGCGGCGCTCGTGCAGCACCCTGACCGCTTTGAGCTCGGGTTCCGGCCGGTCGTGAGGGTCGACGGTAAGGAGGCTGTAGCCGTAGGTGAGGGCGGCCCTTTCCACGCCTTGGAAGATCTCCGTGAAGTAGGGGTTGCTGCTCGCGGAGACCACGAGTCCGATCGAGGTTGTGCGTGAAGTCACCAGGGACCTGGCCAGGGTGTTGTGGATGTAGCCCAGCTCCTCCATGGCGGTGCGAACGGCGTCCCTCGTGGCCGGGCGTACAGGGCGGGTGCCGTTCACGACATGGGAGACAGTCGCCACGGAAACGCCTGCGCGCCGGGCCACGTCGGTCATCGTGGCCATGGCTCTGCGCCGTTTCTGCTTTTTGTCACCCGTGTTCCTGCCCTCGGTCTGGCGTGTTCTGAGGGAGGAATCTACCTGACTGCCCGCAGGACGTAAACGCTTGCGTAAGCGTTTACGTCCCAGTACTGTCACGGCCAGCCCACGAGGAAGTGAGGAGAGATCCGATGCGCGCAGTCGCAGTCAGCGGCCCCGGCATGTGGTCGGTGATAAAGGTCGCAGATCCCGTGCCCGGTCCGGGTGAGGTGGTCGTCGAGACGGCATCGTGCGGCCTGTGCGGCACGGACATGCACATCCTCGGCGGTGAGTTGCCGTCGGTGAGCTATCCGTTGATCCCGGGGCACGAGCTGACCGGGCACGTCGTCGCGCTGGGACAGGGGGTGAGCGGCTTGCAGCTGGGAGCCCGGGTCGCGGTCGATCCGAACATGCCGTGCGGTCTCTGCCCCTACTGTCGTATCGGGCGCGGGAACCTGTGTGACCGCTACAGTGCCGTCGGCGTGACCCGCAACGGTGGCTTCGCCGAGCTTGTCGCGGTCCCGGCCGCCTGCGTGTATACCTTGCCTGATTCCCTGTCAGACGCGGCTGCGGGCCTGGTAGAGCCATTGTCGTGTGCGGTTCACGGTCTGAGCCGCCTGCCACGCCAGCCCGGTGCGCATTACCTTGTCTACGGTGCAGGCACAATGGGTCTTATGATGGCGGCCCTGGTACGGGCGGCGGGGGCCGCCTCGGTCTCGATGGTGGACCCGAACCACGACAGGCTCACCTTCGCGAAGACCTTCACGGCAGACGCTGTGGCAGCGGACGCCGGCTTTCTGGAGCGCCCAGAAGGCTTCGAAGTAGTCATCGACGCAACTGGGGTGACCGCCGCGATCGAGGACGGTCTGACCCGGGTGCGCAAGGGGGGCACATTCCTCCAGTTCGGCGTAGCCGACCCGCAGCGCGTGGCTGCCTTCTCGCCCTTCGCCGTCTACAACCGGGAGATCGACATCATCGGCTCGATGGCTGTGCACCACAGTTTCCAGCCGGCCATTGACCTCCTTGCTTCCGGACTCAGCCTCGACTCTCTGGTCAGCGATGTCTTCGGCCTCGACGGCTTCGGCGAAGCCGTAACCACCTTCAGGGCAGGCACCGGGCGCAAAATTTACGTCGTGCCCTCGAAGGCGGAATCGGTGTGAGCAGGCGCCCTCGGATACCGCCGTCCCGGCACCTGCTGGCCAGGGCCGGTATCCCGCCGGCACTCATGTGGGGATACATCGGCCTGTTGTTCTTCATGATCGGCGATGGAGTTGAGACGAGCTACCTGTCGAAGTACTTCGGCACCGAGCTCGGCTTCTCCGAGGCGGGCGCCGGGGCGATCATCACCGGCTACGGCCTGAGTGCCGCCGTCGGGTCATTCCTTGGAGCCGGACTGCTGTCGGACAGATGGGGCCCCAGGCGGGTGATGGCTGCTGGGGCCGGCCTCTGGGCGGGCTTCCATGTCCTCATGCTGACAGTCGCGATACCAGCCGGGAACTACGCACTCGTCATGACCACCTATGGTCTGCGCGGCTTCGGATATCCGATGTTCGCCTACGGCTTCCTGTCCTGGATCATGGCGGTCGCACCAGGGAACCACCGCAGCAAAGCGGTCGGCTGGTTCTGGTTCTCCTACAGCGCTGGCTATCCCATCCTCGGCTCATTGCTGTTGGCCGCGGCCATGCCGGTGATCGGCTTCTATGCCACACTCTGGATCTCCCTAGTCATGATCGCCGCCGGCTCGCTCATCGTTCTCCTGCTCCTGCGTGAACAGACCGGCGCGACGGGGCTCGCCCCAGGGCGCGACGCCCGTAGTGAACTGGCAGCCACCTTCAAGATCCTCTTCGAGAAGCCGAAGGTCGGCATCAGCCTGGTCATCCGCCTGATCAACACCACGCCCTCCTTCGGGATATGGGTCTTCATGCCGTTCTTCGTCCGACAGCTCGGCTTCAGTGACAGTCAATGGAACGCACTCCTCGTGATCATGATGGTCACGAACCTGGCAGCCCTCCTGCTCTTCGGGGTGCTCGGTGACAGCTGGAGCGGACGCAAGACCTGTGCCCTTTTCGGCGGCGGGCTCGGCGCCCTGGGATGCCTGATGTGCTACTACCTGCCCGCGGCGGCAGGCAGCAACTTTCCCGTGGCAGCCCTGGCAGTGGCCGTTTACGGAGTGGGCCTCGCCGGGTACGTACCCCTGCCGGCAATGATGGTGGCCCAAGCACCGGACCGTAGCGGCCAGGTGATGGGTGTCTACACCCTGGGCGCAGGCCTGAGCGTCGCTGCCGGCCCCTTCATCGGGACACTGTCCTACAGCTCGTTCGGGTTCCAGGGCCTGATGTGGATCTACGCCGTGCTGCTCCTGATAAACGGAGTGCTCTGCCTGTACGTCACCTCACCGGGAGATGGCGTGCCACCGGAGACGGCCGAGGAAGGACCCGGCTTCGACGCGGGCAAACCGGCCATGAAAATGGCATGACCCCTCCACGGGTACAGATACACCCCGTCCGTCCCCGGAGTGTCTACTGATTCCCAATGAGCTTCTTCAGCGTTGCTTGTCCAGGGGGAGGACGGCCTTGACGATGAACGTGAGATGCTCCTGTGGCTGTCAAGCCGCTGGAGGCAGGCCGGTTTGAGTGATTCGTTCCGTTTGTGTGCTGGTCAGGGCGAGGTAGACCTCGCGGGCGACGAAGCGCTTGAGACATCCCATGCCGTTGTGGTGTCAAGCGGCGGTGGGGATGGTTGCGTGGTTGACCAGGCGGTGGCTTCGTCGTAGGGGGTGCGCGATTTGAGGCAGCCGTGGAGGATGCCGACGAGGCGGTTGCCGAGCTGGCGCAGGGCGGGGTTGCAGTCGGCGTCGCGGGCGCGTTGTTTGTCGTAGTAGCGGCGAGCGCCGGCTGAGGTGTTGATGGCGGAGAAGGCTTGTCGTTGGAGGGCGTCGGCGAGGCGGTCGTTGCGCACGAAACGGGCCTGGACGGAGTGAAGCTTGCCGGAGGCGCGGGTGATGGGGCTGGTTCCGGCGTAGTTCTTGCGGGCCTTGGCGGAGGTGTAGCGGGTGGGGTCGTCTCCGAACCCGGCGAGCACCCGGGCGCCGGTGATCTCGCCGATGCCGGGCATCGACAGGTAGATCTCAGCGTCCGGGTGCGCCCCGAAATGGGTGCTCACCTCGGCTTCCAGCGCGTCTGTCTGCTCGTTCAGCGCGATCAGCACTCGCGGGTGCGCGGTCGCCGCAGCGGCGTAGGCGGCGGTGACCTGGGCGGGGAGGCCGAGCTGGGGCTCGCGCAGCGCCGCCTGGACCGAGGCGGCTTTCCGGTCACGGTGATGGCGGCGCTGCCGGGCCAGAACCGCCGTTATGTGCGACTTCGTCACCCTCGCGGCTTGTTCCGGCGCGGGCGCCTTGACGAGCAGTTCCACAGCGTCGGTGCTGGTCAGCTCCAGGTCGGCGTAGATGGGTCAGAGCGCCGGGGAAGTATTCGCGAAGCGTGCTTGGCAGCCGCTGGAAGGTGCGGGTCCGTTCCCAGATCAGGGTCTGGTGAGCGCGGGCCACCACACGGACGGCCTGGGCCTGGTCGCTGTCACCGGCGACCGGCCGCAGCTGGGCACCGTCGATGCGGACTATGTCGGCGAGGGGCGTGAGCGTCGCCCTTGTCGCTCTTGGCTCCGGAGGTTCCGTATCGCTCCTTGAACCGGGCCGCCTGCTCCGGGCTGCCCGCGTAGCCCCGGTAGCCGGCCGCGATCAGCGCCTGCACCCACGGCCCGCGGTCCGTCTCGGTCCCCACCACCACCCGCGCCGGGTCCAGGCCCTCACCGCCGTGCCGGGCGGCCAGCACGTGCAGCTTCGCGATGCCTTCCCCCCACGCCCTCCGGCAGCCGCGCCGCAGCCAGCCTGCGGCCGGTCGTGTCCTGCACCTCGACGTCGTGGTGGGGTCGGCGCGGAGCGCGGTACTGGGATTCCTCCCAGCCCGTTTCTCCACGCCGCCCTCCCGAACCGGACGTGCGAGTTGACCCCGCATCCGGCTCTCCACAAGCCCCGTTGACCAGGTGCTTTCCTCAGATCGTGCTGGGCCAGGGCGACGGAATGGTCGTCCGCCGAGGCCGGTATCGCGTGGTGACTACCGAGCCCGGGTTGAACAGGACGACGTCTCCGTCGTGCGGCCACCATCCGCCGTCGCAGTAGCGGCGACGGAGCTCCTTCCACCCGGTGCCGAGGTGTTTGCGCCGGAGCCATCCAAAGACCTGACGCCAGACGATCATGCGCAGGTATTGGAAGGCACAGGAAGATACAGTTCCCGGTCGATCAACGCCCGCCCCCTGGCGGAGGCGTAGGCCAGGAACGTGCCGACCTGGCAATTTTCCGTGCGTCCCGCCGTTCCGGAGTACTGCCGCTGCACTCCGGCCGAGCGCACGCCTTTTTCAGAAAGCCGGTGTCGTCCCCGATCAGGACCGCGTTCTTGTCGCCGATCGTCCCGACGACGTAGTCCCGCACGTCGTCACGGACACCGTCGGCGTCCCAGTCCGCCTCGCCCAGCAGGCGCTGCATCCCGACCGGCAGCCGGTCACCGGCCCGCTCCGCCAGCGTCCAGCCGTTCTTCCGCTCCAACGGAGCGATCAGCCCCCGCATATACGCAAGCGCCCGCCCCCGCGGCTCCGACCTGGCGAAACGCGACGCGAACCGGGCATGCAACCCCGCCAGCACCCCGTCCCACTCCTCAACCAACCCCACCCATACCCCAACTCAACCACAAACAAGTGAGATTGCAGTACTAGCAGCTTGGGGGCGACCTGCCTGATCAGCGGGCCAATCTCGGTGTCCAGCTCGGCGATCTCCGCGTCCGGCGCATGGTGGCGGCGGGCCAGCCGCCGCAGCGCCGCCCTGGCCGCGGCCAGGGGCCGGGACAGGCCGTCGCCGGGCCGCAGCCGGCGAGCGTGCGTATCAGCGCGGCCCGCTCCCATCCCGCAACCTGCTCACGCAGCATCGCCGGGGCCGGGACCAGCAGGCCCGGATCTGGTTCATCGCCTGGGTACGGGCCTTGACCGCGCTGCGGCGCGCGAGCCGCAGCACACGCACTGCCTCGACCACACCGTCCCGGCTCCTGGGCACGCCGGTGGCCCGCCCGGACAGCACGGCCGTCGCGGCGGCAGGCGTCGACCGGGTCGGACTTGCCCTGCATTCTGCGCGCCTTGCGCTCCGGGCGGTCCACGCCGACGACCGTGACGCCGACGGCGGCCAGCACCCGGGCCAGGTCCATCGTCCAAGCAGTTCACACACTACCGACCTGCTATTCAGGATGAAAAAGGTTCAGTCCGGGCTTTTCACAACAGCACGCTTTCACCGGGGCGCGGCGCGGCCGCTGCCGGCGCCACGACGTCCTGGTCACTGAAGATTACCAGCCGTTTCATGTCCTCTATCCACAATCCTTTAGAATTCCTGTCCCAAGCCTTCACCACAAGCTCTGCATCTTCTTCAACATTTAGCACCTCCGTAACTTCCCGCCCCTCCGAATTGGCATACGCCACCCACTCGCCATTTTCATTCTTCTTAACTTGCAAAATACGGTCCACTTCACCGCCGATTGTGTAAATTTCATTTTCCCCATCCGGGGCTGGCTCCAGGTACGCAAATTTCATGGGTTTAAATCGGGGGTATTCCTGGAAGGCGGTCACTGCCTCGGCCTGCCGATACTTTCCTTTCTTCAGCTCCCGTGTCGCTGTGGTAATACGGAGACCAGTTGTATTCCAGGGGAGGACCTCATGCAGGTTTCTCGCCTGGCGGTCGCTTACTGCAAGCTCCTTAGGTGTCGCAGTGGGCAGAGCAGGTGTCTTCGAGGAAGCCTTGCCTATCGCCTTGGCTATTTTATTGGCTATTTTAGGTGCGGCAGCGCTGAAGCCCAGGGCCACGCCCACGCCGCCAAGGGCGAGAGACATGTAGTTGATCGGCTCTTCGAGTTCGTGTTGTCCGGTAGCCATGGCAGCGATGTCAAGGGCGGCGGAGGAGAGGTCCAGGGCCAAGCCGCCGAGAGCTAGGCCTGTGGCCGGGCCACCGAATCCGGTGATGGTGAAGACGATGGCGGCGAGCGTCAGCAGCCCCCAGACGAGGTAGTGACCCCAGTCGGGGATGGCAATATTGCCGGAGGGGTCGGTCTTCATGACTGGGTTGGCGTCGAAGGCTGCGTAGCGATTGTGCTGGGGGGCTTCGTCCCGGGTAGTGAATCGAGCCTGGCTGGGGTCGTACAGGCGCTTTTTCAGGTACTGGGTGCCGGTTCGGTGGTCGGTGTGTTCGCCGGCATAGGTGAAGGGGTTAGTCCCTGCGGCGCTAGCCACGGCTGGGGATGGGGTTACTGCTGCTGCCGGAGCGGTGGCGGGGACAGTGGGGTTGTGGGACGGGATGGTGGTGGTGTGGTGGGGGGTGGTGTGCTGGCCGTAGTCGGTGTAGTGCCAGGCGGCACTGATGGTGGCGTCATCAGTGGTGAGGGTGGTGGTGTTGCCGTGGCGGTCGCGGTGGAGGTAGCCGCTGGCTTCCCGGAGCACTCCTGTGGCCTCGGCGGGTCCTGTTGCGTTACTCGCGGTAAGGGTGCGTGCTTCGCGGGTGGCGGCCTGCAGATAGGAAGCGGTGACCGGCGTGTCATCGCCGCTGATGGTGGTGTGGGTGTCGTTGGCGATGGCACCAGTTGCGGGGTCGTAGTAGAAACCGGTCACCAGCGCAGCATCGCTGTCGTCCGCCGTAGTAGTGGCGCTCCTGCGGCTGCCGTCAGCCCAGTAAGCGTACCGGGTCGTGGTGCCGTCGGGGGTGGTGACGGTGAGGGGCTGGTTGCGGGTGTTGTAGGTCCAGATGTTGCCGCGGTGGTCCTTCAGCAGGTTGCCCGCCTCGTCCCACTCCTGAGTCTTCTTCTCTCCGCCGACCGTCATGGACAGCAGACGCCCAGCGGGGTCGATGTCGTAACCGGTGACTGTTTTCTTTCCACCCTGATCGTTCCTGATCGTCTCGCTCCCGGTGATATCACCGGAAACGTTGAGGGTGTAAGCCGTCTCGGTGACCGGCTCGCCCTTCTCGTTCTTCACCACCGAGTGGATCAGCCGGTCAAAGGCATCGTAGCTGTATGCAGTAGTCGTCGTAGCGTTCTGGATGGCGCCCTGGCCGTCTTTCACCACGGCGCCTGTGCCGTCGACGGCGGGGCGGATGTCAGTCCGAGTCACAAGGTTGCCGTGCGAGTCGTATGTATAGGCCGCCTCCGTCACCAGGCTGCCGTCGGCGCGGGTTGTCTTCTCGGTCCTGATCTGGCTCGCATCGGTGAAGGTGTAAGCAGTGGTGACCCCGTTGCCCCGCTCCACCCGCTCTGCTCGCCCTAGGCCGTCATACTTATAGGCGACCTCAGCCAGCACCCTGCCGCCGGCGTCGGTCTGCTTGGCGGTCTTCAGCAGGCCGTCCGCAGGGTTGTAGGTGTAGACGGTGCGGGCGTTGGCGGTGTCGGTTGATGCCAGCAGCTGGCCGTGGTCGTCGAATTCCTGGGTCAGGGTCTTGCCGTCGGGGTAGGTGACCTTGGTGACCTTGCCGTCAGCGTTGTAGGTGTAGGAGATGACCGTCCCGGCCTTGTCCGAGGGGTCGAATACCTCCAGCACACGCCCCGTGGTTTCGTCATAGGTATACGCGGTCTCCTGCCTGCTCTTGCCGTCCGCCGACGCCGTGATGATTTCGGTTACGCGCCCAGTGGCCGGGTCGTGGGCGGTAGTGGTGACCGACCCGTCGGGGTGGGTCACCTTCTCCGCCTCCCCCCGGCCGTTGTAGAGGGTGGTGATCACGCCGCCGACAGGGTCTGTCTCCTCGGTCACGCGCCCGGCGTCGTCCCGCTTCAGCGTGGTCCCGGATCGCTTGTCACCCCCGGAGGCGAGGGTTTTCACCACGGGTTCACCGGTCAGGTCCTGCCGGGGCTCGGCAGTGACCTCACCGCCGGGAAACGCCCCGGGCGCGGCCGGGGTAAGGGTGGCGGTGTCCACCGTGCCGCCGGGACCGTAGGCAAGGCGGGTGGTGACTTCCCCGGCCACCGTGACGCGCTGGCGGCCCAGCCCGTCAAAGGACTGAGAGGTCGCGGGGACCGGGGTGCCGTCGGCGTGGCGGGTGGTGGTTGCGGTGGTGCGGTCGGCGTCGTCCAGCTTCTCGGTTGTCGTGGTGACTGCCTTGGCGGGGTCGGTTTCCCCGGCGGGGAGGATAGCCGTGGTCTTGGTGTTCGCCACGTCGTCATACGACATGATCTGTGTCATGCCGTTGGGGGCAACCGCCTTCACCGGCCGGCCCAGCAGATCGTTCGTGGTGACTGTCTTGCGGCCGGCGCTGTCGGTGGTGGTGGCGGTCAGTCCGTCCGGTGAGTACTCCACCTGCTGCAGTGTCCGCGCCTGCGGGTCACCGGTGATCTTCCCGGCGGTGATGTTGTCGGTCTTCTTCTCCACCCGCCCCAGCAGATCCCGGGTCTCGG
>NZ_JBWKJV010000053.1:0-23425 GCF_056432045.1 Streptomyces sp. NPDC045701 | reverse complement strand
AACCCCCGCCCCTTCACATGGACGAAGAGCGCCGACGAGATCCTCGAACGCCTGGCCTCATATCTTAATCGAATTCCCGGCGCAGGACACTAGGTTCCCTGCTCATCAGCGTGATCGCGACCGTCATCCTGTACATGATCTTCGCACGCTGACAGTCGCCCTGGGCTTGCCCCGTGCAGCCCGCCATCGGACCGCTGCCGCCATCCATCCGCCACCGGCCTGTCGCCGTCCGGCCGTCCGGACCGCTGCCTGGCCGCTGTGCCGGACCGCGTTGCTCCGCCGGCCGGGCGTTCGCGGCGAAACGCCTCGCGGCCGCTGTCGCCGGCGCCCGGCCGTCGGTGCCGTCGGTGCTGTGCGGCCGTGGCCCGAGGGGCGGGTCGCCGGGCTGTCGGTCTTGAGGTCGCCGGAGACGCGGAGGCCGGGTCGGACGCCCCATGCGGCCGTGGAGGAGGAGCATCCCAGGTCAGTGGGGTCCACTCATCCCGTTTAGGCTTCCGTCCCGGGCCGGCCCATCGGCCGGTAGGGATCAGGGGGGACGACGGTCCGATGAGCAGCACCACCGAGGTGTTCCAGCCGCTCCAGGCGGACGACCCTCCCGTCGTGGCCGACTACCGCCTCGCGGCCCGGCTCGGCGCCGGGGGCATGGGCCGGGTGTACCTGTCGCACACCCAGGGCGGCCGCCCGGTGGCGATCAAGGTGGTGCGGCCGGAGCTGGCCGACGACCCGGCTTTCCGGCGGCGGTTCCGCCGGGAGGTGGAGGCCGCCCGCCGGGTCAGGGGCGCCTACACCGCGGAACTCGTAGACGCCGACACCGACGGCGTACCCCCCTGGCTCGCCACGCTGTACGTGCCCGGGCCGTCCCTCACGGAGGCAGTCGCCCGGCGTGGTCCGCTGCCGGTGTCCGCCGTGCTGTGGCTGATGGCCGGCGTGGCCGAGGCGCTCCAGGCGATCCACGCCGCGGGGATTGTGCACCGGGACCTCAAGCCGTCCAATGTGCTGCTGGCCGCCGACGGGCCCCGGGTGATCGACTTCGGTATCTCGATCGCCGCCGACCTCTCCTCGCACACCGCCACCGGCTCCACGGTCGGTACACCCCATTTCATGGCCCCCGAGCAGGCGACCGCCGGAAAGATCACCCCGGCGACCGATGTCTTCGCGCTGGCCCAGACGGCTGCCTTCGCGGCGCTGGGCGAACCGCTGTACGGGGACGGCATCGCGCCCGTCGTGCTGTACCGGATCGTGCACGAGGAACCCGACCTGTCCCTGCTGCCCGAGCCGTTGCGCCCGCTGATCGCCCGGTGCCTGGCGCCCGATCCGGGGGAGCGGGCGACGCCGGCGGAGGTCGTCGAGTCGTGCCGCCGACAACTGGGCACGGACGCCGACGCGGGCGCCGGTCCGGCGGTCTGGCGCCAGGTCACGGGACCCGAGGCGACTGTTCCGGGCCCGCCGCGCACCCCCGTGGCCCCCTCGACCGCGGCCGCGACGCTGCTGCTGAGGCCCGCCCGGCGGCGGTCGCCCGCACGGCGCACCGGGCTGGTCACGGCCGCGTCCGTGACGACGGGCGCTCTGGTGCTGACGGGCCTGACCTGGCTCGCCGGGGACCGGTTCGGCCTCGGCGAGCGGGCGGCGGACACACCCGCTGCGACACCCGGCCCGACGAAGTCCGCACGGTCCACGGCGCCGCCGTCAAGCACTCCGCCGGCCGCCGGCGGCTCCCTCAGGGCGTCGCAGCCTGCCTCGGACGCCTCCCCGGCCCCGGGAGCCCTCGTGCGGTCTCCCGTGTGGCTGGATCAGAAGAACTCCCTGAGTCTCCGCGATCCGATGCTGCGCGAGGACCGCACGGGCGACATCCGCCTCGACTGCGAGGACGGCGTCGACTGCGCGCTGCGGAGCGACACCAGCGTGTTCGTGCAGTTGTTCAACGGAAAGGCTGCCTCCCTCGACGTATGCCGTCACCTCCTCAGCGGCGCCACCGGCTCCGCGTACCGCACCTGGTCGCTCGCGGCCGCGGACGACGGCACCGAACTCTGCGTCAAGAACGCCTCCGGCGACGTCGCGGTGCTCGCGATCCAGGTCAAGCAGACGACCATACGAGAAGCCGCCTTCCTGCAACTGGGCATGAACGTCTGGAGGAAGGCGGCTTGAGGCGTGGACCAGACGCCCGACGGGATCCACACCCGGTGAGCGCCTAGGAGCGGCGGGGGTCCGCCGCGGGGGCGGCTCGCCGTTCCAGTGCCGTGCCCCGTCCCCCGTCCCAGTCGTGCCGCATGGGGTTCACCGTCAGCCGTCGCCGTCGCCGTCGCCGTCGCCGTCGCCGTCGCCGTCGCCGTGCCGCGGCCGCGCCCTCAACCGCGCCTGTTCTGCCGGTCGGCGGTCGGCCTGCCGCTCGCCGACAGGCTGCTGGCTGTGCTTATCGGGGGAGGTGTGCAGGGTGGGTGGCCCCGCCACGGGGGGATGGTGGCGGGGCCGTCGTGCTCGGAGGGGGGGCCGAGCTGCTTGTGTGCTGTTGCCCAGGGACTGAGGCGGTATGCGTGGATGCGGCGTGCGTCCGTCGGCCGTCAGCTTGTCGCCCGCGGCTGTTCTTCCGTACGCCGCCGTCTGTGCCGTCTGTGCCGTCTGTACGGGGGTGCTGTTGTCCGTCGGCGGTGCGGCCGCCGCCCGGAGGCCGGCCGTACCCCGCCGCGCAGTCGTCGGCCGCTCGGCATGGAGACCCGGTACCTCGCGCGTCCGGTTGCGCGAACATCGATGTGCACCTGCGAAGCGGGGGCATGGGTACCGAAGGATGGGCAACTCGTGAGGTCCAGGTTGGTTCCGACGGAACGAGGGAGTGAGACGTGGCTGCTGATGGACACAATCCGGACGCCGGACTGCTGACTGTCATGAGTGTCGAACAAGTCTGGCATTTCGGCGGCACCTTGGAAGAGGTGAGCGAAGCTCGCGGCTGGGCTTCTGACTTCCTTCACGGCCTCAGCCGCATTCATCCGCCCGAAACTCCGGATGCCCCCGACGACGTACTGCTCGTTGTCACCGAACTCGCCTCCAACGCGTTCACTTTTGCCCCCGGCCCCTTCACTCTCACCCTGCGGACCACCATGACCGGGACGGTGCATGTTGCCGTGACCGACACCAACCCGGTGATGCCGCAGCCGCGGCCCGTTGACCTCAACGGCTGTGGTGGCCTGGGCTGGCACCTCATCAGGGCGCTGGCTGAGCAGACCATCATCGTTCCAGAGGCTGCGGGCAAGACGGTGCACGTCTTTCTGCCGTGGTGATCGCAGCCGGCTCATCGCTTCACGCGGCACCGGTCCATCGGACCTCAGGGACAAGGCGGTTCCGACCGAACACATCTACGGTTTCCGATGGGCGGCGTTCACCTTGAAGCGGCGGCGTCCCGTATGAGTAGCCGTCCCCGCGGCAGGAATCATGTGTGGGGCTGGGTGATCGGTTGCAGCCATCCTCTTCTCCGCGCTGGTCACTTCCCCCTGCCCTGGCCCTGGTCGTGGGCAGAGGCCCGGCCTCGCGGTCGGCTGCTGACGAGGTGTCGGGTCAGGAGGACGGTGCTCCAAGCGCGCAAGTGCTTGGGCGGTGGGTTGCGGCTTCGGCGACCTCGGCGGTTTGCTTTCCGTCCTTGCCTTGCCTGCTGTGAACGCTCGCATGAGGCGGTTCTCCCGACCGGGAGGAAGGCGATCGAACTCACGCCACGCTGTACCGCTCACCGGGTTGCCGCTCGTCGACCACCATGTCGCGGCGGTCACCTCGACGGCCGCCGAAAATCGACCGCGAGCGCCGGGAGCGGCAGCAGGGTCAGGCCGTACCTGAGCGGACGGCCGACGCTGGGTGCCAGGTGAACGCCTGATCCGGGCACGGTTGGCCGCCTGGGGCGACGGGGCGATCAGTGTCCATTATCTGGAATTTTATGCTCCGTTTACTTGTCTGTGTGTGGGTACTAGCGAGTGTGACAGCGTCGACCTCGACGAGTGTCCCCGGTGGAGTGCATCAGGTGCTTCGCAAGACAGATTGGGATGCATACCATGAGCAGTGTGAATCCGGCCGGCGGCCCGGCCCACCACGCGGGCGGGGACCCGGCTGCGCCCCGGTCCCGTCGACTGACGACGGAGACGAAGTCGGCACTGAAGACCACAGAATTCTTCATCTATCTCGCCTCCGTGGTTGCGGTCCTGATCGCTTCCATGGTCGTGGGCGCCGAAGACGGCCACCGTGACTACTTCCGCGCCGATCAGGCATGGCTCTACGTCGTCATTCTGACCGTCGGGTACATGATCAGCCGTGGGCTGGCCAAGTCCGGCAGCCGCGAACCCTACGACGAGTCCCACTGACCCTTCGCCGACGCGAGCGCTTGGCCCCGCATTTAAGGCAGGGCCAAGCGTCCCGCGACGGACGCCGTAGGTGAGGGCGCCGGGATGCGCCGGGCCCACGGTCGCGCGGGTGGTCAGGCGCGTCGCGGACGCGGCGCTGCGCGGAGACCTGGTGGCCAGGTGTTGACGCCGGAGGGCGCCCGGTCCTCAGAGCTCTGGCGGCTGCACCGGCCGCGGACGCGGACGACGGGCACGGCCCGAGTCCCAGCGCCAGAGGCGTTCCGCGCCTTCGGAGACCGCGGTCCAGCGAGCGGCGGCGGCGTCCGGGCGAGGCCCCTCCCGGCGAAAGCCTCTGCGTCCAGCGGTGCCCGGCCGACACCGCCCGTCCGTAGGGGGCGGCGCTACACCGGGTAGGCCCAGTTCACGGGAGAGCTCGGCGGCCATCACGGAGTCTCCACCCTGGCGCAGCACACCCCCGGCCAGGGCCAGTGGCCCGGGGTGACGAGTCCGAACCCGGAAGAGTGGCGCCCGCGCCATCCGCCATCGTGCCCCGCCATCCGTCGTCGATACCGAGGGCGGTCCCCACGACGGCGTGGACCAGGTCGTGCGGCATGGCCCACCGGCGGGCTGGGCGGGCGGCCTGACGTCCGGCCCCTTGCGGGCGCGACCAGGGTCTCGTGCCGGCTGTCGGACAGCTTCTTGAAGGACATCGCCCACCGCCGACGGTAGGCACGCGCCCGGTGCCGCCGATCGATTTCTCCCCACCGCCGCCGACGGTCGGCCCGGCGGATCAGAACCTGCCGCGGGCCTGGCACCCGTATACGGCACTCGCGTCACCGGCGCTCCCTACCCGCCCATGAGGAGGCGGGCCGCGCCCGATCTCGCAGGACCGGACCGCCCCCGAACGCCGTTGTCAGTGCCGTGCTCTACAGTTCCCGCCACTTGATCATTGCGGGTGCGGGAGGCACACAAATGGGGTGGGTGTCGGCCGGCGACTATGAAGTCGCCCTCGACGACGGCAAGGTGGTGTGCCGGAACGCGGCCGGGCGGCGGTTGAAGTCCGTGCCGCCGAAGATCGCCGACGATCCGGCGGTGGCGGGGCTGCGTCGGCTCGCCGAGTGGCTGGAGCGGCACGAGCGGCAGTGCCTGGACGACGTGGAGCGGTGGATGGTGCGCTCGTTGCCGGTGCCGTTCGCCGTCCTGGTGCGGGTGTGGCCGGACCCGGCGTGGCAGGGCGCCCTGCGCGACCTGGTGGTCACGGGGGAGGACGGCGCGGTCGCCGGCTTCCTGCGGGACGCCGACCCCGAGCGCGGCCTCGGCGTCGTCGACCTCGACGGCGACACGGTCCGGCTCACTCCGGAACTGGTCCGCCTGCCGCACCCCGTGCTCCTCGACGACGTGGAGGACCTGCGGGAGTTCGCCGTCGAGCTGGGTGTCGAGCAGCGCGCCCAGCAGCTCTTCCGGGAGGTGTGGCGGCGGCCCGCGGCGCTCGACGCCGACGCGACCTCGGTCGAGGAGTACGCGGGCGGTGCCTTCAAGGAGCTGCGCTTCCTGCACGGCCGGGCGACCCAGCTCGGCTACCGCGTACGCGGCGGCCACGCCGTCTGCCCGGTGCTGGAGGACGGCCGCACCGTCGAGGCCCGGGTGTGGGTCGGCGATTACGACGGCTACGAGGAGACGGAGACCGGCTCCCTGGTCTTCACCGACCCGGCCGGCCGGGTGCTGAAACTCGGCCAGGTCGAGCCGGTGGCCTGGTCGGAGGGCATGCGCATGGCGGCCGCGCTGTACGCCGGGCGGGACATCGAGGACGAGGAGCGCGCGGCATGACGACGAACGACGTGATCACCCTCGGCGGATTCCGCCACGACGCAACCGCCCACGCCGCGACCGCCCACGACGGATCCCCGTACGACGAGACCACGGCGGCCGCGCTGCTCGACGCCGGTGCCATCCTGCCCCCGGGCACCAGGGACCGCGAGAACGCCGACAGCCTCACCGTACGCACGTACACGCATCCGGCGCTGGGCGAACGGACGATCGTGCGGCTGGTGCCGGGCACCCTCGGCGAGGCGGAGGACCTCGCCATGGACTTCCTCGGTCTCGTCCGGGACGCGCGGGTCCGCGAGGTCGGCCAGGTGCGCCGGGAAACCCTCGGCTTCCCGGCGTGGGCGCTGGTCAACGACCCGGCGAACGGGCACCACGCGCTGGCACTGGTCAAGGACGTCGAGCGGCTGGCCCGGCAGGCCAAGTCCCGCCCCGGCACCGCGAAGGAGGGCTTCGAGGCACTGGGCGAACGGCTCGGCCGGGCCGTGCCGCACTTCCTGCCCACCTTCTACGAGCAGGCCGCCCGTGTCTTCCTCCAGCACCAGAACACGACCTACGCGGCCGCCTTCTTCGGCAAGGCCCGCGACGCGGAGCGGGTGCACGCGCTCACGGTGGACGAGGAGCGGCAGCGCGCCGTGTTCCTGGAGTTCGCCTTCGCCGGGGCGCTGACGGTCAAGGCGCTCAAGGAGCATGTGAAGGACCTCTCGGCACGGCTCAGCCCGGCCGAGGCCTGGGCGCAGTACCGGCAGTTGACCGTGGAGCGCTGCGCGGCCGGCATGCCGCCGTACGCGTCGCTGCCCCAGGACGCGCGCGCCCTCATCAAGGCGGCAGGCCTGAACCGGGTCACCGAGGAGTGCGCCCTGGTCGCCGACCTGCTGGCCTCCCCGGCGGCGGTCCGGGCCCCCGCCTCCTTCTGGAACACCTACCGGGCGGCGCTCGTCGTCCTGGCCGAACAGCGGCCCGCCGTACGGGCCCGGCTGCTGGAGATCATGCCGGCCGGGCTGGGCCGCTCCACCGAGGACGACGAGTTCTGGCTGGCGCTGCTCGCGGAGACCGGCGCCGACGGGCTGCTGACGGGCGAGACCGGCGGCGCGGAGGGCACGGACGCGACCGACGTGACCGACGCGGCGGACTGGCTCAGCCGCTGGGCGCTGTTCCGCAAGCACGGCGCCACGCACAGCGGCCGCTCGACCGCCACCCTCGCGCTGGTGGAACGCATGGCTCCGCGACTGCGCGCCCAGGGCCGTCCCGTGAACCTCTTCGCCGGCCGTTGGCGGGCCGGCGCCGATCTCGACCTGCTCGACCTGTGTGTGGCCGAGGGCATACCGCTGACCCTGCCCGAGGCCGGCGAGAACGTCCTCCTGCCCCTCAACCAGTGGCTGCGGGAGACCCGGCCCGGGCGACGGGACCTGACGGCCATCGCCGCGGACCCGTCCTGCCGGCGCCTGCTGTACGCCGCTGTCGGCAACCTCACCGGCCGCGGCCTCACCCCGGCCCTGCTGGAGGGACTGGCCGGACACCCGGTGCTCTCCGACGTGCTGCGCGAGTGGCTGGACGACGCCGCCGCCGAGCTGGCCGCATCGGCGGGACTGCCCGGCGCACGCGCCGCGCTGGAGAAGCTGCGGCCGTTCCGCGCGGTCGCGGCCCGCATCAGCCCGGAGGCCGTGGCCCGGGTCGCCGCAGTCGATGTCGCGCCGCTGCTCGGCCGCGCCCTGCGCGCCGGAATCCCGGACGAGCTGGGCTGGCCGGCCCTGGACGAGGCGCTGCGGCGGCTGGACGCCGAGACCCGGACCGGCCGCGACGACACACTCGCCGTCCACGAGGCCTGGCCGGCGCTGATCCTGTCCCGCCGGCACAAGGCGATCGTCGTCGGGCCGCGGGAGATCCTGCTGGAGCACGACCTGCGCCTGCCGACGGAGCTCGACCGCTGGCAGCGTCCGTTGTTCCGCTACACCGACGGCGAACTGCTGGTGATGTGGTGGCAGGACGGCAAGCGGTACGGCTACTGGTCGGCCCGCCCGTCCGAGGTGTTCACGCCCGGCGGCGAGAGGATCCCGCGCTGGTACGGCAGCGGTGACGCGGGCGAGACCTCTATCCCGCTGCCGGGCGGCGGCCGCGCCACCGGCGGGCGCACCCTGCACGCCGGCGACACGGACCTCCCGCCCACCCGCCGCGTCATCGGGGACGGCACCTCGTACTGGCGCCTGGGCCGGCAGGGACGGCAGCACGTGTGGCTCGAGTACGACCCGGCCACCGGCACCCACGCGCGTGCCTCGCTGCCCGCGTTCCTGCGCACCGGCATCCGCGAGGGGGCCACCCTGCGCCAGCGGCACTGCTCGGTGCTGCCCCTCCAGCCCGGCCTGGAGCACAGCCCGTTCGGCACGGACGGCACGGTCCTCGGCCGCTGGGTGCGCGCCGAGGGCGAGGGCGACGAGGTCCGCGTCACCGTCGGCACGCCGGACGGCCGGACCGTCACCCTGGCGGCGGCACACGGCCGGACGTCCGGCGTTCCGGTCGGCGCGCTGCGGCTGCCCGGCGGCGCCGGACCCGTCGTCGTCGCCGACCACCGTCAAATCGCTCTGTACACGACTGACGGCAGCGGCGGCGTACGGGAGCTCGGCCGGGTGACGCCGCTGGAGCGCGGCGGCGAGTTCGCCGCCGGGACGCGGCTTGTCCCGCCGGTCGACTTCTGGCACGCGCTGCGGCCGCGCGACGAGAACGCGTCGGCGTTGCTGCGCGCGCTGAGCGACGCGCAGGCGGACGACGTGCTGCGCGCCGGGGCCCGGGCCCTGGCGGAGCGTCAGGCCAAGGTCGCCGAGGCAACCGCCCAGGCGAAGGCCGCCACGGCCGGAGCGGGAAGCACCGCGGGCGCGGTGAACACGGCGGCCGGCGCCGGAAACGCCACGGGGGGCGGGGCGGGTCGCGTCACGGGAGACACCACCGGGCAGCCCGCCGTGCCGACCGCCGACGAGGTCCTGCGAGAGACCGTCGCGCGTTGCCTGCCCGCCCTCACCGAGCCGCACGTGCTCGCCGGTGTCACCGGCCTCACGCGCGGGGTGCTGCGCCTGGCGGAGTCGATCGCCACCTTCGTGACACCCCCGGTGGAGCGTCCGAAGGCGGACACCAAACACGCCGTGGGCATGTTCGCCGACCACCACCCGGACCACGGCGACGACCAGACCCTGCGCGAGGCCGTCGACGGCCTCGCCAACCTGCAGGGCTGGTTGGGCGGCGAGCAGCGCTGGAACGCGCTGCGCCAGATCCGAGCCGTGAACCACGTCCTGTCCGGCAACCCGGCCGACGGCAAGCCCCTCCCCGGTTCCGCCCGGCTCACCGGGGCCGCCGACGGCTGGCGCAGCGACGAGTTCACCCTCCCCGGCATCGGTCTGGTGTGGCCGCCCGTGCTCGGGCTCCTGCGCCCGCTCGCCTACCGCGCCGCCTCGCCGACGGTGACGGAGACGCACCGCCAGGCGCTGCTCCTGCTGTTCGACGCGGTCACCGAAGGACCCCTGGCCGCGACCGGGGGCGCGCTGCGCGAGGTCGTGCTGAGCGAGCCGCACAGCAAGCAGGAGCGGACCGGCCAGGTGCTCCGCCGGGACGGCCGGACCGTCGTCGTGCTCGGCAGCCAGACCGTCGACCACCGCGAACGGCGCGTGCACTGGCTGGCCCTGGACCACGACCCGACCGGTGTGTTCGGCGCGGTCGCGCACTTCACGCTGGAGCGGGAGACCGCGTACCCGCCGGTGTTCCCGGCCGACGCGCTGGCCGCGGTGACCGGGCTGATCCGGGAGAAGGGGGCCGCGCCCTGGCAGCCGGAGGTGCCCGCCGCGCTGTGCGACGCGACGCGGGACGGCCTCGGGCCCGTGCAGGCGGCGCTGCTGCTCGCGGGGAAACCGTCCCGGCTCACCGACGAGGTGATCGCCGCGACCGGCCTGAAGCCCCGGCAGAAGCAGCTCGGCGACGCGCTGCTGGGCCGGCTCGACCCCGGTGACCGGGCCGCGCTCGTCGGCGCGCTGCTGCCCGAGAACCCCGCCGACCTGTGGACGGCGGGACCGGACACGGACGCGGCGGGCCGGGTCTGGGCCGACCGGCTCGCCGGAGTCGTCCGCCTGCCCGAGGACCTGGCCGGGGAGCAGTCCCTGGCGGGGCTGCCCACGGGTTCCGCCGAGGAGGTGCTCAACCCGCGCCGCACCCCGTGGATCAGCCGCACCACGGTGCAGCGGCCCGGCAAGGACGGCGCCCTGGTGCCGGACGATCCCAAGGCGCTGCCCGGGCGGTACGACCTGTCGCGTGCCGTGGCCGCTCTGGCCGGGCTCGCCTACTGCCTGCCGTACGGGCACCCCCTGCGCGGCGTCCTGCCGGAGGCGCTGGCCGCGCTGCGCCGTCGCGTCGCCGATCCGGGGCTGCTGCTCGATCTCGACCTGGCGTGGACGGAGAAGGGCACGCCGGCCGCCGTGGAACTGCGCAAGGCGTACGGCATGCCCGCCACCGGGGGCGCCGACGCGCACGGTCTGACCGCCGTGGGCGAGGCACTGGTGCTGCGCCCCTGGTACGGCGACCAGGAGACCGTCCTGGTCCGCCCGGCCGCCCTCACGGGGGCGGACGACCCGGTGTTCGGACTGCTGGAAGGACTGGTCGGGCCCGCGCGGGGCCACGGCATGCGGGCACTGCGGACGATCCTGGGCGAGGAACTCACCCGCGCCGTCGAGGCCGGCACGGACGCCGAGGGGCCCACCGGGTACGCCCAGGACCCGGCGACCGGCGTACCCGACCTGGTCGCCGACGTCGCACAGGCGCACGGCCTGGGCGCGGACGCGGCGGCGCTCTACCTGCAGCTGCTGGCCCTGCCCGACCCGACGGACCGCGACTGCGCCCGCTGGACGGGCTGGAAGCCGGCCCGGATGAAGAAGGCCCGCGCCGAACTCGCGGCCACCGACCTGGTCGTCGAGGCGAAGCGGGCACGCGCCGGACGCACCCTCTTCCTGCCCGGCGGCTGGCTCGACCTGAAGTCGCCCGCGCTGCCGGTGGAGGTCTGGAAGCAGGGCCTCTACCCGGCGGGCCCGCACGCCCGCGCGGTGCCGTCGGTACCGGTGCCGGAACTGTTCAGGCGCGCGTGGGACCGCGTACGCGCCGGTGACGCCCCGGCCTACGAGGAACTGACCACCCGCGCCACCCGCAAGGGCCGCCGCCGATGACCACCGTCCACCCACGACCGGAAGAACCCCCACCGATGAGCACCACCCTCTCCGACGCCCCGGCCCGCCAGATCGACCCGCCGGAGGACCGGTACGCGACCGAACTGGCCTTCCTCGCCGCGTACGACGACGGGCCGCGCCCGCCCGCGTGGCGACTCACCCCGCGCGCGGTCGTCACGTTCGTCATGGGCGGCGACGGGCAGGCCCTGAAGCTGCCCGACGGCGCGGACGTGCCGGACGGCGTGCCGCGACGCATGGTGATCGAGGGCAAGTTCGTCGGCGACCGGGCGCTGGTCGAGCGATGCGTGGTGACCCTGGCGGGGGAGCGCGGTCTGCTGCTCGTCGGCGAGCCCGGCACGGCCAAGTCGATGCTGTCGGAGCTGCTGTCCGCCGCCGTGTGCGGCACCAGCGGCCTGGTGGTTCAGGGCACGGCCGGCACGACCGAGGACCAGCTGAAATACGGCTGGGACTACGCCCTGCTGCTCGCCCAGGGCCCCAGCCGGCAGGCGCTGGTGCCCTCGCCCGTCCTGACCGCGATGTCCCGGGGCGCCATCGCCCGCGTCGAGGAGGTCACGCGCTGCCTGCCCGAAGTGCAGGACTCCCTGGTCTCGTTGCTCTCCGAGCGGCGGATCGCGGTGCCCGAACTGGCGGGCACCCCGGACGCGCTGGCGCACGCGGCGCCCGGCTTCAACCTCATCGCCACCGCCAACCTCCGCGACAGGGGCGTCTCCGAGATGTCCGCGGCCCTCAAGCGCCGCTTCAACTTCGAGACGGTCGGCCCGATCGGGGACATCGACGCGGAGATCGCGCTGGTGCGCGGCCAGGCACGGGCGTCCGTGGCGCGCGCCGGGGCGCCGTTCCAGGTCGACGACGCCGTCCTGGAGGCACTGGTCACCGCCTTCCGGGACCTGCGGGAGGGCCGGTCGGCGGAGGGCTGGGAGGTGGAACGGCCGTCCACGGTGATGAGCACCGCGGAGGCCGTGGCGGTCGCAGGGGCGCTCGCGCTCGCGGCGGCCTACTTCCCGGGCGACCGTGACGTGCTGGGGCTGCTGCCGGGGCACCTGCTGGGCGTGGTCCGCAAGGACGACCCCGCGGACGCCGCCCGGCTGCGCGGCTACTGGGACGGTCCCGTGCGGCGCCGCGCCGAGCAGGGTTCCGCCACCTGGCGCACCCTGTGGGACCTGCGTACGGTCCTGGAGGGCTGACGGCCGTGTCCCTGTCCCACCGGGCCGCCGCCGCGGACGGCTCGCCCTCCGCCGCTTCCCCCCTCTCGCCCGACGAGGCGCTCGCCGCGCTCACCGCTCCGTCCGCGCCCTACCTCGTCGGCGTCCGGCACCACGCGCCCTCCCTGGCCGCTGCCGTGCCGGCGCTGCTGGACGAGGCGAAGCCGGACGTGCTGCTCGTCGAACTGCCCGCCGAGATGCAGGAGTGGCTGCCCTGGCTGGGGCACCCGGAGACGCACGCCCCGGTCGCCCTCGCCGCCGCGCCCGGCGACGGCGGCGGTGGTGAAGGGCCGGCGTTCTATCCGTTCGCGGACTTCTCACCGGAACTGGCCGCCGTGCGCTGGGCCGCCCGGCACGGCGTACCCGTGGTCGCCTGCGACCTGCCGCTCGCCGACCGCGCGTGGGACGGGGGACGGCGGGCCGCCGTGCGGCGCGCCGGCGGCCCGGGTCTCGGCAACGCGCTGCGGGCCCGGCTGACGGGCCGTCCCGGGGACGACCTGTGGGACCGCCTCGTCGAGGCCACCGCCCCCGGCTCCCCGCCCGACGCCCTGCGCCGGGCGGCCCTGCTCACCGGGTGGGCGCTGCGCGAGGACGCGGTCGCCGCCGGCGGCGTGCCGGAGCTGGACCTGCGGCGCGAGCGGTGGATGCGGGACCGGCTGGCCGAGGCGACCGCACGGGGAGAGCGGGCGGCCGTGGTGCTCGGCGCGTTCCACGCTCCTGCGCTCGTCCGGCAGGACGTCGCGGCCGCCGGTGACCCGGCTCCGGCGCTCGTACGGCCGGGCGCCGCCGGCGACGCGCGGCGGCCCGTCTGGACGACATCGCTGATCCCGTACACCTACGCCCTCCTGGACGAGCGGTCCGGATACCCGGCGGGCATCCGGGACCCGGAGTGGCAGCACATGGTCCTGCGCGCGGCCGGCGATCCGGCCGCGCTGGAGGAGGCACTGACACGGGCGGCCGTACGCGTCTGCGTCGAACTGCGCGACCTCGGCCACCCTTCGGGCCCCGCCGACGCACGCGAGATCAGCCGGCTCGCCTCGGACCTCGCCCGGTTGCGGGGCCTCCCGGCGGCGGGCCGGGGTGAACTGGTCGAGGCCGTGCAGACGGTGCTCACGCAGGGTGAGCCGTACGGGCGGGGGCGGGCCGTGGCGCGGGCGATGGAACGGGTGCTCGTCGGCACGCGCACCGGGCACCCCGCACCGAAGGCGCCGCGCAGCGGTCTCGCCCCCGCGGTGGAGGCCGAGGTGGCGCGGCTCGGCCTGCCAGGTCCGGACACGGGCGGCACGCGTGCGTCGCGGGACCTGCGGCTGGATCCGCTGCGGTCCGACCTCGACCGGCGCCGGGAGCTGCTGCTGCGCCGGCTGACGGTGTGCGGAGTGCCGTACGGGGAGGCCAAGGAGGTCGTGGGCGCGGGCGGCACCGACGCTCTCACCTCCCGCTGGGAGGTGCGCTGGACACCCGCCACGGCGGCCATGCTGACCGCGGCCGGCGCGCGCGGGGTCACCGCGGCGCAGGCCGCCGAAGGGGTCCTGCGCCAGCGGCGGCGGGCGGAGTGGGACGAGGGCGGGCCGACGGCCGCGCAGACCCTCGCCGGACTCGAACAGTCCGCGGTGTGCGGGCTGCCCGGGCTCGCCGGCGAGCGGCTCGACGAGGTCGCCGACGTGCTGCCCCAGGCCGGCACCCTGCCGGAGCTCCTGGCCGGGCTGGCCCTCCTCGACCGGCTGCGGGCCGGGCACGTCCCGGGGCTGGACGCCGAGCCGGACCGGGTGGCCCGGGTGACCGCCGTCGCGGAGCTGCTCACGGCCGCGGCGGTGCGCCAGGTGGACGGCCTGACCGGCTCCGACGACCCCGCCGATGCCCATGCCCTGCTCGAACTGGCCCACCGCGCCGACACGTCGGGCGGCATCCGGCTCGCCGACGCCCTGGCCCGCCTGGCTGCCGACGGCTCCCCGCTGATGCGTGGTGCCGCGGGTGCGGTGCGCGTCCTGCTGGGGCAGGAGGAGGCGCGCGCCTTCGGCGACCGTGTGGCCTCCTGGGTCGACGGGGCCACCGACCCCGACTCCCGCGCCGCGCTCACCGCCCGGCTCAGCGGGCTGCTGACCGCCGCGGGTCAGTTGCTGGACGCGGCGGCCCCCGCGCTGGAGCCCTTGCTCACCCGGGTGTCCGAGCTGCCCGATCGGGCGTTCCTGGACCGGCTCCCCGCGCTCCGCGGCGGCTTCGACACCCTCAGCCCCGCGGCCCGCGACCGGCTCCTCACGTCCGTCGAGCAGCGTCTCGACACCGGGCGGGTCACCGACACGCACGGCGTCGACCCGGCCTCGCTCGCTCTGTGGACGCGGGCGGACTTCGCCGCCCGGGAGACCCTGCGGTCGCTGGGACTGCTGCCCTCGCCGGCGGGGGACGTCGCCACCACGCAGCCCGCTCCCGAGGCCCCGGCCCCGGACGTCACCCCGGGCACCACCGGCACCGAGGAGCACCACCTCGCCCCCGCCGACCGCTGGCGCCTCCTCCTCGGCCGCCGCACGGACCGACTCCCCTCCTCCGCCGTACCGTTGGCGACGGCACTGGACGAGCTGTACGGCAGCGGACGCGGCGAGGGCAGCCGCGGGGACCTGACGGGCCGGGGCACCGGCGGCGGACGGGAGGCGCCGTACCCGGGCGTGCGCGAGTGGTCCGAGGAACTGGCCGCGCTGTTCGGGCCGGGCATCCGGGAAGAAGTGCTGGCCGCTGCCGCCGCGTCGGGCCGCAGTGACGTCCTCGCCGAACTCGACGCGGACAGTGTGCGTCCCTCCGTGGACCTGCTGCGCACCGTGCTGCGACACGCGGGCGGGCTGCCCGAGGCCCGGCTGGCCGCGCTGCGCCCGCTGGTCCGGCGGCTGGTCGAGGCGCTGACCCGGCAACTGGCCACCCGGCTGCGGCCCGCCCTGCACGGCACGGCCCTGCCCCGCCCCAGCAGGCGCCCGGGCGGCGGCCTGGACCTGCCGCGCACCCTGCGGGCCAACCTGGCGACCGCGCGCCGTACCCCGGCCGGTACGGTCCAGGTGATCCCCGAGCGGCCGGTCTTCCGCACCCGCGCGCGCCGGAGCGCCGACTGGCGGCTGATCCTGGTCACCGACGTGTCGGGGTCCATGGAGGCGTCCACGGTGTGGGCCGCGCTGACCGCCTCGGTGCTGGCGGGAGTGCCCACGCTGTCCACCCACTTCCTGGCCTTCTCCACGGAGGTCATCGACCTCACCGGACACGTGGACGACCCGCTGTCGCTGCTGCTGGAGGTCAGCGTGGGCGGCGGTACGCACATCGCGGCCGGTCTGCGGCACGCGCGTGAACTGATCACCGTGCCGTCACGCACCCTCGTCGTGGTCGTGAGCGACTTCGAGGAGGGCTATCCGCTCGGCGGTCTGCTCGCGGAAGTTCGCGCGCTGGTCTCGGCCGGCTGCCACGTTCTGGGCTGCGCAAGCCTCGACGACACCGGCCGGCCCCGCTACTCCACCGGAGTCGCCGGTCGGCTCGTCGCCGCGGGCATGCCCGTCGCCGCCCTCAGTCCGCTGGAACTCGCCCGCTGGGTAGGGGAGAAGATCGCATGAGTCCGGACCTGCCTCCGGTCGCCCCGTCCGTCACCGCCGAACTCGTCGGCGCGCTCTCGCCGCGCCTGCGCAAGCGACTGGACACGGGCATCGCCAAACTCGCCGCCCGCCCGGCCGTCCGCGAGGGAGACCTCGTGCGGATCGCCGTGGACGACGACACCGACGTCGTGCTGCACGCACCCGGCGGGACGGTGACCCGTGCGGACGCGATCAGCTGCGGCTGCCTGCTCGCCCCGGACTGCCTGCACCGCGCCGCCGCGGCCTCGGCCGCGCCGGTCGCGGAGGACACGCCGGTCGCCGAGGATGTTTCGGTCACCGACCCCGCCGAGGACGCCCCGACCCCCCGTCCCGCCGAGGATGCTCCAACCTCTGATCCCGCCGAGGCCGCCACCGCCACCGCCGAACAGCGTGCCGCCGCCCGGGCGGTGCATGCCGCGGCGGCCGCCGTCCTCGGAGCCGGCACGGACGGTGCCGGCGCCGTGCTCCAGGCGGAGTTGCTGCGCGCCGCGCACACCGCCCGCCTCGCCGGTCTGCCCCGCGCCTCCGCCGCGGCGATCTCCGTGGTGACCGGGGTGCGCGCCGCCCGCTCCGCCGACCCGGCGTACCGCCTCACCGACCTCGTCGCCGCCCTGGCCGCCACCTTCGGTATCGCCCACCGCGTCCCGGACGCCACGGGCCCCGATCTGGCCGAGCTGCGAGGCACCGTCCGGCAGCCGTACCGGCCGGACGGCTCCCTGCGGCTGTACGGGCTGTTCTCCGAACCCGTGCTGACGGCGACCGGCTACGCGGGCGCGGTCACCTGGACGGCCGACGCCGAAGGACGCCTGTACACGGTGTCCGACGTGGCGCCCGGCGGGCCCGCCCGGGCGGCGGGCGCGGCCGACCGGGCCGTACGGGTCGGCGACACCTCCCTGACCCACCGCGAGCTGTCGCGCGAGGGTCTGGCCGTGTCCGGTGCCACGGTTTCACCGACCGGCCGCCTCGGCGCCGGGGCAGGGGTACGGGCGGTCCGCGCGGCCGGTGCCGCCTGGCGCGCCGAGCCGCTGGACCGGCTGTGGTGCGTACCGGCCGCCGAGCAGGTCGCCCGAGCCCTGAGCGGCGGACGGGACGTGCTGTTCCTGGACGTGACCCTCCTGGGCCCGGTGCGCGAGAGCACCGGGGACTGCCTCCTGGCCGACTGCGCGGGCGTACCCCTGAGGCTGACGACGGCCCACGACGACCCGTCCCTCCCATACCGGGACAACCTGCGGTTGCTCGCCGCCGCCCGGGGCAGCCGGCTGCGGATCGTGGCCCGGCTGGTCCCCGGGACGCTCCCGCGGGCGCGGCTGCTCGCCACCGAACACCCCGCCGATCCCGCCGCCCGCGTGAACGCCGGCCTGGACCGTCTCCAGTACGCGGACCTGCCGACCGACGTCGCCCAAAGCCCGCCCGAGGCCCTGCCCGCCGGAGACGAGGCCCCGCTCCACCTGCTGCGCCGACGCGTCCACCAGGCGGTGTCCGGAGGCCGCCGAGTCCTCGCCTTGTCCGCCTCCTCGCGCGGCGAGCCGGAGGACAGCGCCCGTCTGCGGCGTCTCGGCCTCGCCGCGGCGGGCGACCTCCTCGACGACCTGCACCGCACCGCCGCGCTCCGCTCCCGCGACGCCTTCGGCCGCCTCCTTCCCTCCGATGCCGCCCCGTTCGCCCGCGCCTGGCTCGCCGCCGCCGTCTACACGCGATGCCACCACCGTCGACGACGAACTGAAGGCCCTCACGGCTGAGATGCCGGACGCACCAGCTGGCTCGCTGCGCCAGGCCGTCGTCCAGGCCGCGAGCGGCATCTGGCAGGCAGAACCTGGCACCTTGTTCGTGGTATCCGACCCGGATCCGTCAGAGGACGAAGCAGTCTCCGACGTGGCGTCCGGACCGGTGGGGCACCCGCGACTGAAGGACCTCCCGGGAAAGGTCGTGCGGATCGCGCACCTGCACGAGTTCCACGTCACCGACGAGGACGCTCTCCTGCGCGCTGCTGTCGACCGCGGCTGGGAGCCGCTGCCTGCATCCGAACTCGGTGATGACGATCCACGCGACCTGATCGGAGCCGTGATGACCCTCACCGAGGACCCGGATGTCGCCGGAACCCAGACCCTGGAAGAGCAGAGCTCCGCGGAGCTTCTGCGCGCCGAAGACGGGGATGAGCTGGCTGACTGGAGCGCGGCGCCGGTCGTCACCCGGTTCACTCACGGCTGGCGCCTGCGAGGCCACCAGACCCGGCCCGCAGCCGAAGAACAGACCCCTAACTTCGCAGCGCTCTTCGCCACCCGGGACTGTCCGTGCAAGGGCGAGGACGGGGAATGCGAGGAATGCGGATGGCAACTCACGCCCCGTACCGCTGACCTGCTCCACACGGCACTGGTCGTCCTCGCGGACCAGGCTTACGACGACGCGCAGCGTCTGGGGGACCAGTTCCTGTCAGACGCTGACTCCGCAACGTGGGAGGTCTTCGACCGACTGCCCCCGCTCACCTGGACAGCCGACCACCGTTGGCGACGGCGGATGGCCCGCGCCTTTGACGACCTGGCCGCCGACCTCGCTAAGGGAAACTGGCCCAACCCCACCTGCACTGCGGAGGAGATGGCCCTGCACCTGGCCATCGAGGACGCACCGACCTACCTGGAAGACCGCCCCGCAGAGGACGACCACAACAGCCTCCCGAAACACGAGGACGATTACAGCTGGGACAGCTGCTCCGACCTGCTGTTCCAAGACCACGACGTCCTGATGCTCTTCCACTCCAAGTTCACCGGCATCGAGGAACCCGATCACCCCGCAAACCAGTCCATGGGCGTGGGTGACCTTCGGGAGGCCGCCTGGTTCGACCCGTTCGACAACCGCAGCATCAGGGACCCTCGACGAGGCTTCCGGCGGTAGACCACAGCCCCTTGCGCTGGCCGACTGGGGCCAGCGCAAGGGGTGCAGGCCTTCTATCCGCTGAAGCACACCTGCGCCGCCCCGGCGCTCCGCGCGCCGGGCAGGCGGCCGCTGCTTCCCGTCATCCCCGACAAGCCCGTGTACGGTTTCTGTACGGTAAAAGGATGCAGAAGCGTACGCTTTTGGTACGCCCGTGTCCTCCCCGGGGACGGTGCCGTCTCCCGGGCCGGCTTTTATGCCCACTGCATGCCGAGCTGTCGTAGTGCGTCGAGCTGGTCGGCGTCCAGCCGATCCCTCCTCGATTTGGTGTTGGAAATCCATACGCCGAGTCGTACAGGCACCGGCTCCGCCTCGCCATCGACCTCGACCTCGACGACCGCGCCGCGCGGGACCGGCCGGTGGGCGCCTTCGCGTTCGACCCACTGCGCGAGGGCCGCCAGGCCGCGCTGGAACGCCGCCTGGGCTTTGCTCGGCCCCTTAGCTGCACGAACGGCTTCCGGGGCGGGAGGCGGCGCCTGGTCGCGCTGTACGCCCAGCTTCGACAGCCGCTGCTGCTGCTCGGGGAGAAGCTGCGCCCAGGTGCCGGGCTGCTTCTGCCGATGGAGCCATCGTCCGAGGTCGTCGCCGTCGAACGTCACGCCGGGTTGGATGTCGGGCAGGACGCCGCCGGGCTCGTCCTCCGCGAGGTGGGCGAGGACGCGGTAGTGGCGCTGCCAGTTGAGCGGCCAAGGGCAGTTCCAGTCCGGGTCGATCGCGGCCAGCTGCGCCGTGCGCTCCGCCGCTCGCTCCGGGTCCTTTCCGAGGCCGCCTTTCCTGCGGAGGTTGGTCATGTGCTGTCCGATCGGCACGGTGCCGCCGCCGGCCGGGTCGTCCCACACGGCGTCCTGCCGGGGTGCGAGGTGTCCCATGGCCCGCCGGTAGGAGCGGAGCGCGGCGAGTTTGGTCTCCCAGGCTTCCTCGCCGGGCTCCCACACCATCCCGGCTTCGGCTGCGTCCAGCAGGGTCTTGCGCCGCTCCTCCAGTTCACCTGCCCGCAGGGCCTTTCGCTGCTGATGCACCCACCGCCCAAGCGGAAACGCCTTCGTCGCCCCGACCTCGACCTCGACGTCATACGGAACGGCGTAGAGACCGGTGATGCCGTTCTCTTTCCGCCAGCGGATGAGGGCTTGGTAGCCCTCGAGCCAGACCAGGGATTCGGGCCGGTAGACCCGGGTGCGCAGGAACGCCGCGATGGTCGCCGGGTCGCGCGGGCTGGAGAAGTGGAGCAGGGCGGCTTTGGCGGCTGCGCCGGTGCCACCCTCCTGGTGCTCCCCGTCCCCTTCGCCGCCGGCGCCGACGATCCGCCCCTCTTCGTCCCGCCGAACGTGAATCTTGCGCTTGCCGCTCGTCAGCGCCCGCGAGGCCAGTTGCTCGACGAGTCGTTCATCGTGCGAGCGCAGGCCCTGGAGGACGGCTACGAGGGGGCGGAACGAGGCGCTGGCGACCATGTCGGTGGGGTCCTCGCCGGGCTCCAGGAACACCGGCACGATGATCCGCGCGATCTTTGTGCTGCCGTCCTCGTGGAGCCTCAGCGCCCGGCCGATGTTCTGGACGATTTCCACCTGGGAGCCGCGGGTGTCAGCGAAGCAGATCGAGTCGACTCCCCGCTCGCCGGTGATGTCGACGCCTTCCCCGAGCACACGAACGGATGCGAGAAAGGCGCGGTGGACCCGGCGCCCGGCCGCGTCGATCCCGTTCGCGAACTGGCGCAGGACCTCGCGCCGTTCGGTGACGAGGTGGTCGCCGCACAGCCATGCCGACCACACCCGGCCGGGGGGTACGTGGCGGCCGGCCTCCAGCTCGTAGAACTCCGCGTCGATCGACGACTTCGGGAGCTTGTCCGCCTGCGCCAGGTCCTCGCCCGAGACCTCGCCGGCATGCAGCTCGGCCGCCGTCTCGGGCAGCTTCTCCGCGAACGCGGCTGCCTCCTCCACCTTCTGGTGGAACGTCATAACTGTGCGTAGATTCCGGGCGGCGGCGTGCTCCAGGAGTGCGGTCTGCAGCAGCGCCAGGCGTCGGCCGCGCCGCGCTTCCTCCGTTTCTCCGAGGATGGGGGAGGGGTCGCGGATCTCCAGGACGTCGATCTCGAATCCGGCGAGGATCTCGCGCTCGATCGCCTCGCTCAGACCGAGCTCGGCGATCCACGCGCCGTAGGTGCCCTCCGGGTCGTCGGCCATGGTCGCGAGCTCCACCTCCTGGCCCTCCGCGCCCCTTCGCGGCTGGGGAGCCGCCAGGATGCGCGGGGTCGCGGTCAGGTAGAGCCGGAAGTCGGCGGGGATCCGCTGGTTGTCGTGGATCGCCGCCCACGGACGACCAAGATCACCAGCGGTTCCGTGGGCCTCATCAATGATGGCGAGGTCGAAGCCGTCCATGCGTTGGCCGTAGAGCCGCTCTCCGCCCGCCAGAGCGGCCTCCAGCGGCCCGCGCACCTTCCGCTGACCCGTCGGGTCCTCCGGGTCCTCGCGATCCACCAGGGAGGCGTACGTGGCGAACACGACGACCGGCCCCTTCCCGGCCCACAGGGCGAGCTGGATCGGGTTGGTGGTGGTCCGCACCCCCAGCGAGCCCAGGACCGGGTCGTTCTCGAGCGAGCACACCGCGACCATCGGGGCCCGGTGACCCACCAGACGCCACGCCTCGGCCGTCTGCACCAGCAGGTCCAGGGTCGGCACCATCACGAGGATCCGACCGTTTCGGAAGCACTCGAGCGCGCAGGAGGCCGCGGTGATCGTCTTACCCGATCCCGTCGCGGACACGATCGTGCCCCGCACCCCCTTCGCAGGAACAGGTGATCTTGCGGGAAATCCAGCCCACTCACGGAAACTCGTCTTCTGGTCGACCTGGTGTTCCCTGAGCTGGACCCCGAACATTTCCTGCCTTCCCCTTTTATCGATATGGTCGCGGAACTTCAGGCCAGCGGGCACGCCCGACTGGAGCCCGCCCGAAACCCCAGGTGCGCCGATCGCGCCCGTGTACCGGCCCCCGGACTCCAGCCCGCAGCGGACTGGAGCCCGAGGGCCTCATGACGGCCTTGCTGCGGCAGACCACGGTCTCCTCACAGGACCGCCCCCAGAGGATGAGCACTTCACACCCGGCCGTATGCTCACCGGCATGATTCACCCCGTCTCAGGGCCCTCCACATGGAGGCACCCGGTCGCCGCCGTAGTACTCGCCTCGCTGGTTGCACTCTGCTGGTACGCCACGCGGCCGGTGTATGCAGACTGCGTATATTTCGGCAACTATTCCATCGAGGAAGCTGTCGAATACGGCCAATGCGACCCTCCTCAGATGCGATGGAGGACATGGACGGGATGACCAGATGACCCGCAGGGTGTCACATGTTTCTGCCAAGGCTACATGCTGCATCATTCTGATGCAGACCAAGCCAGAATTCACGCCGCAACGCTCGCCCCGACCAGCATCCACCCACGCCACCAGCCCGGCCCAGCGAGCGCCAGCGGCCCTTGGGGCACTGAAGACGCAGCCGGAGAGCCCGTCCGCTCGACCGGGCGAGCCTCAGCGGCCCCCCCAGACACAGCCGGAATACCCGCGTCAGCGCCCCCAGATGTAGCGGAAACTCCGAGTCAGTGGCCCTCGGGCGCAGCGGGAGGACCCGCACCCGCGAGAGAGCGTGGACGCCCGGACACCGGGCGGGGCAAGCAGACCAAGCCCCGCCCGGTGAACTGCGCGGGTGGGGGTACACGGGGCGGCATGGCACCGAAGAGTGAACACCTGATGTCCCTGCGGGCCGTACGGCAGCTGCGCCGAGTCCGCGCCTTCTACGCGGCAGGTGTCCTGCTGTGGGCGGCTGCCGCGGCTTGGACGGGTTGGGCCCATTCCGGGGGGCGGCAGATGTGGGTCTCCCTTCTTCTCCTGGTCGTCTTCACTGGCCTGCTCGCCACCGCCTTCCTGTGGTTGCACCGCCTCCAAGCCACCCCAGGACATCAGCCGGCCCATCACGCGGCACCCCGACGAGCCGTCACCCCACGCCACGCAAACGCCTGAACCCCCACAGCACCCCATCCCTGTAGCCAGCCCGGCCCGCGACAGCGGGCCCAAACGGTCCTGAAGGCGCAGCCGAAGGACCGTCAGGCGGGGGGAGCGCAGCGGACCCGCCAGCCCAGGGTTGAAGCGAAGCGGAAACCCGGAAAACAAGGGGCGCAGCCCCCAGCCCTGGGAGCGCAGCGGACAGGGCGTCACCTCCGGTGCGCAGCACCGGAGGTGAGTGGCTCGCGCAGCGAGCCACCAGCGCACCCGCGGAGCGGGTGCGCAACCACCGCGCGCAACGCGGTGGTTCGCTTGCACATCGCGCAGCGATGTGGTACCCGCTCCGCGGG
>NZ_JBWKJV010000052.1:22128-23899 GCF_056432045.1 Streptomyces sp. NPDC045701 | reverse complement strand
TGCGGGCCCAGGTAAGCATCACAACTCACCCAACCCGCACGGCCCTTCTCATGTCACGGGCCGGGCCGCCCCGTATTTCCCCCAAGGTCGTTACTCGCGTGCGCCGCCCTGGCGGCCGGTGCCGTGGTGGCGCTGCCCGCCACCACGGCCACCGCCGCGACGACCCGTTACGAGGCCGAGCGCGCGCCCGCCACCTGTGACGGCACCATCGACTCCACCTACGCCGGCTACTCGGGAACCGGCTTCTGCAACGGCCGGAACGCCGTCGGCGCGGCGGTCCAGTTCACCGTGGACGCACCGCAGGCCGGCACCGCGACGCTGGCGGTGCGCTTCGCGAACGGGACCACCGCCGTACGGCCGGCCGACATCACGGTGAACGGCTCGCCGGCCGCCTCGGCGTCGTTCGGGAGCACCGGTACGTGGACGGGGTGGACCACGAAGACGCTCACCGTCCCGCTGCGGGCGGGCGGCAACACCGTCCGGCTCACCCCGACCACCTCCGGTGGCCTGCCGAACCTCGACCACCTCGACGCCGAGGTGGTCGGCACGGTGCCGCCGCCGTCCGGCTCCGCGCTGTACGTGGCACCCAACGGCGCCGACGGCGCGGCCGGGACGCAGGCGGACCCGACGACGCTCACCTCGGCGATCGCCCGGACAGCTCCCGGCGGAACGATCCTCCTGCGCGGCGGCACCTACCGCTACGCGCGGACGGTCACCATCCCGCAGGGCAACAACGGCACCGCCGCCGCACGCACCAAGCTGTCCGCCTACCCCGGCGAGACCCCGGTGCTCGACTTCTCGGCCATGGCGGAGGACCCGGCGAACCGCGGGCTCGCCGTCAACGGGTCGTACTGGCACGTCTCCGGGGTCGTCGTCGAGCGCGCCGGGGACAACGGCATCTTCGTCGGCGGCAGCAACAACGTCTTCGAGCGCACGGTGACCCGCTTCAACCGCGACACCGGTCTGCAACTGTCCCGGGCGGCCTCCACCACCCCCCGTGAACAGTGGCCGTCCCACAACCTGGTGCTGAGCGCGGAGTCGCACGACAACGCCGACTCCGACGGCGAGGACGCCGACGGCTTCGCCGCGAAGCTCACCGTCGGTCCCGGGAACGTCTTCCGGTACGCCGTGGCCCATCACAACATCGACGACGGCTGGGACCTCTACACCAAGACGGACACGGGTCCCATCGGGCCGGTGACCATCGAGGACTCCCTCGCGCACACCAACGGCACCCTGAGCGACGGCACGGTCAACTCGAACGGCGACCGCAACGGCTACAAGCTCGGCGGCGAGGACATCGCGGTCGACCACATCGTGCGGCGCAGCTTCGCCGTGCGGAACGGCAAGCACGGGTTCACCTACAACAGGAACCCCGGCAGGATGGCGGTGTCGGGCAACACCGGCGTCGACAACGCCCAGCGCAACTACTCGTTCGACGCCGGCACCTCGGTGTTCCGGGACAACGTCTCGTGCCGCGGCGGCAGCGGTACCAACGACAAGGTGGTCGGCGACGCCGACGGCTCGAACCAGTTCTGGTCCGGCTCCAACGGGTCCCGGTGCTCCGCGTACGCCGGCGCCCTCGGGTGGTCCTTCGCCGCCGACGGGCGACTGGTCGTCACCTTCGGCGGCACCCCGGTGACGCCGTAGCCCCAGTCCCGTCCCGGCCTGCCGATCCGGCCCCGGGGGGGGGGGGGGGGGGGGGGGGGGGGGGGGGGGGGTGTTGTTCCGATTCGTGGGGGTTTGGTTCAGGGGGTAGGGGGGAGGAAGC
>NZ_JBWKJV010000052.1:0-22118 GCF_056432045.1 Streptomyces sp. NPDC045701 | reverse complement strand
AACCCCCCCCGGTCCCCCCCCCCCCCCCCCCCCTCCCCTCCCCCCTCCCCCCCCCCCCCCCCCCCTCTCCCCCCCCCCCCCCCCGGGCCCGTTTCCTCGCCCCGCCGTCCGGCGGTGCGCACGGCGCGGCGGCGCGAACAGGGCGGCGGAGGCGGTCCTGTGGAGATTTCTACCGGGGGGTAGGCCCGAGCGGCGCTCCTGCTGTACGGTCCGTCCGACAGCTTGCTTACATCTTGTCTAACAAGGAAACGCCGCTCGATCCGAGGAGCCCCAGCATGGCAAGCAGCACCGCTCGCCCGGAGACCCACGACGGAGCGCACGCCCGGGACGTCGCCCGCCGCCTGCTCGACTCGTCCGCGACGCTCTCGTACGACCCGGCCACCGAGGTCGACTGGGAGACGCCACTGGACAAGGACTTCCACGGCGCCAGCCCCGAGTGGAGCACGCTCTACGGCACGGCCTACTGGCGGGAGATGACCGACGCCCAGCGCAAGGAGCTGACGCGGCAGGAGGCCGCGTCGGTGGCCAGTACCGGCATCTGGTTCGAGATGATCCTCCAGCAGATGGTGCTGCGCGACATCTACGCCAAGGACCCGACCCAGCCCGGCGTGCAGTGGGCCCTGACCGAGATAGCCGACGAGTGCCGGCACTCGATCATGTTCGCCCGGGGGGCCGAGAAGCTCGGGGCGCCGGCCTACCGGCCGCACCGGATCGCCGTCGAACTGGGCAGGGCGTTCAAGACGATCGCGTTCGGGGAGGCCGCCTACGCCGCCATCCTCGTGGCCGAGGAAGTCCTCGACGTCATGCAGCGCGACTGGATGAGGGACGAGCGGGTCGTCCCCTTCGTCCGCACGATCAACAACATCCATGTGGTCGAGGAGTCCCGGCACATGAAGTTCGCCCGCGAGGAGACGCGCAGGCGCCTCGCGGGCGCCGGCCGGCTGCGCCGCCAGATCCACGCCGTGGTCATCGCGATCGCGTCCTACGTCATCGTCACCAGCATGGTGAACAAGGACGTGTACGAGAACGCCGGCCTCGACCGGGAGCGCGCCGTCCGGGAGGCCAGGGCCAACGAGCACCACAAGTCCCTGATGCGGTCGAGCTGCGCGGGGCTGATGGAGTTCCTGGCGTCCGCCCGCCTGCTCACCCGGCCGGCCCTGATGTTCTACAAGCGCGCCCACCTGATCTGATCCGATCCGAGCCGGACCGAGCGACGACATGACCTACGCCATCACCCAGACCTGTTGCAGCGACGCCACCTGTGTCGCCGTCTGCCCCGTCAACTGCATCCACCCCACCCCGGACGAACCGGCGTTCGGCACCACCGACATGCTGTACATCGATCCGCGGGCCTGCATCGACTGCGGTGCCTGCGCCGACGCCTGCCCGGTGGACGCGATCTCCCCGGCCGACCGCCTGGCCGGCCCGCTGAAGGAGTTCGCCGCGATCAACGCGGCGTACTACCGCGACGAGCCGCCCCCGGCCGCCGGCGACGGACCGAACTTCCACGCCTGGGGCGAGCCGCGCTTCGAACGCGCCCTGCCGTCCGACTTCACCCCCATACGGGTCGCGGTCGTCGGCACCGGCCCGGCCGGCATGTACGCCGCCGAGGACCTGCTGCTGCACACCAACGCCGAGGTCACCCTGGTCGACCGGCTGCCGGTGGCCGGCGGCCTCGTGCGGTACGGCGTCGCTCCCGACCACCCCGGGACCAAGAGGATCGGCGACGCCTTCGCCCGGTTCCACACCCACCCCCGCGTGCGGATGCACCTCGGCATCGAGGTGGGCCGGGACATCACCGCCGAGGAGCTCGCCGCCCACCACCACGCGGTCGTGTACGCGGTGGGCGCCTGCGCCGACCGCCGTCTCGGCGTACCGGGGGAGGACCTCCCCGGCAGCCTCTCCGCCACCACGTTCGTCTCCTGGTACAACGCCCACCCGGACGTTCCGGCGGACACGGTCCGGCCGTCCGGCGAGCGGGTGGTCGTCGTCGGGAACGGCAACGTCGCCCTGGACATCGCCCGGATCCTCGTGTCGGACGCCGACGACCTGGCCCGCACCGACATCGCCGACCACGCGCTGGCCGCCCTGCGCGACGCGCAGGTGCGCGAAGTGGTGCTGCTCGGGCGCCGGGGCCCCGAGGACGCGGCGTACACACCGGCCGAACTGCGCGCGCTGCGCCACCTGGACGGGGTGGAACTGGTCGTCGACGACCACGACCCCCGCGTGAGCACGGCCGTCGACGCGGCCGGGCCGGCCGGCAGGGCGGCGCTCCTGCGGGGCCTCACCCGCGCACCGGTCGACTGGTCGCGCCCGCCCGCGCCGGGCCGCCGCATCGTGTTCCGCTTCCACTCCGCCCCGGTGGAGGTCGTCGGCGAGGGCGAGGTCCGCGCCGTACGGGTCACGGGCGCGGCCGGCGAGCAGGTGCTGCCGGCCGGCATGGTGCTGCGGGCGGTCGGCTACCGCGGGGTCCCGGTCGCGGGGCTGCCCTTCGACGAGGCCACCGGGACCGTTCCGCACGAGGCGGGCCGGGTGCCGGGCCGGCCGGGCACGTACGTCGTGGGGTGGATCAAGCGCGGCCCCTCGGGCGGCATCGGGACGAACCGCACCTGCGCGGCGGAGACGGTGGGCTCGCTGCTCGCCGACGCGGTCGCCGGTGTCCTGCCCGAACCGGCGCACCGGGCGAAGGACTTCCGGCGGCTGCTGCGGCGCAGGGGCGGGGAAGCCGTGGACGCCCGGGGGCTCGCCGCGATCGACCGGGCCGAACTGGCGCGGGGCCGCGGCGCGGGCAGACCACGGGTCAAACTGGCCACCGTCGAGGAACTCCGGGCGACGGCGCGACGTGCCCGCTGGGGACCGCGCCCCTGACCCGCCCGGCCGTCACGGGGCGTGCTTCACCCCGAGCGACACCAGGTAACGCCCGTCGTCCTCCGGCAGGTTGCGGTGGACGACGTCGGACAGGGAACGCGTCCGGCGCAGGATGTCCATCCCCTCCGGCGAGAAGGTGGCCGGGGTGAACAACCGGGGAGCCAGCAGGGGATTGGTCAGCGCCTCGGAGAAGGCGTCGATGCCGATGATCCGCCCGAGCAGGTTGCCGAACAGGCTGCCGTGCCGGGCGTCCTCGGCGAAGATGCCGACGTAGAGGTCGAGCTCGTCGACCCCGCCGTACATGTCGTGCAGCGCCTCCCGCACCACCGGATCCCCCGTGACCTGGCGCAGGTCGGTCGCCCGGGGGAAGCCGAAGTGCTCCCGGTAGTCGTTGTACGAGGCCACCTCCAGCTCGCGGCTCACCTCGACGCTGCGGGCCTCGACGGGCAGCAGCAGGGGATCGGTGTTGAACAGCCCCATGCGCCCGGCGGGCTGGCGGGACAGGTCGTCGAAGAGCGGGCCCATGCCCCGCTCCTCGACGACCCGGCCGTTGGCGAGGGTGTGCAGCAGGGGCACCTCCTTGCCCGCGATCCGGTACGTGGACGGGATGAGACTGTGCCAGCGGTAGACCAGGCTGAACTCGATGGTCGACCAGTTCTCCCGGTGCCAGCTGCTGCGCACCGTGCGCAGCGGGTCGAGGCGGAACCGGAAGTGGAACGGTGTCAGGTGGTTGATGTACTCCTCCAGCACGAGCCGGATCGTCATCACCACCAGGATGTTGCGGGTGGTCTGGAAGAGCCGCTCGTCGTCCCAGGACGGGTGGGCGCGCGCGAGCAGCCCCGCGATCCGGTTGTGCTCGCGCAGGAAGAGCACGTTGAGGAGCATGGGACCGAGGTGGGCGTGCGCCCGGTCGCCGCCCGACGCGAACACCGTGTCGCGCAACGGTTCGGGCACGTCGTCCCAGCGGACCGGCTTCAGCGCGGCGAACTCCGCCTTGACCCGCCCGTTCTCGCACAGCAGTGGCGGGAACTCCCCGCCGCCGACCGTCCGGCTCTTCAGCCGTCCGCCCTCGAACTCCCGCAGGCACGCCGTCATCTCCGTGGTCGCCCCGTACAGCTGCACCATGTCGATGGTGTGCGGCGAATCGGTGCGCCGGGGGTCGCCGCCCTGGCCGTGCCCGCGCAGGAACCCGTCCGTGAACCACTGCGCGAAGGCGGGCAGCAGCGCGGTCGACCGGGCGCAGCCGTCACCGTCGCCGTCCCGGCGGAAGAGCTCGGCCGCCCCGTCGGGGGACGGCCGCCCGGGGTGCGGCGTGGGGTCCGGTGGGAGGTGCCGGCCGACGTACGACCGGTCCGTGAGGGAGGCCCAGGAGGTGTAGGGCGCCATGGTGCTGAGTGGATTGGGACGTGGCGGCGCCTTGAGGACGGCGATGTCCGTGAGCACCGCGTTGGTCCTGCGGTACAGCCACCGATTCCCCTGCACCGCACGCCACAGGGGCGCGTAGTGGGTGAGGACGTGTGCCTCGACCCGGTTGCGCAGCCCGTCCCTGGACGGGTCGCGGCCGTCCTCCGCCCCGGTGCGCGCGCGGCGCGAGGTGGTGGTCATCGGTCTGGCCTCTCCTCGGTACGTCGGTGAGTCGGTACGCCGGTGGATCACGACGATGCCGTCGCGCCCGCCGTCACCGTGTAGTGCTGCGGGTACGGGGTGCCCGCGTAGTCCAGGTCGCGCTCACCGCCCGGCAGTGGCCGGACACCGGGCCGCAGGAGCACCCGGCGCACCATCTCGGGGACGATCGCCCGCGCCGGGTACTTGCCCACGCACTCGTGCGCCCCGTGGCCCAGCACCATGTTGTGCACCGGCGTGCGGTCCGGGCGGAAGGCGTACGGGTCGGCCACCACGGCCTCGTCGAACATCGCCGACGCCATATGGGCGTGCACCACGGTGCCGGCCGGGAGGCGGGTCTCCCGGGGCGTGCCCGCGGCCAGCACGTGGTCGCGCACGCAGAGCCTCGGTGTCGACGGTACGAAGGGGTGGAAGCGCAACGCCTCCCAGACGTAGCCGTCGAAGACCTCGGTGTCCTCCTCGGCGGCCGCCCGTTCGGCCCGCGCGAGCTCCTCGGGGCGCGAGACGAGTTCCTTCAGCGCTGTCGTCGCGCACTGTGCGGCGTTCTGCTGGTAACCGATGAGATAGCCGACGAGCTGGTGGTTGACGCGCTCGTCGTCCAGCTCCCGTCCCGTCCCCGGCGCCAGGGCAGTGCGCAGCATCCGGCCGAGCACGTCGTCCGGAGCTCCGTCACCCCGCGGTCCGTCCCCCCGTGTGCCCCGGCCAGCCGTCCCGGTGCCGCCCGCCGCGTCGTCCGCCGGCCCGCCGGGGGCGCACGGCCGCACACCGGCCGCGCGGCGCCGCCCGATGACGCCCGCCACGATGTCGTGCAGCTCCTTGCCGGCCGCGACACCGGAGGCGTGCACCTCGGGATCCCGCTCCTGGTTCACGAACACCGCGCGCTGCACCCGCTGCGAGAGGCCGTGCAGCGTCTCCTCGGGCACGTCCGTGAAGCCCAGGTACTCCCGGGCGACGCGGGCCGCGACCGGAGCCGCGTACTCCCGTACGTAGTCGAAGGTCGTGCGGCCCTCGATGCGCGCCACCGCGACCGCCCGGTCCAGCGCGTCGTCACCGGCCCGGGCGGTGAGCCGGCGCACCGGCGCGAAGTCCTCCGGCGGCAGCATCAACTGGGCGTGCGCGCGGTCGTGCCAGTGCAGGTCGGCGCCGTCCCTGGCGAGCATGAACGGCCCGTGCAGCGCCTCCTCCAGCACCGGCCCGTACACACCGACGGTGAACACGTCGGGGGTGGACAGTACTTCCACGACATCGGGCATACGGGTGACGAAGACTCCGACCGGTGTGGCGAACACCGGCCGCCGCTCCCGTAGTTCCCGGAGGACGGCCGGGCCATCGGCCTTCATCTGCTGCCTCAGCAGACCCACACGCCCTGCGGCGTCGGTCTGCGGGATCGCGTCGTACGCCGCGAGGAACTCCATGGGACCACCCAGACGTGGCAGGGCGACACGACAGCGGTCGCCGGCGGATTCCCTCCCATTACGGCACGACGCCCCCGTACGCGCACCCGGACCGCGTCGGCGGTGTGAATGTGCGGGTGGCACGCCGGTCCGGCCGCGCGCCGCCGCCCCCTCGCACCGGGCGAGCCCCAGCATGGACCGGAACCCACCCCGCACGGATCTGGAGGCCGCACGACATGCTCCGACGAGGCGAACCCCCCGCGACGGCCACCGGCGACACCGGGACGGGCGACCCGCCCCCGGGGACGCGGGCCGGCACGGTACCGGTGTCGGGCGCCGAGTACACGGGCTACCTGGTCGGCATCGTCGTCCTGCCCTTCGTCGTACTCGCCGCCGCCCTTCCCTTCGCCTGGGAATGGGGCGTCACCGGTCTCGACCTGGCCCTCGGCGCGGTCATGTACGTCATCTCCATCGCCGGCATCTCCACCGGCTACCACCGCCACTTCACCCACCAGTCCTTCAAGGCCAAACGGCCGCTGCGCATCGCCCTCGCCCTGGCCGGCGGCATGGCGGTGGAGGGCCCGGTCGCCCTCTGGGTCGCCGAGCACCGCCGCCACCACCAGTTCTCCGACCGCGATGGCGACCCCCACTCGCCCTGGGCCTTCGGCACCGGGCGCCGCGCCCTCCTGAGGGGACTCTGGCACGCGCAGATCGGCTGGTTCGCCCGGCGACGCCGTGCCGACCTGGCCCACTACGCCCCCGACATCCTCGCCGACCCCGACATCGGCCGGCTGGACCGCTGGTACTGGCTGACCGTGTCCGTGTCGTTCGCGCTGCCCCCGCTGATCGGCGGACTGTGGACCATGTCCTGGTACGGCGCCTTCACCGCCTTCTTCTGGGGCAGTCTCGTGCGGTACGCCGTCGTCCACCACGTCACCTGGTCGGTGAACTCCATCGCCCACGCGTTCGGCCCGCAGCACTATCGCAGCCGGGACCAGTCGCGCGACGTGCGCTGGGTCGCCCTGCTCACCTTCGGCGAGGGCTGGCACAACCTGCACCATGCCGACCCCACCAGCGCCCGGCACGGCGCCCTGCGCGGACAGGCCGACCCGACCGCCGTGCTCATCCGGCTCTTCGAACGCGCGGGCTGGGCGCACGACGTCCGCTGGCCGGACCGCGAGCGGCTCGCCACCCGGATGCTGGCCCCGGCGAACTCCACGATGGAGTGAACACCTGGCTCGCCGCGCGTGTCGCGGTCGCCGGCCGGCACCGGGGCGGGCCGGCGGGGTGGTAGGCAGGGGACCGTCCGTTCACCACCCCGCACGGCACCACCCCCGTCCAGGCAGGCCGAGCCCGCCCGCGCCGGTCCACCGGACCCGCGGCCGGGCGGACGGGCGGCCGGGCCGTGCCCGCCACCCCGGAGGCTCATCCGATGGACCCGCGCACGCGCGACGTCGCCGTCACCGGCGTCGGGCTCCTGTCACCGGCGGGCACGTGCCCCGACGCGACTTGGGCCACCCTCCTCCGCGGCGCGTCGGTGGCGCGCCCCGACCCCGTGCTCGCGGGCCTGAGGACCGACTTCTCCTGCGCGGTCCCCGACTTCGCGGCCCGCGCGCTGCTCGGACACGCCGCCGCCCGGCGCATGGACCCGTACGCCCAGATGGCGGTGGTCGCCGCCCGGCAGGCGGTGGACGACGCCGGCCTGGACCCCGCCCGGTGGCGCGGCGACCGCGTCGCCGTCGTCCTCGGCGTCGGCAGCAACAGCCTGCACTCGTACGAAGAGCCCTTCCGGCTCCTGAGCGAGAACCGCGGCGACCGCGTGTCGCCCTACCAGGTCACCCGCAGCGTGCCGAACATGGCCGCCGCCGAGGTGGCGCTCGACCTCGGCGCGCACGGGGTCAACTTCACCACCAGCAGCGCCTGCGCCTCCGGGGCCACCGCCCTCGGCACGGCACTCGACCTGCTGCGCGCCGGGCGCTGCGACATCGCCCTGGCCGGCGGCAGCGAATCCGCCCGCAGCCGGATGACCACCACCTGCTTCGGCCAGATGCGCGCCATGTCCGCGCGACGTGCCGACCCCGCCACGGCGTCCCGCCCCTTCGACGTGGAACGGGACGGTTTCGTCCCGGGGGAGGGGGCCGCCGTGATGGTCCTGGAACGCTCCGACGACGCCCACCGGCGGGGCGCCGCGGTGCGGGGCTACCTCGCGGGCTACGGAGCCAGCGCGGACGCCCACCACCCCGCCGCCCCGCACCCCGAGGCGCGCGGCGCCGAGGCGGCGGTGCTGGCCGCCCTGGCGGACGCCGGCTGCGCGGCCGGGGACATCGACCACGTCAACGCCCACGCCACGTCCACCCCGCTCAACGACGTCACCGAGGCGCGCATGCTGCGCCGGCTGTTCCGGCACGACCCGCCGGTCACGGCGAACAAGAGCGTCATCGGTCACGCCCTGGGCGCGGCCGGCGCCATCGAGGCGGTGCTCACCGTGCTCAGCCTCCAGCACCGTACGATCCCGCCGACGGCCAACCTGACCCGCCAGGAACCGGGGGCGGAGCTGGACGTCGTCACCGGCGCGCCCCGCGCCGTCCGGATGCGCACGGCCCTCAGCACGTCGTTCGGGTTCGGCGGCCAGAACACCGCGCTCGTCCTGCGCGCCCCCTGAGGGCGCACGCGGCGGCCGGCGGGCCGGGGGCCGTCACACCGTGCCGGGGCGCGCCGCCGCCCGCACCCCGGCGCGGCCGGCCACGTCACGGGCCGCGTGCCGGCCGACGAGGACCGCTGCGCTCCCCACGTCCTCCGCCGCCGCCCGGCAGCACTCCGCCTGCCGGCGCAGCGTGGGCACGCACCAGTCGGGCACGCCCGGCCGCCCCTCCAGCGCGGCGGCCCGCGCCAGCAGCCGCCGCTCCGCCGAGGCGAGCGCCTCCGCGTCGGCTCGCAACCGGTCCGCCCGGGCGGACAGGTCGTCGTCGTCTCGCACCGCGTCCACCGTCATGCGGCTCCCTCGCTCTCCCGGGGTCGTCCCCCCGTCACGTCGCGGTCACGTCCCTCAGCGCGGCAGGGGCGCCCCCGCGCTCCGGCGGGCCTGGTACACCGGCGCGCCGAGCACGCACAGCGGCCTCGCCCCGTCCAGCCCCAGCGCCCGGGCCTGCCGTACCAGGGGCTCCTCCTCCGCCGCGGGCCCGGCGGCACAGCGCAGGCGGAGCCGGGGCGCGGCGTGCAGACGCTGGCGCCCCACGCAGTGCACCATCGACCGCAGGGTCGCGTCGGCCGTGCGCCCGTACAGGACGGAGTCCACGTGCGGAACCGGTACGTACGGGCCGAGGTCACCGGTCAACGACAGGAGCGGGCGCCCCGCCTCCCCGCCCGGCTCCGGGGCGGGCGCGGCCAGGACGGCGTGCAACCGGTTGCCCGCGAGCCGCACGTCGACCATGGCCGTCGTGGCCGGATGCCCCCACAGCTCACGGCCGGCCGCCTCGGCCTCCGGCGTCGTGACGGCCAGGGCCGTCACCTGGCGCCCGGTGCGGCGGGTGTCCGCCCGGCGCAGCAGCTCGCGCAGCACGTCGTGGGCGCGAGGCCGCCACAGGTCGTTCACCAGGACTGCGAGGCTCAGCTCGTTGTACGGGCCGAGGCTCACACAGCGGTGCTCGTACGCGGACAGCGCCACCAGGACGCGCGGCCCGAGCCGGCTGGGACTCATCCAGGACGCGTCCGACAGCAGACCGGCCACCCGGTCGGGGGCCACGGCGAAGAACGCGGTCGCGGCCGTCGAGTCGTAGTACCGCACCGGGACCTCGGCCGGTCCCGCGGAGGTGGCCACGGTGCCGACCGGCACGGCCATCAGCGGGTACCCCTGCGGCGGGTTGGCCCGGTCCTTCAGCTGGTACACCTGCGAGCGCAGCACCGGCCCCCGATAGGGCGTCAGCGCCTCGTCGATGTCCCGGCGGGCGTCGGCCAGCTCCCCCTCCAGGTTCCCCATGTACTTCCCCAGCGAGTGGCACAGCGGGAACTCGTGGCTGGAATCGATGTAGTCCACCTCGTACCAGTCCGGATGCGGGGTGAACACCGACCCCGACCCCGCGCCCCTGCCGTCCAGGGTGGGCACCAGGTCGTGCTGGTTGGTGACGCTCGCCACCCACGTCCGCGGGTCGGCGGGCTTCTTGTTGTCGACGGGGGAGCCCACGGCCACCACGTGCGTCACCCGGAAACGGCGGCAGAACGCGCTGTTCTGCGCCAGGTTCATCAGGGCGATACCGCCCTCGCTGTGACCGATCAGCGCGATCTCCGCACCGGCCGGCAACCCGTACTCGTCGATGGCCAGCAGGATCCCGCGGGTGTACGGGGACTCCGGGTCGAACAGGTTGCTCCACGCGCCGACGAAGTCCTGGGGCGAGTCGTTGCGCGGCTTGCCGGGCGCCATGCCCGGCGCCTGCACCACGTGCCGCACCACTCCGTCGGGCCCGCGCACGTCCTGGATCAGGATCCGCCCGTCCGTGCGGAGGAAGTCGATGTTGCCCAGGAAGTCCATAAGCGAGCCCTCGGTGCCGAGCGACCGCCGCGCCTCGTCGTCCAGCGGCACCGCGACGGCGGCCCCCTCGCCCGCGTCGAACGCCGCGAGGTGGTGCGCCGAGATGCCGAACCACGGGTCGGCGTGCAACGCCTCACCGGCCGCGATCTGCCACCCCACCTCGTCGTTGAGCGGGTTCTCGTCGAGCAGCGCCCGGATGGCCGACAGCTCCGCGAACAGCGGCGCCACCGTGGACATCGCCCGCTCGGCCCCCTTGTCCTTCAGCAGCGCCCGCAGGGCACGCAGCGCCTCCACGTCCCGGTCACCGGTCACCGCTTCCATCAGGCGCCGCATGCCCGGGTCCCGCCCCAGCTCCGGGTGTTCGGCCAGCACCGCGGCGGCGCGCATCCGCAGCGACGTCACCGCGACCCGGTTCGCCAGGCTCTCCCGGCCGCACACCTCCCCGGCCTGCCCGATCCGCCGCAGGACCCCGTCGCCGCCGCTCAGCGCGAAGCCGAGGCCCGCCGCGTGGGTCAGCGCCCGCCCGAGCGACCACTGCGCGGCCAGACCGGTACGCGGGCGCCGCAGGCTCGACCGGGCGAGCGCGGAGGAGCCGAGCAGCGTCCCGGCGCGCGTGGCGACGCCCCGGATCTCCAGCGCGCAGCGCGAGACCTCCAGGGCCGCCTCGCGCAGCAGCCGCGCGGTCCCGGCCGCGCCGGGCTCGCCGCGGTGTGCCGCACCGGTGTGGTGATGGGACGCCATGGCGGCCTCGCAAGTCGTGAACCGGGCCGACCGGTTCGGCCCTTCCCGGCCGATCATCGGCTCTCCCGCGCGGCGCCGCATCCCGGAGCCCGCGGCGCCTGGCCCGCGGCCACCGGCACGGGGCGGGGTCGTGGCTCTCGCCGCCGGACGGGCGCGTCCAACCGGTGTGGCCGACATCTCCGGCCGGGACGGCTCGCCCCGGGTTAAGCTCACCGGGTGACTCTTCTCGTGATGCGCCGGCACGTGGACTACGTGCGCGTCACGACCATGAGCTGTCCGGCGCAGGACTGACCTCTCCCTCCACGTCCCCTTAGGTCCTGTCGCGGTCGGACACGCGGCCCCGGCACACCCCCGCCGACGGCTCCGGCCACCCCCGTCATCCCGCCATCTCCGGGAGCAGGGCCTCGTCACACCAGAAACGGAAGGCCATCATGCCGTCCATGCCACGAGCGTTCCCGGGCTCCCTGCCCGTCATCGATCTGTCCCTGGCCGACGACCCCGCGACCCGGGCGTCGTTCCTCGAGGACCTGCACGACGCCGCGCACGACGTGGGCTTCCTCCACCTGACCGGACACGGCGTCGGCCGGGCGGAGACCGACCGCGTCCTCCGCGTCACCAAGGAGTTCTTCGCACTGCCGGAGGCCGACCGGCTGGCCGTCAGCAACCTGCGCTCGCCCCACTTCCGCGGCTACACCCGCGTCGGGCACGAACTCACCGGAGGCCGCTCCGACTGGCGCGACCAGCTCGACGTGGGCGCCGAACGGCCCGCGCCCGACGTGGGCCCGGACGACCCCGCGTACCTGTGGCTGGAGGGCCCCAACCAGTGGCCGGCCGCGCTGCCGGAGCTGCGCACCGTGGTGCTCGCCTGGCAGGAGCGCCTGGCCGCCGTGGCCCACCGGCTGCTGCGGGAGCTCCTCGTCTCCATCGGGGCGCCCGCCGACTTCTTCGACGCGGCGTTCGCCGAGCGGCCCCACCTGCACACCAAGCTGATCCGGTACCCCGGAGCGGCACCCTCCGGAAGCGGCCAGGGCGTGGGCGCGCACAAGGACTACGGCTTTCTGACGCTGCTGCTCCAGGACGGCGTGGGCGGGTTGCAGGTCCGCGCCGGTGACACGTTCCTCGACGTACCGCCGCTGCCCGGCGCGTTCGTCGTCAACCTCGGCGAGCTGCTGGAGATAGCGACCAACGGCTACCTGGCGGCGACCGACCACCGCGTCGTCAGCCCGCCGGGAGCGGTGGAGCGCTACTCCGTGCCCTTCTTCTACAACCCCCGCCTCGACGCGGTCGTCGACACCGTGCCGGGCACCTACCTCGCCCACGCGCCGGGCATCGCGCACGACCACGCCAACCCCCTGCACGCCGAGTACGGCCGCAACGAGCTGAAGGGCTGGACGCGGGCCCACCCCGAGGTCGCCCGCCGCCACCACCCCGAACTGGTCGGCGCGGCCTGAGACGAACGACCGGAGGCGGTACGGGAGCAGATCCCCCGCACCGCCCCCCGGTCAGCAGGACTGGCGCCAGGGGTCCAGCGCCGGCCGCTTTCGCATCGACGACAGGCCCAGCCGGCGGGCCTGCCCGCAGAACTCGGCCGTGGGCAGCGCGTACTCGACGTGGAACACCGCCTTGCCCGCCCGGACGAAGGGGGTGAGCCGCTCGCACTCGCCGAACTCGGCGCACTGCTCGTTGACCGCGAAGTCGAACAGGCCCACCAGGGCGGGGATCTGCGGCAGGTCGTTCTTCAGCCCCACCGACAGTCCCCGCTCGTGCGCCGCCCGCGCGATCATCCGGTTGTACGCGAGCTGGTGCGCGGCCTCCAGCGGGAATCCGGTGTCGTGCAGGTACCCGTCCACGAGGTCGGGCTCCACCGCGTCGAAGCCCTTGCGCCGGCACATGTCGAGCCGTCGCTCCATCACGGGCCGCAGGACGTCGAGGCGCCGGATGTCCAGCCAGCGCTCCCCGCTCCAGCCGTTGGGCCCGCCCCGTACGGACGCGGGGAAGGCGTCCCGGTCCGGACGGAAGTCCTCCCAGGCACCGGCGTTGACGTAGCAGATCACCCGCCGGCCGGCGCGGTGCAGCCGTGCCACGTCCCCGGCGGTGTTCTCGAAACCGTCGATGTCGTACACCGGCACGTCGGCACCCGCGTCGACCCGGCCGTCGAGCTGCCACTGCCAGGCCGTGCCCGGGCGCGGCACCCACCGCCCCGCCGCCGGCGGCCGGGGCGAGGCGTCCCCCGAGCACCCCGCGACCACCAGGAGCAGGGCGAGGACCAGCACCGACCGCCGCCCACCCGGTACGCCGCGCCCCCTCACCGCGCGGCGCCGCTGCCGGGCGAGACCGCCGCACCCGGCTCCTGTCCCGCACCCGGCACCTGTGCCACGTCATGCTCCCGTGCCGCACCCGCCACGGAGGCCCAGAGCGCGGCGACCGAATCCGCGGGACCGAAGCGGGGCGCCCAGCCGAGGGCCCGGCGCGCCGCGGAGATGTCCGAGCACTGCCACGAGACGGCCGCCGAGCGGTCCGATCCGCCGCCCGCCTCCTCCACGCGGCCCGCGAACCCGGCCGCCCGCACCAGCGCGTCCACCAGGTCGCGCACCCGCACCGCCCGCCCGCCGCCGACGTTCAGCACCGGGGGCACCGCGCCCGGCCGGGTCACCGCGAGCACCACCGCCCGGGCGACGTCCCGCACGTCCACGAAGTCGCGGTACGCGGAGAGGTCACCGAGCCGGATCACCTCGCCGGGGTCGCCGCCCACCCGTGACAGGCGCCCGGCCAGTCCGCCGGGCAGCCCCGCCGCCGGGGCCCCCGGCCCGACCGGGTTGCCCACCCGCAGGACGACCGCGTCGAGGCCCGAGGCGGTGACGGCGACCGTCCCGGCGAGCTTGGTGGCGCCGTAGGGGGCGACCGGCCGGGTCGGGGCGTCCTCCGCGACGGGTTCACCGGGCCGGCCCGGCCCGTACTCGGCGGCCGAACCGAGGTGGACCAGCCGGGCCCCGGGCGCCGCGTCGCGCAGCGCGGCGCACAGCACGGCCGGGCCACGGGCGTTGACCTCCGCGAGCGTCACGGGGTCGCCACCGACCGCCCCGGCGCAGTTGACCACGGCGTCGGGCGCGAGCGAGGCCAGCGCCCCGGCCAGTGGGCCGGTGCGGGCCGTCGCCAGGTCCACCGGCAGGTCCGCGCCGGGGGACCGGCCGCCGAGCAGCAGCCGCACCCCCTCGGTGGCGCGCAGCTGTCGGGTGACGTGGCTCCCGAGGAACCCGGTGGAGCCCAGGACGAGGATGCGCATGGGGGACTCAGGCTCCCTTCAGCAGGAGCGACTGGTGGGTGGTGAACTCCGCGTTGGCCCGGTCGTAGTCGTCGGGGCGCCCGATGTCCAGCCAATACCCCTCGAACTCGTACGCCGCCGGGGGGTTCGGCGTCTTCAGCAGGTCCAGGATCAGCTCGTCGAAACCGAGCGGCAGCCCAGGGGTGTACCTGTCCAGCGTGGTGCGCGACAGGCCGTACACCCCCATCGAGACCCGGTAGTCGAGGCTGGGCTTCTCGCTGAAGCCCACCACCTTGCCCGCGTCGGTGGTGAGCACCCCGAAATCGATGGTCACCTGGCGGGCGTAGGTGGCGATGGTCAGCGGAGCGTTCCCGGCCGTGTGACGGCTCAGCAGATCGGCGTAGTCGAGGTCGGTCAGGATGTCACCGTTCATCACCAGGAAGGAGTCGGGCAGCCGGTCCCGCATGGTCAGCAGCGGCCCGATGGTGCCCAGCGGACTCTCCTCGGTGGAGTAGTCGACCTCCAGACCCCAGCGCGAACCGTTGCCGACGTACGCCCGGATGATCGGGCCGAGGTGGCCGATGGCCAGGGTGCAGCTGGTGAATCCGGCCGACGCCAGCTGCCGCAGGACGATCTCCAGGATCGCGTGCCGGTCCCCGATGGGCACCAGCGGTTTGGGCAGGGCCGTGGTGTACGGGCGCAGCCGGACGCCTTTGCCCCCGGCGAGTATCACTACGTGCATGGGATGCCTCCCTCTCCGTGGACGCGGTCGGTCAGATGTTGTAGATGTCCGTCTTGTAGCGGGCGAGGTGCGCCGGGTCGCGGAAGAACTCGACGGTGCGGGCGAGCCCCTGCTCCAGGTCGTGCTCGGGGGCCCAACCGGTGGCGTCGCGCAGCCGGCCGGCGTCCGCCACCAGGCGCATGACCTCCGAGGCGGCGGGCCGGATGCGCCGGGCGTCCTCCCGCACGTCCAGGTCGGCGTCCATCACCTTGCCGATGAGCCGGACCAGGTCGCCGACCGAGATCTCGTGCCCCGTCCCGGCGTTGAAGGTCCGCCCCACCACGCGGTCCGCCGGAGCGGTGCCCACGGCCAGGAAGGCGCGGGCCGTGTCGGCGACGTACGTGAAGTCGCGGGTCGGCCGCAGGTCCCCCAGCGTGATGGTCCGCGAGCCCGCGGCGACCTGGCCGGTGACCGTCGGGATGACCGCACGCATCGACTGGCGCGGGCCGTAGGTGTTGAACGGGCGGAGGGTGACCACCGGGGTTCCGAAGCTCGCGTGGTAGCTGTCGGCCAGCCGGTCGCCGCCCGCCTTCGACGCCGCGTACGGGGACTGGGTGTTGATCGGGTGGTCCTCGGTGATGGGGACGGTACGGGCGGTGCCGTACGTCTCACTGGTGGAGGTGTGCACCAGCCGGGGCGTCTCCAGGGTCCGGACCGCCTCCAGCACGTTGAGGGTGCCGGTGACGTTGGTGTCCACGTAGCTGTGCGGCGCCCGGTAGGAGTACGGGATCGCGATGAGGGCGGCCAGGTGGTAGACCGCGTCCGCCCCTTCGGCCAGGGCGCGCACCGATCCGGGGTCGCGCACGTCGCCCAGGACGACCTCCACCTCGGCGAGCACGTCGCGCGGCAGCACCTCCAGCCAGCCGTAGGAGGAGAAGGAGTTGTACTGCGCCATGGCGCGGACCCGGTGCCCGGAGGCCACCAGGGCCTCGGTCAGGTGCGAGCCGATGAACCCGTCGGCTCCGGTGACAGCGGCGAGCGGTGCGGATGTCACGTCGTTTTCCTTTCGTCCGGAGGATGCCGTGCGATGAGTGAGGTGCGCGTGCCCAGCGGTGGTGCGGGGTGGTCCGGTGCGGTACGAGGGGCCGCGGGAGCCGCGGCGGCGGGCGGATCAGGCGTGGGCGGAGGGCCGGCCCAGGGCGTACAGGGCGATGCCGGCCAGGACCAGCGCGGCGACGGAACAACACAGCGGGACGAACCACGGGCCAGGGGACGCGCCGGCGACCGCCACCAGCGCGACGGCCGCTGCCGCCACGAGGCACACCGCCGCGGGGGAGCGCCCCACCCCGAACGCCTGGAGGAGCAGGGCGATCCACAAGGTGGCGCCCAGCGAAGCCAGTTCCTCGGGCGGCGCACCCGTCAGCAGCGCGGCGGGAACCAGCAGCCCCAGGTACACGGCCAGGCAGACCGCCAGCGTGCGGGCGGTCCGCCATCGGAACCCGCGGACCGTGGCGGACGCCCGCAGCGCCGCCACCGACAGCCCCCGGAAGCGGTACAGCAGCCACTCGGCGGGCCCCATGCTGACCGTCAGCGCGACCACGGCGTACGGATGGCGGGCCCCGGTGAACAGCACCAGGGTCCCGGCCGCCAGGCCGAACAGCCCGTACGGAAGCGACGGCAGACAGCCCGGCCGGGGCGCCCCCGGTACCGGCGCCGCCGCGAGCGCGCCCCGCACCGTGTGCGCGGCCAGCGCCGTCGTCGCCGTCAGGGTGAGCAGCGGGAGCCCCACCCGCCACACCGGCCCCGGAGCCCCGTACAGCGTCAGCGCGCCGCCCGCGACGAGCGGCAGCAGCGCGACCGCCAGCAGCCGTTCGCGGCCCAGCACCAGCAGGACGCCCGCGGCGGCCAGGTACACGGACTGGCCCGCGGCGAACAGCGCCGCCGCCCCCGGCCCCGCCGCCGGCAGGGCGGCGAGCGTCGCCAGGAGCGCGCCCACCGGGGCGCCGGCCCGCGCGGTGAGACCCGCCTCGCGCCGGCCCGTGGCGAGCCGCGCGTACATCCGGTGGCCCAGTGCCTGGCCCCACGCCCAGGACACCAGCCCCGCCACGACCAGCGCGGACACCGCCCCCGAGCCCCGCCACAGGGGCGCGGTGAGCGGGTAGGCGAGCCCGGGCAGCGCGAACAGCAGCCCGCGCAGGGCGCACCGCAGGTGGTCGGGCGCCCACGGGTCGGGGGCCGGGACGGGCTCGGGGAAACCGCGCGGCACCCGCCGGTAGAGCGCGTCGGCGAGCGAGAAGATGTCCGGGTGACCGTAGCGCTCGCGGATCCGCTCACCCGTCAGCCCCTCGGACTCCAGGAGCGCCGCGACCTCGTAGGGGTGCACGGCCGGAGCGGTCCGGTCGGCCAGTTCGGCGGCCAGCTCGTCGACGGGACCCACCAGCCGCAGCGACACGGTGTCGCCGTCGGGCTCGGGGAAGGACGTCCCGCTCATCCGGCCACGCTCCGGGGCCCGGCGAGAGGTACCGGCCCGGGGGCGCCGGACGAGGGCGGATCCACCGGTGAGGAGAGGCTTGCCGGGAGGTCCACCGGCGAGGGGAAACCGGCCGGCACGGGGAGATGGACGCCTCGGGCCGGGCCCGAGGAGAGCTCCGCGCGCGTGGCGGAGCCCGCCCGCGAGAGCTCCACGTAGATGGAGCGGAAGGTCTCCACCGTCTGCCGCAGCGTGAACTGCTCGATCACCCGCAGCCGTGCCGCCTCGCCCATCGCCGCCCGGCGCGGGGCGTCGGTCAGCAGCTCCAGCGCCGCTGCGGCCATCGCCCGCGGGTCGCGCGGCGGCACGACCAGCCCCGCCGTCCCCACCGCCTCGCGCACCCCGCCGACGTCGGTCGAGACGGTGGCCCGCCCGCACGACATCGCCTCGATGAGCGTGAAGGGGAACCCCTCGCTGATGCTCGACAGCATCACCACGTTGCCCGCCGCGTAGGCGTCCCGGATGTCGTCCACCCGGCCCTCGAAGGTCACGGCGTCGCCCTGGCCCAACGACCGCGCGAGCTCCTCGCACCGGTCCCGGTACGCCTCACCGCCCCGGGGCGTACCGCCGAAGAGCCGCAGCGCGGTCTGCGGTATTCGCTCACGCACCAGGGCGAAGGCGCGTATCAGCGTTTCCAGGTCCTTGATGGGGTCCACGCGGCCGGCCCAGCTGAGGGTGGGCCGCTCCGGTTCCGGACCGGCGGCCGGGAAGGCCGCCGGGTCGACACCGTTGTAGACGGTACGGATCAGGGCGGGATCGGCGCCGCCCTGCTCCTCCCACAGCCGGTTGTAGCGGTTGCCCGGCGTGATCAGGGCCGCCCGCCGGTACGTCTCCCCGGCCAGCAGCCGGAAGAAGCCGAGCATCACGGCCTTCACCGGCCAGCGGTAGGGCGCGCCTCGGTAGCCGAGGTACCGCTCCCGCAGGTACACCCCGTGTTCCGTCAACAGCAGCGGCACGCCGTGCAGGTGGTGGGCGGCGAGCCCCGGGAGGGCGGCGATGCCCCCGCTGACCGCGTGCGTGACGCCGTGCCGGGGCGGGTGGGTCGCCAGCGGCCGCAGCGCGTGTTCCAGCAGGTTCGTCGCCGTCACGGCGTCGTGCAGGGAGGGCCGGGCCTCCCGGACCGTGAGGCCGGGGCGGTTCCACACCCCGGTCAGCACCGAGACGGCGCGGTCCGCGCGCAGGGCGGGGCTGAGCAGCCCGTCGCGGGCGGCGTGCGCCAGTTCGTGCAGCGCCGGACCGAACAGGTCCTCCTGCCCGGGGTCGAGCAGGGCGGTGAGGAACCGTTCGTACGCCGCCATGAGCCGCCGCGCCCGGCGCCCGCCCGGAGCGGCGCCCGGCGGAGTGGGTCCCCACATGGGGACGGAGACGGGTTCGGCGACATGCGGCGGGACCTTCCAGACGAGGGGTTCACGACCGGTGCCCGTCACCGCGATGACCTCGAAGTCGACGTCGGGCATGCCGTTGACGAGCTGGTCGCACCAGACGCTGACCCCGCCGTGACTGTGCGGGTAGGTGCCTTCGGTGAGCAGGGTGACGTGCGCCGCGCCGGTGCGCGGCGTGGAGTGCGATACGTGCATGGACGTGCTCCGCGGCAGCAGGGACCGGCCCGGGACGGGCACCGGCGGGCGCGCCGGCGCCCGGGGGCGGGTGGGGAGGGGGGATCGGTCAGCGCTCGGCGCCGTACGGCACCGGCCGGGCGACACCCGCGGGCACCGGGACCGCGGGGGCCGGCCGGTACGGAGCGGGGGGAGCCGCCCTCGCGGTGTCCCGGTCGGCGGGGGAGGGGGGCAGCTCCAGGGACAGCGTCCCGTCCGGTCCGGCCGCGACCCGCCCGGACGTGGTCCCGGCGTACGGCTCCCCGAAGGCGGCGCCGCCCTCGACCGTGCCGGCCGGCACGGTGGCGGCCACGGGCACTTCCGGTGGCGTCTCGACGGTCACGGTGTCGCCGATCCGGTACGCGGTGACGTCGCCGGCCCGCACCGCGGACCGCCAGACCGCCCGGTCGCGCAGTTCGGCCCCGATGGCGCCCATAGGGAGGTTCACCAGCGGTGCGCCGTCGGCGAAGAGCTCGGCGTACCGTGCGAGCACCGCGTCGAGGACCGGGTAACCGATGCGGTCCTCGGTGAGGTTGGACTGGTGGACGAAGTGCGGACGGGGGTCGCCGGCGAGGATGTGGCCGAGCGCCCCCCGCGTCTCCAGGGGCACGATGTGTCCGGTGTACCCGGTGGCGGGGTCGAGGGGCTCGTCGAGGCAGGTCGTGGTGGCCAGTTCCTCGCACAGGCCGCTGCCGCCCCGCGCGCGGCCGGTGTGGATCCAGTTGTACTCGTCGACCTGCTCCGCGACCCGGCCGGCGTTGTAAAAGATGTTGATGGGGTGCCGGGCGACCGTGAGGGCCGAACCCACCTGCCGCTGACCGGGCTCGCGGGAGTTGTCCGATCCGAGCCAGGCGATGCCGTGGCCGGTCAGCGACGGTGCCAGGTGCGGGTTGTCCTCCGGCTGCTGGGGCAGCAGCCGGAGCCCGGAGTGCTCGCCGGTGACGAGCTCGTCGGTGCGCAGCGGCAGTCCGGCCCGCTCGGCCCAGGCCCGGTTCTCGGCGATCTGGCGGTCGATCTCGGCGCGCCCCACATAGCGGGTACGGCCGTCCGGTCCGGTTCCGCACCTCCACGGGACGCTGCTGACGTCCTGCTCGCACCCCAGGTAGGGGTGGTCGTAGGTGTGGTTGATCCAGCGGAACGCGTCACGCTCGGCGACGAGCCGGTCGGCGGTGGGGTCGTCGCCGCCGTGCTCCTCGCGGTACTCCACGCTTCCGCCGCCGTTGAACGCCATGTCGAGGGTGAAGCCGCGGTCGCGCGACCAGGAGGCCGCGTACCGGACGTCCGCCTCGGTCATCCGGATCGGGTCCGGGGTGCCGGTGCCGGGCGCGCAGTCGACGTCCCCGGGGGTGCAGTTCAGCGCGGTGTCCCAGCGGTCGTCGGCGGCGAAGACGTCGTCCACATGAACGGCGAAGTAGTGGCGCGAGGTGCCGAGCCGGGTCTCCTGGGTCATCCAGTCGACGATGCCTCGGGCGAGCAGCCGGAACTGCTGCTGGTGCCGGTTGTAGGCGAAGGTGACCACGAGTTCGCGGCGGCCGTCGTGGCGGTACTCGCCGACCAGCACGCCGCGGGCCTGCCGGCCGGGGACGGGCGCGTCGACGTAGGGCGTGAAGTCGGCTCCGGCGGCCGGCCGGGAGAGGAACGCGTAACTCTCGTTCACCGCCGGGGAGTTGTTCTCGAAGGGCACCGTGCCCTTGAGGTACCCGAACGGTCCGGCCCGCCCGGCCGCGGTCACCCTGGCCCGTAGCCCGTCCACCGGACCCGCGTAGCCGCCGTCGGCCGGGTACGCCAACCCCGCCTCGGGCCGCGCGTACGTGTACGCGTCGACCTGGGGGATGGCGAAGGTCCTCTCGTACGAGACGAGCGCGGCCATCTCCCCCGACCCGGCCGCGAAGGGCGCGTCGTCGGGAAGGACGACCGCCTGGAACTTCGCTCGTGGCCTCCCGCCGACCGTGTCGGCCAGGAACTCCGCGTCGATCACCGGCCGGTCCGGGCGGGTGAGGTCGACGAGCGTGTACGGCGTGCCCGTGCCGTCGAGTTCGGCGGCCACCGCGGCGGTGGCGGGCCCGCCGTCCGTGACGACCAGCACCCGCAGGTCGACCCGGGGCGCCGGACCGGCCGCGACCGCCGGCGCGACCGGCGAACCGAGCCCGAATAACAACGCGCCCGTGACGAGCGCGGTCGTACGCGAAGTCCGCTTCATGCGGTGCTGTCCCTCCCCGGAAGGACGGCCCGCCTCTCCCCGGCGGACGCGCCCCACCCCCCAGCGTCACGGGCCCGCCACCACCGAGGGGCCGCCGTGCCGCTCCAACGCGTCACATAGTGCGGCCTGTGTGGAGGATCCGTGCGCAGGCTGTGGAAGATGACGGAAAAGCGCAGGTGCCGGACCAGCGGCAGGGCGGCTTCCGGAGCGCGGCGGAGAAGCCGCCGCAGGCGCCGGCGGAGCGTCCCCGAAAGGGCGCGACGCTGCTGCGGACCGGCGTGCGCCCGCTCGTGACCGGGGCTCGGGTTACCCGCCCCGGCGCTCCTTGTGCCCCGGGCGCGGCCCCGTGCCGTCTGCCGGTTTTCGGCCACGCTGCGAGACGGCCGGCCGCACCTGACGTGCGGCCGGCCGCCTCGCGCGCGGGCGGGAAGGATCAGGAGCGTGCGGGAGCCGTGGCGGGCGCGCAGGCGACACGCGTCTCGGGAGTGGTGAACACCCCGTCCTTGGCGGCCCGGCCGCCGTCGTACTCGTAGTACAGGTACGAGTAGAAGCCGATGTCCCCGTCGCTTCCTAATGTTGTTGTCAAGCGGTTGCGGCCACGGGGGGTGTGACCTCGTAGCACCGCCGGTCACGGATCAGGGCCCACAGGACGTTGACGC
>NZ_JBWKJV010000051.1:0-24698 GCF_056432045.1 Streptomyces sp. NPDC045701 | reverse complement strand
GCCGTGCGGGCCCAGGTAAGCATCACAACTCACCCAACCCGCACGGCCCTTCTCATGTCACGGGCCGGGCCGCCCCGTATTTCCCCCAAGGTCGTAAGGGCTTGCAGAGAGGTGTTGTTCCCGCATCCGACGAGCGACAGCGACGCTTGCTGATGGGAGCGGAGGCCCGGCTGCTGGGACACTGTGGCATCCGGGCCGTCGCCCGGGCGGTGAGCGAGACGCCAGTGCGCAAGGGTGTGTTCGAGCTGGAGGCCGGCGAGGCCCCGCTGGGACGGGTGCGGCGCGGTTGGGCGGAGCCGCACGCGAAGCGGTCTGCCATCCTTGGTGACAGGGCATACGGGGCCGGCTGTGGCGGTGTGCTCGCTGGAGGACGACCCGCATCTGTGGGACTTGGATGTCCGCTCGACCACGAGCGCCCCGCAATTGGCGTTGTGGCACGGGCGTGGCCCGGTGACGGAACGGGCTGCGGACCTCGATGCGGGGCTGCGGCCCGCGCTGCTGGCCTTGGCCGAGCCGGACGGGCGGGGATCCGATGTCGCCGCTGCAGCGGACGGTGAAGTCGACCCGCACGCTTGCGCAGGAGCAGACCCGGGCCGGGCACCGCGTCAATGCCGACACCGCCGTGGTCTGCTGCGGGAGGAGGGCTTCAGCCTAATCCTCTTGGAGCAGCAGGTCCGCGAAGCTCTGGCTTTTCGGCGCGTCAGCCTGGCCGCGGAACCCCTCGCTGTCCTTTTCCGGCAGCAGCCGCACTGCCATGCACCGGACCCTGCTCAAGATCAGGAGACTGCTCGGCGCGCATGGCATCAGCGTCCCGCCGGCCATCTCTCTACCCGCCGCCCTCGCAAAACGTCCAGGCCCAAGCTACGGCCCCGGCAGCAAAACCAAGACGTTATGCTGATGACCTGCAAGCCTTAAAAACCCTTTTCAGCTTGAGCGCCGGGCCACGCGCAGCACCTCTTGACCTGCGCAGACCTTCGTAAGGTGTCTCCCGATCGGGGGCCCAGCTGAAAGGCTCAGCAGGCCGGGCCGTCAAGGTGTTGCTTGGGAAGAGGTTGCGGTGTTCAGAGAAGTCACCGATCCGGGGACCGTCCTCGAGCTGCGGCGCTTCAGCCGAAGGCGCTTTCACTGGATTTCGTCTCCACGGCTGGATGATCATTGGGCTGGCCGGCGTTCAGTGGCCGTGCCGGAGATTTCACTGGGTGGGGGCCCCTTTTCGGACATGTTCCGGAGCTTAAGAAAGCGAGCGAGCCTGCTTATGTCCGGGCCGGTGCTGGCGCGAGAACGATCATGCCGTGCCGACTGCGGCGTAAGTGGTGCCGGCAAGGGCAGAGAGGGGGATCTTATTGCCGGTCCAGCCATGGAGGGCAGCATGGGCGGGGAGTACCGTAGACGCAGGCGCCTCGTGGTGATGCGGCCCCCGGCAGATCACAGCAGGCGAGAACCTGAGGGCCGTCTGGAGAAGGGCGTCTGGCCGGCCAGGCCCGGGTCGGCGCCACCCTCCTGGAAGGAACGACGGGGATGGGGACAGCAGCAGGTATAGGGATTAGCCATAACCGCAATCCTCATGTTGCGGGGCGTGAGGCGGCAGCCCAGGCGCTGACCACAGCGGGGCAGCCAGACTTCGTTTTTCTTGGCGCCACAGCTGGTTATGACCAGGCGGCGGTCGTGGAGGCTGTGAGGGAGGCGACGGGCAGAGCCCCGTTGTGCGGATGCTCGGTAGAGGGCGTCATCACGCGGAATGTAGCGGATGAGTCAAACTTTTCCGTGTCCGTTCTGGCTGTCACTTCGGACCGGTTCTCCTTCTGTCACGGCCTGGCCGGCACCGAGGCCGAGTCGTCCAGTGCGGGGGAAGCCATCGGTGAAGCGGCGCAAGCCCTGGGGGATGCCCGCTTGCTGTTCCTTTTTCCCGACGGTCTCAGCACCGACGTGGACTGTCTCATGTCCGGTGTCGAAAGGGCTCTCGGGTCCGGTCGCCGCCTTCCCATCGTCGGGGGGACTGCCGGGGACAGCAGCCAGTTCCAGGCCGCCTATCAGTACTGTGATGATCAAGTGGTCTCCGGCGGGACCGCATGGGCAGTGCTGCGGGGCGATGTGGGCATGGCATGGACGGTCAATCACGGATGCGTCCCAACAGGGGTGGACCACACCGTCACGCGTGCAGAGGGCAGCACTGTTTGTGAAATCGACGGCAAGCCGGCATTGGAGGTGTTCAGGGAGTACCTCAGCCCCCGCGAAATGGAGGAATGGGCCGGCGTAGTAGCCAGTCTGCCGTTCGGGTTTGCCCCTCCCGCCGCAACCGGCATTGACGACCAGTATGTGGTGCGCGTTCCGGTTGCCCGGGATGAGCGGGAGGGCTGGGTCAAGCTGACGTCGACGGTTCCCTACAGCACTCCTGACGGCACTCGTGTGCGGATCATGCGACGTGACTATGACCGCGTCGTTGCTGGCGTCGACCAAATGGTCAGCGAATTGAAAGACCGTCTCGGCGGCGGAACCCCGGAGCTATTTTTCCAGTTCGAATGTGCCGGGAGAGGCAAGAATTTCATGAGCGAGGAACATAAGCTGCAGCTGCTTGAGCGGTTGCAGCAGCATTTTCCGCTGGCTCCCTGGTTCGGGCTTTATGTCTTTGGTGAGCTGGGACCCGTCGAGGATGAAAACCTCTTCAACCAGTTCACGTCTGTCGTCGGGGCACTTTATTGAGGTCTGGTCTGGCATGGAGGCGATGGGCGTGGTGTCTTCCCAAACTCCGGATGCGCAGCTGCGCCTTGACCTGGAAACGGCGCAGCAGGAGCTGCTGCGTCTGCAGAAAACAAATGATCATCTGGTCGATCAGGTGAAAAGGCTTGTCAAGACGGAGTTTCAGCTGCGGTCCTTCCAGGAGCGCATGGATCGCCAGATGCACTTGTACCGGCAGCTTTATGAGCTAGGTAAACAATTTCACACCACCATGGAGGTGGATGACGTCCTGAAGTCAGTTGTCCGCTTCTCCCTGTATGAGCTTGACTTTGCGCGGTGTGTAGTGCTGTGGCGCGCTGCCGACACGCTGTATGTGAGGGCCATGGATGGTTACTACGAGGAGCAGGAACAACAACGCGTAGCGAAGCTCCGGCTGGATCCAGAGGATGCGGCCGGCGTCCTAAAGCGGGCAAAAGGCCAGGAGAGCATACGGCCGGGCCATCGTGAAATGCTGGCTGAGGCAGCGCTGGGTCAACAGCTGGGAATGACCCAATTGGTTCTGCTGCCATTGGGGGGGGAACCGGAGGCTCCTTCGGGACTACTGGTGCTAGGGAACCCGCTTATTGACTCCGCCACCAGTTATCAGACGGATCTGGACAGCGATGATGATGCGCTGGTAGGGGCCGCTAATATGGCCGCGCAGGCGACGGCCGCGCTAAATAACGCCATTTATTACGAGGCGCTGGGTGAAAACGAGTGGAAATACCGTACGTTGTTTGAGAGTTCCCGGGACGCTATCTTTATCAGCACGCCTTCCGGCCAGATGCTGGATGCTAATCAGGCGACTTCAGATCTCCTGGGCTACACCAAAGAAGAGATCACTGGCCTTGATCTCGGTGAACTTTATGCTAATCCGGATGAGCGTGAGCGGTTCCGCAGTGAAGTCGAGCGGTGCGGATCGGTAACGAATTTCGAGGTGCGGTTGCGGACAAAGAGTGGAGAGGTGCTGGACTGCATCACTACGAGCACCGTGGCGAAACCGGCGGCAAGCGGTGAGTCGGTCTACTACGGGATCGTTCGGGATGTAACCGAACGCAAGAGGGCTGAGGCGCTGCTTGCTGATTACAACAGGACTCTTGAGAGGGAAGTGGCGGAGCGGACTGCAGAAGTGCAGAAGGCTCGCGGAGAAGCGGTAGCAGCCAACGAGGCTAAAAGTCAGTTCCTGGCGACAATGAGCCACGAGATCCGCACCCCTATGAATGGGGTAATCGGAATGAGCCAGCTCTTGCTGGGGACAGATTTGTCCGGTGAACAACGGGAGATGGCCGAGGCGATCTGGAACAGCGGAGAAGCATTGCTGGCAATTATCAATGACATTCTTGACTTCTCGAAGATCGAGTCGGGGAAGCTGGAGCTGGAACATCATCCTTTCGATCTGCACCACTGCGTGGAGAGCACACTGGAAGTTCTGTGTGCGCGCGCGTCGGAAAAGGATATTGATCTGGCCTCCGTGATCGACGAAGACGTCCCGCGGGTGATCGTCGGGGATGTCACACGGGTCCGGCAGGTCCTTCTCAACCTGCTGTCCAACGCACTGAAGTTCACCGACCATGGTGAGGTCGTTCTCACGGTTCGCCCGGCGGGGGAGAGATCCGGGCTGGGGCCAGGGCAGTTGCACTTCTCGGTCCGCGATACTGGGGTGGGCATCCCTCCTGACCGGATGGACCGGCTGTTCCGGTCGTTCTCTCAGGTGGATGCCTCGACCACCCGCAAGTACGGTGGCACTGGACTGGGCCTCGCCATCAGCAAACGACTCGTCGACGTGATGGGCGGCCGTATCTGGGTCGACAGCGAAGGTGTGGCGGGCCGAGGCAGCACGTTCCACGTCGTCATGCCATGCAAAGCCGCCCAAGGGCCGATTTCTACGAGCTCTACCGAGGACGAGGACAAGGCGGGGTTGCAGGGCAAGAGCGTGCTGATCGTGGACGATAACAACACCAACCGGCTGATACTGACGATGCAGCTGCGCCGGTGGGGACTGATCACCAAAGAGACCGCTTTCCCGCTGGAGGCCTTGAACCTGCTTAACCGGGGGGAGCCATTTGACGCGGTGATTGTGGACGCAGCGATGCCGGAAATGAGCGGCGTTGCTCTCGCCGGAGAAATCCGCCGCCTGCCTTCATGTAAGGGTATCCCGCTCGTACTGTTCTCTTCCCTGCAGCAACGGCCGAATGGTGCCGACAGACTATTCGATGCTTATCTCAACAAGCCTCTCAAGCCTGCGCAGCTGCTGAAGGTCCTCAGTGGACTGCTGGCCGCCCAGCCGCTGCAAGCCCCCGCTGATCCTGGCCGTCCTGCCGAGCCGCAGGATTCCCTGCCCCCGCTGCGGATCTTGCTCGCCGAGGACAACCGGGTGAATCAGAAACTGGGGCTGATGCTTCTGGCAAAGCTCGGTTACCAGGCCGACACGGCTAACGACGGCCGCCAAGCCATAGCCGCGCTAGAAAACCGCCCCTACGACATTATTCTCATGGACGTACAGATGCCTGAGCTGGACGGTCTCGAAGCTACCAGGCAGATCGTGGCGCGCTGGCCGGAACCAACGCGTCCGCACATCATTGCCATGACCGCCAACGCAATGCAAGGCGACAGAGAACGGTGCCTCAGTGCCGGAATGAACGACTACATCGCCAAACCTATCCGCCTTGAGGACCTGGCCCAGGCCCTCAGCCGCTGCCCCCCGCCCGGAGTTGCAGCTGCGGACAACCCCTCAGCACCGGGTGAATTCACGTGAGCCGGTCGGGGCTGCGCGCCCTGCGGACGCTCCCCGGGCTGTTCCGGGCTGACGAACCTGTCCGGCAGCTTTGGGCCAAGCGCCAAGCACGGGACCGTACTGGTGGTATCGGCTGGCAGGCCTCGGTCGGGGACCTGCTGCCCGGCCTTTCCCACCTCAGTGCTGGTCACGGGTTATCCAACCGGGGCGAGTGTAGTTAATGGTGTGGCGAGTGCCGTCTTGCAGGCGACGGGCTTGCGGTGCCGAGGGCCGGCTCCAGCGTCCTGGGCAATCACTGCGGCGGCCTGCTCATCGCTCACCGGCCGCGCACCACCCTGCCGCGGCAGATCCCCCAGGCCCGCCACGGTCCCGCACGTAACGCCCGCCACCTGCCGGCCGTGTGCTCCTGCCGCGCGGCTCACGGTTTGCGGCACCGGCCGCACGCGCCAGAATGATCCGGCGCCGGCACAGCCAGCGCCTGCGGCGTCGACCGCCGCCGCACCAGATCCTCCCACCCCGCCGCTGCCGGCCTGGCCAGCCGGCGAATGCGGCGGATCTTCCAGTTCGTCCCCCGAGGCCGCCCCTTGTGCGGGCGCCCTGGAGCCGACTGCGTGCGGTCCACTCCGCCGCTCCCACGGCTTCCGCTCTGGTGTGTCCATAGCTGTGCGCGAGGCCTCTGGTGAGGGAGCGTGACCGGCTCGTCACCCCGCGCGGCCGGCGCCCCGTCTGTCGCGCGGCCAGGCCCGCCCGGGATGATAATGGGTGGGGATGTCTACGAGGTTCCGGAGGGAACCTATGGGTTACAAGCCGATAGACAACTACGGGATAATCGGGGATATGTACACCGTGGCACTGGTGGGGACGGACGGGTCCATAGACTGGTGCTGCCTCCCCCGCTTCGATTCCCCCAGCATATTCGCGCGCATTCTCGATGATAAAAAGGGAGGATATTTCCGCATCACCGTGCCCAATCACGCACGCCAGCAACAGATGTACTTGCCGGACACCAGTGTGCTCGTGACCCGGTTTCTCAGCGCGGGAAGCGTCGGTGAGGTTGTGGACTTCATGCCGGTCCAGCAACCGGCCGAAGGACCGAAGACGCACCACATCGTGCGCATCGCCAAAGCGGTCCGGGGCAGCGTGCGCTTCCGCCTGGACTGCGTGCCCGCCTTCGATTTCGCCCGGGCCGGGCACCAGGTGCGCCTGGAGGGGCGGGGGGCAGTCTTCCAATCCGACGATGATGTCTCCTTCTCCCTCACCAGCCGTTTCCCGCTCGCTCCCCTGGGTAATGGGGTCGCGGCGGAATTCACCCTCCAGGAGGGGGAGTCCACAACCTTCCTGCTGCGCCAGGTCGAGCGCAAACAGCCCGCCGAGCTCCTCGAAGCCAGGCTCGTCGGCGAGGACCTGCTGCGCAAGACCGTCGATTACTGGCAGACATGGCTCAGCCAGTGCACCTATACCGGGCGCTGGCGGGAAATGGTGCGCCGCTCTGCTCTGGTGCTGAAACTCCTCACCTACGAGCCGACCGGGGCCCTGGTTGCTGCCCCCACCACCAGCCTTCCGGAAGAGATCGGCGGCGAACGGAACTGGGACTACAGATTCACCTGGATCCGGGACGCTGCCTTTACATTGCTGTCGTTCATGCGGCTAGGGTTCACTCAGGAGGCGGCCCGGTTCATGGAGTGGCTCGAAGAACGGGCCAAAGAGTCGGCCGACGACTCCCCCCTGCAGCTGATGTACCGCATCGACGGGGGCCACGAACTCGAAGAGATCTCCCTGGACCACCTCGAGGGGCACCGCCACTCACGGCCAGTAAGAATCGGCAATGACGCCGCCAAACAGCTGCAGCTGGACATCTACGGCGAGCTGATGACCGCGATCGACATCTACGACGCGGAAGCGTGCCACATTTCGTATGATCTGTGGCACCATCTGCGCCGTATGATCGAATGGGTGGCACGCAACTGGGAGCGCCGCGACGAAGGCATCTGGGAAGTCCGTGGGGAGCAGCAGCACTTCGTGTACTCCAAAGTGCAGTGCTGGGTGGCGCTGGACCGCGGGCTGCGGCTGGCCGCTCGCCGCAGCCTCCCCCTGGACACTCCCCGGCTGAGGTATGTGCGGGACCACATCTTTGAGACGGTCATGGAGCAGGGGTACGACTCCGAACGCAAAGCGTTCGTACAGCACTTCGGAACCCAGGCCCTGGATGCCAGCATGCTCATGCTGCCCATGGTGGACTTTATTTCCCCCAGGGACCCCAGAATGCTCGGCACGCTTGAACGTATCAAGGAAGACCTCGTCTCCGACAGCCTGGTCTACCGCTATGAGATCGGTAAAGGGGCCGGGGATGGTCTCTCGGGCAAGGAAGGCACCTTCAACATCTGTACCTTCTGGCTGACCGAAGCCATGGCTATGGCCGGCCAGGTGGATGAGGGGCGTGCCCTGTTTGAGAAAATGCTCACCTACGCAAACCACCTCGGCCTGTTCGCCGAGGAGACCTCCGCGTCCGGTGAGAGCGTGGGCAATTACCCCCAGGCGCTGACTCATCTCAGTCTCATCAGCGCCGCCTTCACTCTCGACCGGGCCCTGGGAGGAGGAACGGTATGACCATCCCCGGCTCTTCTGTTCCCACCCAGTCTGCCGGCTCCGGGCCCCCACCGTATCTGGACATCCCCCTGGAGCAGTGGCTGGCTTTGCTTTCTAGCGGTGACCCACTGAAGCGCCGCCTGGGCGCCTACGCCCTGGGGGAATGCGGCGTGAGCCGTGTGGCGCCCGCGCTGAAGGCCGCCGCGCTGAACGATCCGGTCACTTTCGTGCGGGTGTGGGCGGCAGCTTCCCTGGCGAAGGTGACCTTTCCCGACCCGCGTGAGGCGATAGAGGCCCTCCTGGCCGCCACCAACGATGCCGCCGGATTCGTGCGCAGCCTGGCGGTGTGGGCATTGGGCCGCCTGCAGTACGGTCAGGGCGGCCACAGCACCGTCCGGCATGCCATCGAGGGGCTGCTGGAGGATTCTGACCCCAACGTGAGGATCGAGGCGGAGCTGGCGTTGCACCGGCTTCTGCACACCCGCGAACCGTGAACCGGGCCTGCGGAGCGCCGCCTCGCCTGGTCAGGTGCCCGTTGTGCGCAGTGCCCAGGCTGTCACCGGTCTGGCCTTGCCCCGGACAGCGAAGGCACCGGCAGGGATCAGGTCCCCGTGCGTATGCCGGAGTGACGCCCGGCTGGCCTCGGTCAGCATGGCCATGTGCCCGGTGATCTTGGTCAGTTGTTCAACCCGGGCAGCGGTATTAACCGTATCCCCCACCGCCGTGTACTCCAGGCGGCGGGCGGAGCCGACATTGCCGGACATGACAGGACCGCTGTTAATCCCCACGCCCATCCTGAATCCCTCACCTGCTCGCTGGTCGCGCAGCCACCGGTTGAAGGCGGGCAGCGCCCGGGTCACCATCTCCCGCGCGGCGTCCACCGCGGCGTCCGCGTGATCGTCGAGGTCGAGCGGTGCGCCGAAGAGTGCCATGATCCCGTCACCGGCATAGGACACCAGCGTCCCGCCGAAATCCAGGATCACATCACTCATCGTCGTCAGATACCGGTTGAGCACGTCGATGACACGCACTGGTGAGTGGGCCTCGGACCATGCGGTGAAGCCTCGCAGGTCGGTGAACATCACCGTGGCGATACGCTGCTCACCGCCCAGGCGCAAGTCGTCGTTAAGGTTAGCCAGTACCCGGTCGACGACCGGCTGTGGAACAAACCGCGAAAAAAGAGCGTGGATCCGCTCGCGTTCCACGTCGTGCAGCCTTTTGCGCAGCAGGCTGGCGTTGAGCCGGGCCCGCAGCAACGCCCGGTTCACCGGCTTGGGCAGATAGTCATCAGCACCCAGCTCAATGGCGTGCACGACACTGGCCAGGTCCTCAAGGGCCGACACCATGATTACCGGCACGTCGCGCAGCGCTGGATCGGCGCGCATCCGTTCCAGCACACCGAAACCGTCCATCCGCGGCATCTCGATGTCCAGCAGCACCACATCCACAGGCTGCGCGGCAAGCACGTCGCATGCCTCCTGGCCATCGGCGGCATACACCACCGTATGGCCTTCCCTTTCCACCAGACTCAGCAGCAACGCCCGGTTGACCGCGTCGTCGTCAGCGACCAGCACGCGAGCCCGGTCCTCGCCCATGCCAGCCTCCGATACCGTGCCTTCACCGTCCACCACACCCTGCCCGCAGCGCCACCGCCTGTGCGGGATCCCCACGCCCTGTCTGCACCCGGGCGGGAGGGTGGTGCGGCGACGGGCGTGATCAGCCCCGGCGCGGCACCCCCGCCGGATTCAGCATCTGGCGCTCGCCAGCGCCGGTCCAGCCGGAGCACCGCAATGTCCCCCTCATGGCGCACGTCCGGCAGTGAAGTTTCCCCGCGATCTTGGACACGTGATCTCTATGCCGCGAGGGTGTGCTGGTGGCGTTGCCTGGTATGGGCTGGGGTGTGGTAGCCGAAGATCTTGTGCTTGCGCAGGCGGCGCCGGTGGCAGAACGTCTGGATGAAGGCGAAGAGACCGGCACCCGCACCTGGCCCGGCCGGGCCAGGTGCGGGTGCCGGTCTCTTCCTTGAGTACGGCCCAGAAGCTCTCCGCGGCGGCGTTAGTGACTTCAGCGTTATGAGGTGACGACTCTTGGCGTTTGGCTGATGGCAGACCGGTGGTGGCGGTAGACCGTTGGCCGTGCGATATGCGGATGGGGGGCGGGTTGACGGCGAAGGGCCGTCAGTGCGGTTGGAGGCTGCCGGGTTGTTTGCCGAGGGCATCCGGCCGCCCGGGGCCGCCCGCCGGCCTGGAGGTGCCGGTTGGGAGTTTCCCTCCTGCTCCCTCCTGCCCATGCGATTGAGCCATTGCCGCGGCCGCGTTGGCGGCGCGGTGACTGCCAGCAGAAGAGGGCGGCCATGCGCCGCGCCGCGGCAGGGCAGGGGTGAGAAACGCGTGACCAGAGGCGGTGCAGAGCCCGGGGTGCGGGAAAGGGGCGGCCGGCCCGGCAGCGCCTGCGGGAGCCGGTGAGGCGTGCGGCTTCCCGCGGCCCCTGCCCATCAGGGGTGGTGCCGGGTGCCTGCGTACGGCCGGTTAACGCCCTACCCGGCTGTGGAAGCCGCCCCCTACCATTCCGTAGCACTCCGGCTCCCCGGCATTGCCGGTGCGGCATGCCGTACCGGATCTCCTGTCTCACCAACACGGCTGAACCCCCTGCTTCAACCACGGGCAACCGATCGGAGACCGATGTCCGCCAGATTCAGAGCGATCGCCATAGCCAGCGCGGCCGGTGCATTACTGGCCTCGATGGCTCTTCCCTCCGGCGCTGCCGCCGCCTCCTCCGGTGGCATCGTCACACCGCCCGACAAGATCGTGATCGAGATCGCGACCGTCAACGGTTCTGGCTGTCCCCAGGGCACGGCTGCGGTCGCCGTAGCGCCCGACAACACCGCCTTCACAGTCACCTACAGCGACTACCTCGCCCAGGTGGGAGTGGGCGCCCAAGCGACCGACTTCCGCAAGAACTGCCAGCTGAACCTGATCGTGCACGTTCCGCAGGGCTTGACCTACGCCGTCGCGAGCACGGACTACCGCGGGTACGCCCACCTCGAGGCGGGCGCCCACGCAGTGCAGAGGGCTTCGTACTATTTCCAGGGATCACCCGACACCACGGCCAGGAGCCACCCCTTCAGAGGCCCCTACGACAATAACTGGCAGGCCACCGATTCCACCGAGTGGGGCCAGCTGGTGTGGGCACCGTGCGGGGTGAAGCGCAACTTCAACATCAACACAGAACTACGGGTCAGCGCGGGCACCTCCGACCCGGAGAAGACGACCAGCTTCATCGCGATGGACTCCACCGACGGTGACATCAAGACGATCTACCGGCTGGTGTGGAAGGAGTGCCCCGCGTAACGGCCATGCGTCACCGGTGGGACGGCGGGTCCCTTCGCCGCGCAGGCCCGCCGCCTGCCGGGCCGGACGTGGCTGCCCGGGGATAACCCAGAGTGCCGCCGCCTTGCCCCGGGTGCGGCAGGGGCAAGGCAGGCGAGAGCTCAGCAGCCCGGGGCAGCGCCTGCGGTCTCCTCACCCCTGCACACAGTTCCCGCCCCGGTACCGCCCCGGTACCGCCAGGTACGGCCTGCCGGCACGGCCTGAGTGCCGGGGACCGGTCACTGCGCTTCCCATCCCGGCCGGGCAGCCTGTCAGGGAAGGCAGCCCCGGCCAGCGGGCAGCTCTCGGGGCGGCGCCCGCCGGATCCCTGTCCCGGTGGCCTCCGCCTCCGCTGGCCGCTGGCACCTGTCCCGGGGGTCAGGCAATGCCCAGGACCTGCTTGAGCGGGTCGATGGCGAAGTAGATGAAGAACAAGACTGCTGCGCCCAGCAGGAGACTGTGGATCTCGCGGGCCTTTCCGAGCACCGCCTTCAGTACCACGTAGCTGATGAAGCCCGCTCCGATACCGTTGGTGATGGAGTAGGTGAACGGCATGACGGCGATAGTGAGGAACGCCGGGACCGCGATCTCGTACGACCGCCAGTCGATGTGGCGCACCTGAGACATGAGCAGGAAACCGACGATGACCAGAGCCGGGGCAGCCGCCTGGGCCGGCACAACGGTGGCCAGGGGCGCCAGGAACATCGCCACGCCGAACAGGGCGCCCGTGACCAGGGAAGTGAACCCGGTGCGGGCTCCCTCTCCCACTCCGGCGGCCGATTCGATGTAGCACGTGTTGGAAGAGGCGGATGCTGCCCCGCCGGCGGCGGCCGCGGCGGCGTCGACCAACAGGACGCGCCCGAGGCGCGGGACCTCGCCGTTCTTCCCGAGCAGCCCCGCTTCGCTGGTGATGCCGACGACGGTTCCCATGGTGTCGAAGAAATCGGTGAGGATCAGGGTGAAAACCAGCAGCACAACGGTCAGGGCGCCGGCTTGTTCCCATGCCCCGAAAAGGCTGAACTGCCCGACGAGGCTGAAGTCTGGTGGGGCAAAAACGTCTTCTGGCACCGCGGGAACGATCAGGCCCCACGCAGCAGGGGTGATATCCGCGACTTCATTGATGACGATTGCAAGGACAGTAGTGGCCACGATCGAAATGAGAATCGCGCCCCGCGTTCTGCGTACGAGGAGCGCGGCGGTGAGCAGCAGCCCGAAGCAGAACACCAGTACAGGCCATCCCGCCAGCTGACCGCGGGCACCGAGCTGGACAGGCACCATCCCCGTCTCTCCCGGGATGCGTGTGGCGAATCCGGCGTCGATGAAGCCGATGAACGCAATGAAAAGACCGATGCCGACACTGATGGCCTGTTTGAGCCCCTGGGGGATGGCATTCATAACGGCCTGGCGAAGACCTGTGACGACAAGCAGGCAGATCAGCAGCCCTTCCAGGACGACGAGACCCATCGCATCCCGCCAGCTCATCAGCGGCGCGAGCTGGAAAGCGACGACGGCGTTGATGCCGAGGCCGGCAGCAAGAGCGAGCGGAAGATTCCCCACAATCCCCATGACTACGGTCATGACGGCAGCAACGAGGGCGGTGACGGTGACCAGCTGCGCAGGAGAAAGCTGATCACCGAATTTATCCTGTGCTCCGCCGAGGATGATCGGGTTGAGAACAAGGATGTAAGCCATCGTGAAAAAGGTGGCAACACCTCCACGGATTTCCGTGGCGTAAGCAGACTGCCGCTCCCTGATCCTGAAGAAGCGGTCGACGGGGTCCGGTCGCGTAACAGGCGGGACGGTGGGGCCACCCGCCGCTTGTGGTGGCATGGACTCTCCTCAGGATGCGCAGCTCACCGTGAAGCGGTGCGCCGCAGGACTACCGTGATAGCAGCCGGGCGGCATCAGGGGCGTGTTTCCTGGAACGGTGCATACCGCGTGTCGGCACAGCACCTGATGACGTGTAAGGGTCTTCAGGGCGAGGTGCGGCACTGGGAACCGTCGACCGCCATATCTCCCTCCTGGACGCGTTCGCTTTCCTTTCGGGCCTTGACGTGGGTGAAGCCGGCCACCCAGTACTACAGGGGAGCTTTGAGGGGGGTTTTGCGTCCTCAGGCAGGCGAAACAGGTCATGCTGGGGCAAGGCCACCAGGCACCCCAGTGGAGCGAACTGGCAGTTCACCAGTCGGTGCCCGCGAGAGCACGGAAACGGCGCGCTTCCCAGCCAAGATCCGTTACACCACTCCGCGGGACGCCATCCTGTTCGATGGCGTCCCGCGGAGTGGTGCAGGGGATCAGTCGTCTGACGTGCCGCCGGGCAGGACGAGGGGGTCGTCGGGATAGAGGACGTCCGTGCTCTCGTTGGAGAGGTAGCGGCTGGGGAAGGCGATCCTTTCGCCGTGGAGCCGGCGAGGACCGCGGTGGCGAGGCGGGGGACGGCGGGCGGGTCCGGGAAGACCTGGACGACTTCGGTGCGGCGCTTGATCTCCCGGTTCAGCCGTTCCAGCGGGTTCGTGGACTGGATCTTCTTCCGGTGCTGGTGAGGAAAGCCAGCGAACGCGGTCAGGCCGTCCTTGGCTTCCGGCAGCATTTCTCTGACCCTGGGGAACTGCCGGCCGAGCATGTCGGCGACGGTGTCGAGCTGGGTGCGGACCTCGTCCGCGGTGGGCTGGGCGAAGACCGTGCGGATCGTCGGCGGTCACCATCTCCGCCGAGCCTTTCGGGATGGCGGCGAAGGCGTTTGGGACGAAGTAGACCCGGCAGCGCTGTCAGGCGGCGCCGAGCATGACCTTGCGGATGGCTTTGACCAGGCCGCTGCGGCTGTTGGGAAAGGACCAGGCGGACGCCGGTCAGGCCGCGTTCGCGCAGGTGACGCAGGAACTGGGCCCACAAGGCTCCGGTCTCGCAGTCGCCGACCATGACGCCGGCGACTTCCCGGCCGCCGTCCTGGGTGTCTGCGGTGGCGGTCACGGTGGCCTGGGGACGATGGGGTGGCCGACGCGGGCCTTGACATAGGTGGCGTCGAGGAACAGGCAGGGGAAGCGGACGTGGTCCAGCGGCGCGTGCGGAAGGCTTCCAGTGCTTCGTCCAGGTCCGCGCAGATCCGGGAGACCTCGCTCTTCGGTATCCCGGTGCCGGGCCGGGGGCCTTGACCAGGTCGCCGGCCGAGCGGGTCGGGACGCCGTGGACGTATGCCTCCATGACCACGGCATAAAAGGCCTGGCCGGTGCGGCGGCGCCGCTCGGGGAGGCTGGGGAAGAAGCTCCCGGCCCGCAGTTTCGGGATCGCGAGCTCGAGGTCGCCGGCCTGGGTGGTCACGGTCTTCTCCCGCTGTTTCGTTGCGCCAGGTCGTGCGGCTGTCGGTGTGTTCTCCCCACTCGGCGCCGATCTTCGCGGTGGCCTCGGCCTCGATGAGTTCCTGCAGCAGACGTTCGGCGCCCTCACGGACGAGTTCAAGACCATCGGCCGAACGTTGCGATCAAGCAGGCGGAGCAGGTCAGACTGGGACACCGTGCACCTCCCGAGGTTGACTGCCTGTTTACCAGGGACAGTTGCACGGTGGCCTGCCAGTTGAGCAGGGCTCATCGGCAGACGGTGCGCAGGGAGCAGAACCCGCGCACTCAACCGCGGAAATCCCCTGCACCACACAGCGGGACGCCACCGGACAGCGGGCCGGCCTTCCGGCGCCTCACACGCGGCCGGAATCGGCGTGGCCATGCCCGCGCTTCCTTTTATCCGCCGCGTGGGGGACACCTGCGTCATGCCCCGTGCCGTCCCACCGCGCGATGCCGCTCCCCCGTCGGCCGCATACATCCTGTTTGGTGTGAAATGCCAGGCAGGTGGACACCCTGCCAGGCGCCGGCGTGAAAGGAGCCACCGCATGAACCCCCACGACGACCACGGCAGGCCCCCGGCAGGAAACAGCTCCGGCCAGGCCGGTGCGCCCCGGGAGCCGGAGGGGTGGCCGCCCGCCTCCCGCGCCGCCGGCCAGTCCCCGGATCACGCGGCCGGCCCCTGGCAGACGTGGGGGCAGCCCGACCTGCTGCCCCCGCATCCGCAGGCACCCGCAGACGGCGGCATTCCGGCCGTCCCCGTCCGCCGGCGCCGCAGGGCAGCACTGGTCGCGCTGACCGCGGCGGCCGCCATCGCTGCGGGCGCAGCAGGAGGCGGTCTCGTCTCGGCGGTGGCACCCTCCGGCAACCAGGCGGCCGGGCCCGCACCGATCGTGCGAGCGGCAGAAGGGAAGCCTCTGCAGGGCGTGGGAGAGGTGGCTGCCCATGCCTTGCGGGGTACGGTGACGATCACGACGCAGGGGGCCGGAGAGAAAAGCATCGGTACTGGTTTCGTCTTCGACGCCCACGGACACATCCTGACCAACGCTCACGTCGTCGCCCCGGCGGCAGACGGGGGGAAGCTCACCGTCAAGCTCCATGACGGCACCACCAGCGCGGCCTCGGTCGTGGGGGTGGCCAAGGGGTACGACGTTGCGGTGATCAAGCTGAAGCGCGTGCCCCGGGGACTTGCACCGCTCCCCCTGGGCGATTCCGACCGGGTCGCCGTGGGGGATCCCGTTGTCGCCGCCGGCGCGCCCTTCGACCTGGAAGGCACCATCACCGCCGGCATCATCAGCGCCAAAGACAGGCCAGTGGCCGCAGGCAGCGGTGCCGCACCGTCTTACATGAGCGCGCTGCAGACCGATGCATCGATCAACCCAGGCAATTCCGGGGGACCGCTGCTCGACTCCCGCGGGGCAGTCATCGGCATCAACTCCGCCATCCGTTCAGCCACAGGCGGGCCGGGGCAGGGCGGCCAGCCCGGCAGCATCGGGCTGGGCTTTGCCATTCCTATCAACCAGGCCGCCTGGGTGGCACAGAGCCTGATCAAACACGGCCAGCCGGTGTACGCACAGCTGGGCGTCCTGACCAATCCTGCCTATCCGGGCGACGGCGTCCAGATCATGCCCACCAGTATGGACGGCGAGCCCCCGGTGACCCCTGGCGGACCAGCAGCCAGGGGTGGGCTGCGCCCCGGTGATGTGATCACGAAATTCGGCCCGAGCACTGTCGGCGACCGGCCGGAGCTGATGAGCGAAATCTGGTCACACAAGCCCGGCCAGCGGGTCGAGATCACCTACACCCGCGGCGGGAGCAGCCACACTGCCTCCGTGGTGCTGGCCGCCCACAGGGGTGACCTCGCATAGTGGGCTGGGAAGCGGGCATGCGCGCCGGCGGCCAGGCCGGCCGCATCGCCCTGAGCCTTTCACCGGTGGTCAGGTTCCCCCGAGATGCGGGAAGAAATGACAGACGGTCAGGTGGGTGGGTTTCATGAGAGGAATCCAGACGAAGCCTGCGCCGGGAAGTACCCGCTGGATTTGCGTGAGCGTGCGGTAGGATGTACCGGGCCGCCGAAACCGAAGCCGGTGATCCGCCGCATGGGCGAGGAGCTCGGCGTGCACCCGGAGGCCCTGCGCAACTGGGTTCGCCGGGCCGGGGCCGACGCGGAGAGCGAGGCGACGTGCTCACCACCGCCGAGCGTGAGGAGCTGGCCGCCCTGCGGAAGGAGAACTGTCGCGGGTTCCTTCGAGGCTCTCATTCCATAGACTTCAGCGACATGGACGACGCTCTACATGGACGTCAGGCCCTCTCCCGTCAGGGAGAGGGCGCTGACGTCCAGGGCACCGGTCCGCCGGGCGCCTTCGGCAGCAGACCGGAAGCGAAGGTGCCCAGCCCGTCCCGGGGTACCTGCGTACGACCGGCTGCAGGAGAACCCTGAACCTGGAGGAGATACAGCAGCAGAGTGGCTTTCGGTGCCTCGATGGCGGCCTGGCGCATAAGTGGGCAAAGCGACCGGCAGGTAAACGCTACCAGCGGATGATCACCGCGCCGAGCCCCGGATAGGGGTCACGCTTCTCCACGACTGCGCCGTCAGGACCGTAGCTGGAAGATCTCGAGTCTCCTCCGGCTGCGTGCACCAAAGGCTGAGCCGCCCCAGAGGCGGTCAGGTCAGAGCTGCCGTCATTGAATGGAACACCCGTACGTGCTACCACATCGAAGCGGTCGCCAGGCTTGACCTCTATCGAGCCTTTAACGCTGTCCCCGACGCGCGCGCACTTCACAGCAGGCGGTTCGCCAACGTAACCGCAGCCGGTCGTGGCGCCAAGCACCTCAAAGTCGACTGACGTCACTCCAGCCGGAACTTCGAATTGCCCGCGAGTTTCAGTCGATCTGGTCTTAGCATCCCAGCGGCACTCGCCTCCAGAAGCGGTGACGCTGCATCCCTGCTGTGGTTCAGCAGAGGCCGGGGCGCCCATAAACGTCACTCCCATGAGAGCTGCGCCCACCGCAGCGCCAACCAGATTAAGCCTATTGGTCTTGTTCATCTATATCTCCAAATCCATACAACGAGTCCATGACTGAGCCGCCCAGTAAAGGTTGTGGTTTTCGAATACGCTATAAGCGGCTTTTCGCCTAATTCCCTGCACCCGCGCTCACCCACGGACCGTACAGCGGACCTTCCCGTTTCCTGCCGCATGCTGCTCCCGCCGGCCGGCCGTTTCTCGCGACGGCCCCCGACGGGCCGATCGGCGGACAAGGCTGCCTCGCACACCAGGCAGCGCCGGCGCTCAGGAGGCCGTTACGGCCACAGCACCTGGCGCTCCGCGATGCGGTGCCCAGGGGGTGGGACCCCGGGATGGCGGGAATACGGGACCACGAAGCCCCCGTCGTCGGTGTGACACGTGAATCACGCACCTGCGACGGCGGCTTTGTTCTTCACCGCTGCCCGCCTGAGCTGCAGCTCACACCTCTACGGGCCGGGAGGAAAAAGGTTCATTGACGGTCAGCAGGCAGGAGGAGTGGCACCGCGCAGGATTCCCCAGGAGGCGGCGGTGTACGCACCGTCAGGGTTCCCCAGCTTGTACCAGATGGCGGACGATCCTACGGTGTCCCCCTGCCGGTAGCAAAGCACGGGAAGCTCACTGCCAACGGTCAGCTTTTCCGCGGCCCCCGACTTTGTGGTCGGGGAAGGGTAAGCAGCCGCTGCCGAGGAGGCTGGGACGAAGGTGGTCGTGGCCGTGGACGTGCTGGGCTCGCCGCCCCCGGGGACAGCCGAGGCGGTAGCAGCTGTGCCGAGTACGGCTGCTCCCGCAGCGACACCGCACGCAAGAAGGGCAGAGCGGCGTGAGAGCTTGTGGAACATATTGTCCTCCAAAGGCGGGCGGGGTGCGAAGCCCCTGACTGCTGTTACCTGCTATACAACCGCCTGCTGGACCAGCGGAGGAGCGGCCATTCAGCCCTTGGGAGGGCCGGTCCCGCTTCCGCCTATGAGTAAGCCTCGTTCCACCTGCACGGTGTGTGCAGCGGTTGGACTTGAGGGCCACGGTCAGCAATAAGGCCAGTGGCTAGTCCCGTGATCATCTGCATCCCGGCAGGTGCTGGAAGGAGGAAGCGGAGGGTGAGCCGCGTGGAGGACTGGGCCGGGGATCCGTCGGCTGTACCGGGAGAGGTTGTCTCTGGCCGCCCGCCGGTGTATCGGCGCAGCCGGAGGGCTCGGCGGTGGTCCGGGAGTGCCGCAGCACCCGCCGGCGATGCCATTCCTCTGGCGCCCCCTCGAGCCGGCAGACGACGGCGCACCCGCTGACGGCCTCTTCTCGGCCGGTGGCCAGGTGGGCCTGCTGGCGCGGCGGCACCTGCTGCGGCCCCGGATCCACCAGCCGGCAATGCGCACCTGCCGGCCCCCCTTGTGATGGCAAAGAGGCTGACTCAGAAAGCTCACTGGCTCCGCCGGGGACGGGGCACCCGGGCCGCTCGGGCGAGCCGGCTGCCAGGGGGTGGTCAGGACAGATACCTCAGGACGTCTGCCGCGGTGTCGATGCCCGCGCCTGCCGGACGCCGCCATGATATAGCGGTCAGGACGCTTCGGGGGGGCCTGGCAGGGGGCCGGCTTCTGGCCGCCGACAGGCGTTGCCGCCCCCCTTCTCCGGGGGGTTCCGCATCCGCCGCCGCTGGGCACGCCGGCACCGCCCCAGCGTGAGGCTGATGGTGATGGCGCCGGTGCCCACCCCGGCAATGACGGCCGCGCCGATCAACGGCACCGCCTGGTGCACAACAGACATGCCGCCTCCTCGTTTATCGCTCCGTAACACGAGCGGACGACGAAGGGGCTGGCGAGCCGGGAAACGGGGACCGTTCGCTCACCGCCGTGTCCGCCACGCGTGACTTCGGCGATGGTGCCGCACCTGTCCCAGCCTGGCACTCCCCCGATCGTGCCTGTGGAGGGAGGACACCCCACGAATACGTATGCCGGTTGATTACCGAATCGTACGGTTATGCCCTGCTGGCAGCTCCTGTCACGGCTGCGGCAACCAGCATCTGCAGCCGGGCAGGCATGTGTGAGGGCGGTCCAGGACCGGAGCCCTTCCCGTCCGGGTGATCTGCTGCGAGCTCTCCCTCAGCACGGTCCAGGGGGCACACCGGCGCCTGCCTGCTGGTCACGGGGCCCTGACCGGTTCCCGCCAGGCACTCCACGGCAGAGTGATCAGGTCATGCCACGTGCGATGGGAAGCCGGGACCACCTGTCTTGAGATCAAGCCGGCATTTCCGGCGGCCTGGTTCTCCGCGCCCGTGCTCCCGCCCGCCTCCTGAACACCGCCCGCGGCCTGGTCATCCGGGCCGCGGGCGGTGTTCGGCGGCGCAGCAACCGGCCAGGGCACCACAGGCCGCCGTGTTCCGGCCGGGCTCTACAAGGCCACGATCGCCAACATCCTGGTACCCGCCCCTTGGCCCCGGTGATGCCACCCTTACTGCACGGCATGGGAGGCCTTGCGTGTGTCGTCCCGGACTGGACGGGCGCGGAGCCCGCGCGGCGGGCGTGGCCGGCGGCGACACGGCAGCCGTGCTGAAGCGGACGCAGCCGCGCATGGCCGATTCTGAAAGCCGCTGATTCCTCATTTCTGGGACGGGAAGCTCACATGCGCCCTTCATTGCTGCCGACTGCGGGCATCGCCGAGTGCGCGGTAGGGCTGGCGGGAGCCGCCCTGCTGCTGTCAGCCGGCTTCCCCGCTCCTTCCTGCGCCCCGGTCTTCTTGCGCCCGGTCTTCTCCTTCACCGTGCTCAGTGCCCTGGCCGGCCTGGTGGTCCTGGTGGCGGGAGGACTGAGACGGGCCCGCAAGCGCCCGGCACGCGTGCCGGGCGCGGTGACGCTGTCTGCGGTCGTCACGGCCTTTCTCTGCGGTGTGCTGCACCTGCCGGCCTCAGGGGTGGCGTTGTCGTGGTGGGCGGCGGCCATCACCTACCTGATGACGGCCCTTGGACTGCTGGCCGAATGGCGGAGCGGTGCCAGGGCGGTGGCCGGCGCCAGGGCGGTGGCCGGCTGGATGTCGTTTCCCGTCGTGTATCTGGCCATTGCGCTGCTCACAGGCGCTGCCGGCGGATGCTATCCCTACGAATTCCTCGATCCCCGCCACGGCGTGGGTGGCTACCTGCGGGTGGCCGGAGCGTGTTTCGTGCTCGCCGTGGTGTTCGTTGTCACCGCCGCCGCGATGAGACATCTGGCCTCGTGGCGGAGGCGCTGAACCCGGGGCGGGCCCCTCAGTGAAGGACCGTGAGGAGTGACCGCGGCATCGTGCACCACACGGACCGGCCGGAAGCAGCAACAACCGCAGGATCGGCATGCCTCCAGTTGAGAGCCCATCCGGACCTGTCCACTGTTTTCTGGGGCGGCCATCATGTCTCGCGGAGCGCGACCGGCTCCGGCCATCGCCGGGCGGGCTGGAGGGCATGCCCACTCGCCCGGCGAGGTCCCTACGGGAAGGCAGTCGGCATTCAGGGTGCCGGAGCGGCTGGCGCCGGTGACATCGAGCGCCACCAGATCGACGGATGTCTCCGGCCTCTCGCTGATCCGCCCCTTGCGCCGCAGGCACCCCTCGCCCGCGTACGGCTGCCGCCCTGTACCGGTCCATCCAGTCAGCCGGCCCGGGCAAGCTCCCCGGCGGCTGGCCGGCGGGCGAGGCGGCTGCCACGCCTTCCCGGCCCGGAATAACAGGGCAGCGGCGCATAGAGACCACCCGCCCGGTCCGGCTCACCACCAGTGGCAGCGGCCGATCGGGGGAAAGCCTGTTGCCGCAGGGGCACCCGTTCCTCCGACCGCTTTCTGCAGTCCCCTGTCCCAGGATGGAAGCACCCTGCGCCGGCGGCAGATGGCCGCTCCCCCGCATTCGACCCAGGAGGCTGCCCACCCATGAGTCACGGTTTGCGCTCGGCCCTGCTCGCAGCGGCAGCAGCCACTGCTGTACTGACGCTGCCCACAGCGGTTCATGCCGCTGACGGCGGCACCACGGCAGGCATGGGAGACGGCAACAATGCGGCAGTCAGTCCGACGGCGCCTGCCGCCGGCGCAGAAATCCACATCACACCGGGCAATGGCACACAAGCGGTGGGTATAAACGAGCCGGCCCAGGTCACAGTGACCGGAGGCAAGCTCACCGCCGTGACGATGCGGACGGCCGGCGGAAGGCGCATACCCGGAGTGATCTCGCCAGACGGGTCGAGCTGGCGCCCCACCACCTCTGCCTTGCCCGGAACACGTCACCTCATCACAGCAACAGCCGAGGACGACCACGGCCGGACCGCAACAAAGCGGTCGTCCTTCACCACCCTTGGCTCCAGCGACAGCTTTATCGGCTATGTCACACCCGGTGCCGGATCGACCGTCGGTGCGGGCATGCCCGTATCCATCACCTTCGACAAGCCCATTACCAGCAAGGAAAACGTCCAGTCTGCCATCAGCGTGCACACCACCAGCGGACAGGACGTCGTGGGCCACTGGTACAGCGCCACCCGGCTGGACTTCAGGCCCCGGCACTACTGGAAATCCGGCTCGGACGTCACCGTCACGCTCAGACTGAAGGGCGTCCATGGCGCTCGGGGCATCACCGGCGTCCAGGACAAATCCTTCACCTTCCACATCGGGCGTTCCCAGATTTCCACCGTAGATGTGGCCAGCAAGACGATGACCGTCAGCCGTGACGGCAAGACCCTCAAGACGCTCCCCGTCTCCGCCGGAGCCTCCTCCACGCCCACCTACAACGGGCAGATGGTCATCTCGGAGAAACATGCCAGAAAGCGTATGAGCGGAGCGACCGTCGGCTTCACCAGCAAGGACGGCAAGCCCGAATACGACATTCCCGATGTGCCCCATGCCATGCGTCTGAGCAGCTCAGGCACCTTTCTGCACGGCAACTACTGGAGCGGCGAGAAGGTCTTCGGCAGCACCAACGTCAGCCATGGATGTATCGGCCTGAGCGACACCCAGTCCGCAAAAGACCCCCGCACGCCCGCTGCATGGTTCTACAACAACTCACTCGTCGGCGACATCGTCATCGTCAAGAACTCCACCAGCGAGACGATCCAGCCCGCCAACGGACTGAGCGACTGGAACATGCCCTGGCAGGAATGGGTAAAGGGCTCAGCTCTTTACCGGCCTTCTGTCAACGGTCTCTGAAAATTGACCCCCTGTGGGTCCTTGGGTTCTAAGGCGATTCGCGCGATCGTCGCAACGGTGCAGGGTTCATGGTGTCAGGGCGGCGGTGAATGCCTGTGCGGGGGTCTGCCAGCCGAGGGTCCTGCGGGGTCGGTCGATCCTCCGGAGGTCGTCAGGGCTGTGGAGGGAGAGGTTCGTGCGCCTGGGCAGGTACTGGCGAACGAGTCCGTTCATGTTTTCGTTGGTGCCGTGTTGCCAGGGGCTGCCGGGGCGGGCGAAGAAGACGCCGTCGGTGAAGTATGAGGTGCCTCGAAGTTTCCGGACAGGGGCCCAATAGGATCACCCTGAACCAGAAACGAGGGGGAAGTGGCGCCACCGAAGAAATACTCGCCGGAGTTCCGTGAGGAAGCTGTCCAGATCGCGCTGCGGTCGAGCACCGCATCCGGCGCCACACCGGACGCAAGGACGAGCGCCGCAGCCTGTCCGAGCATGCAACCGGGTGGTGAACACCGCTTTCGTGATGCTCCCCGAACCTGGCCCTGAGCTTGTTGAAGACGGGCCGCAGTTTCGGGTCGCTGCTGGTTCCCGGCTGGGGTCAGTCCGTGCCCGTGGTGGGGGCACTGTCGCCGATGTCCAGGCCGAGGAACACACCCGCGTTGCCGGTGCCGGACATCACGGGGGCGGGCTGCGGCGGGAGCGTCATCGCCGCGGTGCGGTGCGGGGGGCAGCGGGGGCCGGGCCCACACTTGGGGGATCAGCGAGCTGGCCAGGGGCAGCGGCGGGCGAGGATCGTCCACTCCTCGTCGGGCCTGCCGGGGACGAGACGGCCGCTTGTCTCCCACTGCTGGGCGAGAGCGGTGAAGATCGGCTCCAGCCCGGGGCGGGGAACCGTTTCGCTTTCGCTGCGCTGGCCGCCGGTGACAGCGGTGAGCCGGATTGTCGTGGTCACGCAGGGTTCAACGGCGTTTGGGCCGCCCGGGTTACCCACGGAGCCGGTCTTCGTGCGGCGGCACTGGCCTGGTCGGCGTCGATGAGGAGCGCAAATTTCCTGAAAGCGGTGACATCACCCTGCCGGAGGTGGGCCACTGGCCCTCAGGAGCCCGGCGGGCGGCGAGCTGGGCGGCGCCGCGGGCCACGAGGCGCTCGCGTTCCGCACCGTCCAGGGTCCCGCTGGTCAGCGCCGCCAAGACCTGCCGCCACAGCGTCACCGCTCGCTCCTATCACCCCTGCATCGCGGTCTCCCGCCTCCGGCGTTGGCGTCCCCGGGTCCGGAATGCTCCCCGCGCTCCTGAGCCAGCGTGCGCCTGTCCGGCCGCGTCCTACGCCTGGCGCTTCTCTTGCCCGGCAAGCGTCCGCAGCTGCTCGGCAGGGGACTCTGCCCTATGTGCCTGGCTGCTTGATCACTCGTTTGTGCTGGTAGTGCGAGTCCGCTGCACGGTGACCTGTGCGCCGGCTTGCCGGCATCCGGACCGGGGCAGGTACCGGTCTTGCCCTCGTCGCTGGCCGGCAGCGGGACGGGCGGGCGCGCGCATGGGATCGCTGGCCATGGGAAAGAGGCCGCGTCAGGCGTCAGCCAGAGGTCACTGGCTGGCTGCCTCGGGGGCGGGTCGTGGCGGCTGGTAGCCGCTGGCGGGTGACTTGTCCGGGTACAGGTCGTGGTGCACGGCGCGGGAAACCTGTTCAATGGTATCGATGCCGTAGTACCAGCCGGCAGTGGCGGGCGAGCAATAGTCAAGACTTGTGGATCAGTTGGTGTGGTTCATGCTGCGAGGGTCTCTTCTTGTTCGATGAGGTGGCCCTTTTCGAAGCGTGCGCCG
>NZ_JBWKJV010000050.1:0-25405 GCF_056432045.1 Streptomyces sp. NPDC045701 | reverse complement strand
GAACCCCCGCCCCTTCACATGGACGAAGAGCGCCGACGAGATCCTCGAACGCCTGGCCTCATATCTTAATCGAATTCCCGGCGCAGGACACTAGTCGCGTGTGTGGCGAAGGCGCGCCGAGACCCAGCGGGCCCGGCGGCGGAGGATACGGGGGATCCCGAGTCGGGGGTCCGGTCCCTGGGCGACCGGCGGGCCGCTCCTCGGGGGAATCGGCGCGGAGGCCGAGCGGCGGTTCCGTGCTGAGTCAGCGTAGTCGTGCGTCCAGCCCATACCCCGACGTTTGCCCGGGCGCCATGGTCGGTAACCGTCCCGGGGGCCGCCAATTGGCCTATGCGCCAGGCAATTGGCTGATCGTCACACCATCATTTCGTCAGGTACTCGTGTGACCGTCCCACACCCTTCGGGCCGTCCACCCGTGCGGCGAGTCCACCCGTGCAGGGCGCCCGGCCGCGCGTGCCGCGCCCGGCCGCGCCGCGCCCGGTCGGGCACGGCTCCTAGCGGTCCGGTTCGGGGTCCTTGAGCCAGTTGATGAGCTCGGTGGAGAACGCCACCGGGTCCTCCTCGTGGGGGAAGTGGCCCAGCCCGTCGAACAGCCGCCACCGGTACGGCGCTTCGACGTACTCGCCCGACCCGGCCGCGCTCCGCGTCCGCATCGCCGGGTCCAGGGAGCCGTGCAGGTGCAGCGTCGGGACCCGTACCGGACGCTTCATGCGCCGGTTGAACTGGATGCCGTCCGGGCGGGCCAGCGACCGCACCATCCACCGGTACGGCTCGATCGAGCAGTGCGCCGTCGACGGGATCGTCATCGCCCGCCGGTACACGCCGAGCGCGTCCTCGCCCGGCTCCTCGCCCGGCCCCGACCAGTCGCGGATCAGCCGCCCCACCAACGCCGCGTCGTCCGCGACGAGCTGACGCTCCGGCAGCCACGGCCGCTGGAAGCCCCACACGTACGACCCGGCACGCGACTGGGAGAAGTCCGACAGCATCGCCGAACGCCACCGGCGCGGGTGGGGCATCGACGAGACGGCCAGCCGGCGCACCAGCTTCGGCCGCATCACCGCCGCCGTCCACGCCAGGTACCCGCCCAGGTCGTGCCCGACCAGCGCGGCGTCGGGCTCGCCGAGCGAGCGCACCACGCCCGTGATGTCGAGCGCCAGGTTCGCCGGGTCGTAACCCCGCGGCGTACGGTCACTGCCGCCCACGCCGCGCAGGTCCATCGCGACGGCCCGGAACCCGGCGTCGGCCAGGGCGGGCAGCTGGTGCCGCCACGTCCACCAGAACTGCGGGAAACCGTGCAGCAGCAACACCAGCGGGCCGTCGCCCATCTCGGCGATATGGAAGCGCGCCCCATTGGCCGCGACGTCACGATGGGTCCAGGGACCATCGATCCGTACGGGACTGCCGGTGTTGCTCTCAGGGACGGTCATGCAGACGAGCGTGCCACAACCTCGGCCTCGTCCTTGACCGCAAGGGCGGGACGAATCGGACGACCGGCGGTGTCACGCGGATGGGGCTTGGCGTTGCCGAGCACGGCGGCCGTCCGCTTGGCCGAGGCGATCGACCGCTCCGGCGGCTTGACCTGCTTGAACTTCGTCACCGCGAGCAGCGCCATCAGCCCCGCCAGCACCAGGTAGGCGCCGCCGACGATCAGGAAGGACCAGGCGAGCCCCAGTCCCAGGTTGTGGATGCCGTACGCCGCGGCGAAGCTCAGCACGGGGAGCGAGAAGAGGGCGAAGACACCCGCGACGCTGATGGCCGCCCCACCCATCGCGCCGCGCTTGACGTCCTGTCGCAGTTCGGCCTTGGCCAGCGCGATCTCGTCGTGCACCAGCGCGGACATCTCGGCGGTCGCCGAGGCGACCAGCTGGCCGAGACTGCGCTCCGCACCAGGTCCACCATTGTCGGCGGGGTAGCTCATCGTCTCGCTCCCTCTTCTTCTCCTACGGTCCGACCTCAGATCATGCCGGACGGTCGCCGTCCGTGCGCGATGCCCCCGCCACTTCCGTGCCCGTGGCCGCCGCCTCGGCGAGTCGCCGGTGCTCGGCGGCCTTCCTCTCGTGGATCTCCGCCATGCGCAGGTGGTACGCCGGGTCGTGCTCCTCGTACACGTCCGGGATGCCGTCCATGTCGTCGTCGCGCTCCTCCTCCGCGAGCAGCGCCTGGTACTTGCGCACCCGTAGCTTCAACAGGATCGCGGCGAGCACGGCGGCGATGAGCGAGCCCATCAGGACGGCCGCCTTGATCTCGTCCGTCAGCGCCGGGTCCCCGCCGAAGGCCAGCTCGCCGATGAGGAGCGAGACGGTGAAGCCGATGCCCGCGAGCGTGGCGACGGCGAAGAGGTCCGCCCAGGTCAGGTCCTCGTTGAGTGACGCCTTGGTGAAGCGGGCCGCCAGCCACGTACCGCCGAAGATGCCCACGGCCTTGCCGACCACCAGACCCAGCACCACACCGAGGGTCTCGGGCGAGGTGAACACATCGGCCAGTGCGCCGCCGGAGACGGACACGCCCGCCGAGAACAGCGCGAACAGCGGCACCGCGAGACCGGCCGACAGCGGGCGCACCAGGTGCTCGATGTGCTCGCCGGGGGACTGCTCCTCGCCCTCGCGGCGGGTGCAGCGCAGCATCAGGCCCATGGTGACGCCGGCGATGGTGGCGTGGACGCCGCTGTTGTACATCAGGGCCCAGACGACCAGCGCGAGCGGCACGTACACGTACCAGCCGCGCACGCCCGCGCGCAGCAGCAGCCAGAACACGACGAGCCCGGCGACGGCGCCGCCGAGCGCCGCGAAGTTCAGGTCGCTGGTGAAGAAGACCGCGATGATCAGGATCGCGAACAGGTCGTCGACGACCGCGAGCGTGAGGAGGAAGGCGCGCAGCGCGGACGGCAACGAGGTGCCGATGACGGCGAGTACGGCGAGGGCGAAGGCGATGTCGGTGGCGGTGGGAACCGCCCAGCCGGCCAAGGAGCCGTCGCCGATGACGTTGACCAGCGTGTAGACGAGAGCGGGGGCGATCATTCCGCAGAGTGCGGCGATCACCGGGAGTGCGGCCGCCTTCGGGTCGCGCAGTTCACCCGCGACCAGCTCGCGCTTCAGCTCGATGCCGGCGACGAAGAAGAAGACGGCGAGCAGTCCGTCGGCCGCCCAGTGCTGGACGGACAGGTTCAGGCCGAGGGCGGCCGGACCTATGTGGAAGTCGCGTACGGATTCGTAGCCCCCGCTGACCGGGGTGTTCGCCCAGACGAGGGCGGCGATGGCGGCGAGCAGGAGCAGGACGCCGCCGACGGTCTCCGCGCGGAGCGCGTCCGCGATGTACGTCCGCTCGGGGAGCGGGAGGCGGGCCAGGAACGTGCGCGGAGCGCTCGACGTGGGCGGGGTGCTGGGCTTCGGCGCGGCCACGGTGGCGGACCTCCGGTCGGTTCGGCGGGCATGACGAAACGCATTGCCGACCAGACTTCCCGGCGCACCTGAGACCTATTGTCGTACGGACCTGTTGTCGTTTTGTTGACGCGGTGCTCACCCTACCCGGCGTGCGCAGGGGCATATCCGGCGAATGCCACTTTATGCGTGAAGAGGGCGTCCGGCGCGCCGGTGCCGGACGCCCTCTCCTGTGCTTTCGGTGCTTCCCGTGCTGCTGCGCTTCCTGCGCTTCCTGCGCTTCGCCGGTGGTCGACCGTGCCGGGTCAGTCCTCGCTGGAGGCCGACGGCAGCTTGGTCTGGATGAGGTCCATGACGGACGAGTCGGTGAGGGTGGTGACGTCACCGAGCTGCCGGTTCTCCGCGACGTCCCGCAGCAGACGGCGCATGATCTTGCCGGAGCGGGTCTTGGGCAGTTCGGCGACGGGCAGGACGCGCTTGGGTTTGGCGATCGGGCCGAGGGTGGCGCCGACGTGGTTGCGCAGGTCGTCGACGAGGGCGTCGTCCTCGCTGGCGGTTCCGCGCAGGATGACGAACGCCACGATGGCCTGGCCGGTGGTCTCGTCGGCCGCGCCGACGACCGCCGCCTCGGCGACCTTGGGGTGGGAGACCAGGGCGGACTCGACCTCGGTGGTGGAGATGTTGTGGCCGGAGACCAGCATGACGTCGTCGACCCGCCCCAGCAGCCAGATGTCGCCGTCGTCGTCCTTCTTGGCCCCGTCACCGGCGAAGTACCTGCCCGGGAAGCGGGACCAGTAGGTGTCGACGAACCGCTGGTCGTCACCCCAGATGGTGCGCAGCATCGAGGGCCACGGCTCGGTCAGGACCAGGTAGCCGCCCCCGCCGTCGGGAACCTCGTTGGCCTCGTCGTCGACGACGGTGGCGCTGATGCCCGGCAGGGGCCGCTGCGCGGAGCCGGGCTTGGTCTCGGTGACGCCCGGCAGCGGCGAGATCATCATCGCGCCGGTCTCGGTCTGCCACCAGGTGTCGACGATCGGGGTCTTCCCGGCGCCGATGTTCTCCCGGTACCAGATCCACGCCTCGGGGTTGATCGGCTCGCCGACCGACCCCAGCACCCGCAGGCTGGAGAGGTCGAACTTGGCGGGGATGTCGTCGCCCCACTTCATGAACGTGCGGATGGCGGTGGGCGCGGTGTAGAGGATCGTGACGCCGTACTTCTGCACGATCTCCCAGAACCGGCCCTGGTGCGGGGTGTCGGGCGTGCCCTCGTACATCACCTGCGTGGCGCCGTTGGCCAGCGGCCCGTAGACGATGTACGAGTGGCCCGTCACCCAGCCGATGTCGGCGGTGCACCAGTAGACGTCGGTCTCCGGCTTGAGGTCGAAGACCGCGTGGTGGGTGTACGCCACCTGGGTGAGGTAGCCGCCGGAGGTGTGCAGGATGCCCTTGGGCTTCCCCGTCGTCCCCGAGGTGTAGAGGATGAACAGCGGGTGCTCCGCGCCGAACGCCTGCGGGGTGTGCTCGGCCGGCTGACGGGCGACGATGTCGTCCCACCACACATCCCGGCCCTCGGTGAAGGCGGTGTCCTGGCCCGTGCGGCGCACCACCAGGACGTGCTCGACCTGCGGGCACCTGGCGACGGCCTCGTCGATGGCCGGCTTGAGCGCCGAGGGCTTGCCACGCCGGTAGCCGCCGTCGGCGGTGATGACCAGCTTGGCGTCGGCGTCCTGGATACGGGAGGCGACGGCGTCGGCCGAGAAGCCACCGAAGACGACCGAGTGCGCCGCGCCGATCCGGGCGCAGGCCAGCATCGCCACCGCCGCCTCGGGGATCATCGGCAGGTACACCGCCACCCGGTCACCCGCGCGCACACCCAGTTCGGTCAGCGCGTTGGCCGCCCTGCACACCTCGTCCTTCAGCTCGGCGTAGGTGATGGCCCGGCTGTCGCCCGGCTCGCCCTCGAACTGGATGGCGACCCGCTCGCCGTGGCCCGCCTCGACGTGGCGGTCCACGCAGTTGTACGCCACGTTCAGCTCGCCGTCGGCGAACCACTTCGCGAAAGGCGGGTTCGACCAGTCGAGGATCTCGGTCGGCTCGGTGGCCCAGCTGAGGCGACGCGCCTGCTCGGCCCAGAAGCCAAGCCTGTCCGCCTCGGCCCGCTCGTACGCGCCCGCCGTCACATTGGCGTTCGCAGCCAGCTCGGCGGGCGGCGCGAACCGCCGCTCCTCCTTCAGAAGGTTGGCCAGGCTCTCGTTGCTCACGACATCTCCCATTCCCGGGGCGTCCGATGTGTCCCAGCCCATAGCTCATCAGCCAGATGCCCGGGTGACAAGAGCTTCCAGGCCATTGGTTTAGACCTCTCGGCCGACAGGTCCTGCGGGGTATCGGCTGACGGAGTGAACGGGACCGGGTGGTCAAGTGACCCCTCCTCCCCGGGCGGTGGGGAGAAGGGGCCACCGCCCACTCCCACGGATCCGGCCCGCCGGAGGTTCACACGCGGGGGAGCGGGCCGGCCACTCGGTCAGGCGGGGGCACCCTCCCTGGGCGACGGCGACGGCGACGGCGACGGCGACGGGGCGGGGGACTGCGGGGCCGACGGGTGCGGGGCCGGGGCGGATCCGGCCGCGGGGGACGGGGCGGAGGACGCGGAAGAAACGTGGGGCGGAGCTGGCGTGAGTGAGGTGGGGGACGTGTGTGACGTGGGGGAGGTGGAGGGCGCGGGCGACAAGGGGTAGCGGGAGCGGTTCGGCAGGGGCTGGGCCGACGGAGCCACCCAGTGGAAGACGTCGCTCTCCCCTTCCGCGCTTCCGCCGGTCACGCGGCTGTCGGCGTCCGACAGCAGGTAGGCCTGCGCCTCGCCCACGTGGAAGTACATGCCGTGCAGCTCCAGCGTGCCCTCGGCGAGCCGTCGCGCCACGGCCTCGTGCGCCTTCAGGTGCTCCAGCTGCTGGACCACGTTGGTCAGGCAGAGCTGCTCGGCCGTATCGACGGGCAGCCGGCCCGCACCACCGGCCGGCCCACCGGTCAGCCGGGCCCAGGTGCGGTGCGTGTTGCGCATCCGCTCCAGGCTCGGCATCCCGTGCCGCAGCCAGCGCCGCAGCGGGGTCTGAGGCGCGTCCGGGTCGCTGTTCAGCAGGGCCTGCATCGCCCCGCAGTCCGAGTGGCCGCACACCGTGATGGACTGCACGCGCAGCACGTCCACCGCGTACTCGATGGCCGCCGCCACGGAGTCGTCCCGGCTTTCCGCACCCGGCAGCGGCACCAGGTTGCCGACGTTGCGCACGGTGAACAGGTCGCCAGGGCCGCTGGCCGTGATCATGCTGGTGACGAGCCGGGAGTCGGCGCACGTCAGGAAGAGCTGCGACGGCCGCTGCCCCTCCCGCGCGAGCCTGGCCAGCTCCTCGCGCACCAGCGGCGCGGTGTTGCGCTGGAAGGAACTGAGCCCGCTGGCCAGCTGGTGTCCGTTCGTCCGGTGCTTGGGCTCGGCCTCCGGGTGCTCACCGCAGTGGTGGTTGCGCCAGGGCGTCCACGGGCGGCAACAGGCGTGCGCGCCGGCGCCGGGTTCGGCGATCCGCAGGCCGGTGCGGCCGGTCATCTCGACGTGCCCGCCCCGTGCCACATGGGACGTCTGCCAGTCCTGCAGCGTCTCGTAGGCCGCGTGGTCCATGAACGATCCGTCCAGCTCCACCACGGCGCTGGCTCCCTGCGGCACCTGGTGCAGGGCCCGGCTGAGCCGGGGGACGGCCAGGAAGGTGAGCTGCCCCCGGACCTTGATGTGCTCGACGTCCCCCTGGGTCTCCTTGGTGATCCGCGTCCTCGTCAGCCGGTGCATGGCGACGGCACTGGCGACGACGATGCCCAGCGCCACGCCCTCCAGGATCCCGATCAGGACCACTCCGGACACCGTCACGGCGTAGACCAACACCTCGCGGTGGCGGGTGACGCTGCGGATGTGCGTGATGCTCACCATCTGGATGCCGATGACCATGACGAGCGCGGCGAGCGCCGGCAGCGGGATCAGATCCAGTACGGGTACGAGGACGAGGGCGGCCAGCACCACCCACAGTCCGTGCAGCATCGTGGAGTGCCGGCTCACGGCGCCCGCCGACACGTTGGCCACGCTGCGCACGGCGACGCCCGCGACCGGCAGCCCGCCGAGCGCGCCGGAGATGATGTTCGCGGCTCCCTGGCCCGCCAGTTCCCGGTCGAGGTCGGAGCGCGGCACGTGGACGGTGGTGTCCTTGCGCGCGGCCACCAGCTTGTCGACGGCCACGGCCGACAGCAGTGACTGGACGCTGGTGACGAGCGTGATGGTGAGGACGCCCACGGCGATGCCGAGGACGGGCCCGTCCGGCAGCCCGGGAAGCGCGTGACTGCTCCACGACGGCAGGTCGACACGGGGTACGCCGATCCCGGCGGCGATGGCCAGGACCGTCGCGGCGGCCACGGCGGTGAGCGCCGCCGGTACCTTGCGCAGTACGCGGCCGGCCCGTCCGGGGAGCCGGGGCCACGCCAGCAGGACGACGACGGTCACCACGCTCACCGACACCGCGGCCGTGTGCAGATCGGCCAACTGGGCCGGGAGCCCGAGGAAGTTGCGTACGGCCGAGCTCTGCGGCGTACCGCCCAGGACGACGTGGAGCTGGGCGAGGGCGATGGTGACACCGATCCCGGCCACCATGCCGTGCACGATCGCCGGTGACACGACGAGGGCGGTCCGCGCCACCCGCAGCGCCGACAGCGCGAGTTGGGCGAGCCCCGCCAGGACGGTGATGGCGCAGGTGGTGAGCCAGCCGTACTTCTGGATGAGCTCGGCGGTGACCAGGGTCAGTCCCGCGGCGGGCCCGCTGACCTGGAGCGGCGAGCCGCCGAGCCGGCCGGCGACGATACCGCCGACCGCGGCGGCCACGAGCCCGGCCTGGAGCGGCGCGCCGGTCGCGAGGGCGATGCCGAGGGAGAGCGGCAGCGCGATGAGGAAGACCGCGATCGAGGCGGAGATGTCGGCGCCCGCGACACGGAAGCGGCGTCCGCCCCCGGCCGGTGGCGGGCTGTGCGGCTTGTTCTTGGATCGGAGCCTCACAGCGGCACGGAACGCACGGCCGGAGCGGCCGGGCGGATCAGTGATGCCGGTGTGATTGGTGCGGGCCGGAATGCAGGCAGTCATGGGGTTCCCGTCTCCTCCGGGGCGGCGCGGTCGCGGTACGGCGGGTCGAACGAACGTCGGGTCGCGGCCGTGGGTCACGGCGTGCAGTGGCGGGAGAAGTGCCAACTCTCTGTAAACAGATCGTAATGGAGAGTAAAGATTCCGGCATTATTTTCGATGCATAAAGGGCAATCTTTCACCTGATTCGGTGATTAATCGGTCTAGTACGGCTTGTCCTATCTTCATATCCCCCTTCGTGGTGCGACCTTGACGGCGCTCGCAGCAGAGATCTCCGTGGACCACGAGAAGGGTGGGCGGAAGATGGCCGCCACGAAGAAGACCCCCACGAGTGGGCTCGCCGCCCGCAGGAACGCCCTCCGCCGCTACGCACTCGACGCCGTCCGCACGGTCGCCGCCGTCCGGCAGGCCGTGCGCGGAACGTCCGGCGCCGCCCGGCGACCCGACGCGCACGGAAGGTCCGCCGGCGGACCGGGCTCCCGCGGAACCGCCCCCCGCAGGACCGGCGCGCGCGGCCGCCCCGCCGGCACGATCACCGTCGCGGCCGGTGTGGCGGTGGCCCTGGCGGCGGGCTTGGCCGGATGCACCGGGTCGGACGAGGACACCGAGGGTGCGGCCGGCCCCAAGCGGGTCAAAGCGCCCAAGAGCGTCGTCCGCCTCATCGGCGACGGCTCGACCGCATACACCGGCGCCCAGCCGGGGCTGAAGAAGCCGCAGCGCCTCAAGCCCGGCGAGAAACCGCCCCAGTTCGTGGTCTTCTCCTGGGACGGCGCGGGCGAGGACAGCCAGAAGCTGTTCTCCCACTTCCGCAAGGTGGGCAAGCGGTACGGCGCGACGATGACGTACTTCCTCAGCGGCGTCTACCTGCTGCCGGAGGAGAAGTCCAAGCAGTACGTCCCGCCGGGCCACGCCCCCGGCCGTTCCGACATCGGCTTCAACGACACCGAGGGCATCCGCGCCACGGTGCGCGAACTGCGCGGCGCCTGGCAGGAGGGCAACGAGATCGGCACCCACTTCAACGGCCACTTCTGCGGCCCGGAGAGCGGTGTCGGCACCTGGTCCGTCGAGGACTGGAAGAGCGAGATCTCCCAGGCCAAGTCCTTCGTGAAGCACTGGAAGACCAACTCCGGCCTGGCCTCCGAGAAGCCGCTGCCGTTCGACTACGACACCGAACTCATCGGTGCCCGCACCCCTTGCCTGGAAGGCCGGGACAACTTCGTACGGGCCGCGAGCCAGCTCGGCTGGCGCTACGACACCAGCGGCGTCAACAACCAGGTCTGGCCCGGCAAGGACGAGGGTCTGTGGGACCTCTCGCTCCAGATGATCCCCATCCCGGGGCGGTCCTTCGAGACGCTGTCCATGGACTACAACTTCCTGGTCAACCAGTCCGGAACGACCAAGGGCGCGCCCTCCATGCACCAGTTCTGGGGCAACCAGTTCCGTGACGGGATGCTGCAGGCCTTCGAGCGCGCGTACAACGGCAACCGCGCCCCCCTGATCATCGGCAATCATTTCGAATCCTGGAACGGCGGCACCTACATGCGCGCCATCGAGGAGACGATCGCCCAGGTCTGCGTCCGCAGTGAGGTGCGGTGCGTGTCGTTCCGGCAGCTCGCCGACTGGCTGGACGCGCAGGACCCCGCCGTCCTCGCCAAACTGCGCACCCTCAAGGTCGGCGAGGCCCCCAAGGACGGCTGGCCGGCCTTCCTCGCGGCCCGGCCGGTCACCGCCGCCTCGCCGGCCGTCCCGGCCGGTCCGCCCGCCCGGCGTCAGGCGGGCTGAACGGCACCGAGCCCTTGACCGAGGACGAAGCCGGGGTCGACCTGCGCCGCCAGGTCGGCTCCCGTCTTCGCGTTGCCCCAGCTCTCCGCGTTCTTCAGGTGGAAGTGCACCATCTGGCGCGTGTAGCGCTCCCAGTCGCGGTGCCGGTACGAGTCGTCCGCCGCGTTCTGCAGGGACTGCAGCGCCATCCGGTTCTCGGCCTCGAGCAGCTCGAAACGAGCCGGCCGGCCCTTCTCCATCGAGCGGACCCAGTTGGAGTGGCCGACCGTGACGAGCAGGTCGTCCCCGATCTCCTCGCGCAGGAAGTCGATGTCCTCCATGCCCTGCACCTTGTTGCCCACGACCCGCAGCGCGACACCGAAGTCGCGCGCGTACTCCTTGTACTGCCGGTACACGGAGACCCCCTTGCGGGTCGGCTCGGCGACCAGGAAGGTCATGTCGAACCGTGTGAACATCCCCGACGCGAACGAGTCCGAGCCGGCCGTCATATCGACGACGACGTACTCCTCCTCCCCGTCGACCAGGTGGTTCAGGCACAGCTCCACCGCCCCGACCTTCGAGTGGTAACAGGCCACTCCGAGGTCGGCCTCGGTGAACGGCCCGGTCGCCATGAGCCTGATCTCGCCGTCGTCCAGGTGTACGGGGCGGGCGCACGCCTCGTAGATCGGGTTGTCCTCGCCGACGCGCAGCAGGCGGGACCCTTCGCCCGGCGGTGTGGTCTTGATCATCGTCTCGGCGGACGGGATGCGCGGGTTGGTACCGCGCAGGTACTCCTTGATGAGCGGCAGGTGCGAACCCATCGCCGGCAGCGCGGCCGCTGCCGCCTCGTCGAGGCCCAGCGCGGCCCCGAGGTGCTGGTTGATGTCGGCGTCCACCGCGAGGACGGGGACCTCGTTGGCGACCAGGTGGCGGATGAAGAGGGAGGACAGCGTCGTCTTCCCGCTGCCGCCCTTCCCTACGAAAGCGATCTTCATATTCAGATAGCGTAGCGGTGTGTAGTGGTGTGATTGCCCCACGTGCCCATCCGTATGACGAAGGCCACTCCAAGGTGGGTCGCCGGGGGTGGGCGCGTAGCCTCGCTACCTATGAGTACGAATCCCGCTGACCCCCTGGTCGCGCTGGGGGCGCTGCCCGGTGTGCCCGGTGCCGTGGACTCCGTTCGCAAGGCCGTCGACCGGGTTTACGGGCACCGCGTGATGCGGCGCCGCAGCACCGAGGTGACCTCCGAGGCGGCCCTGCGCGGCGCGCGTGGCTCCGCCGCCCTGTCGGGAGCCGACTGGGCTCTGGAGGAGGTGCGCCGGCGTACCGACTTCAGTGGGGACGCGGAGGCGCGGACGGTGGGTGCCGCCCTGCGGCTGGGCGCGGAGGCCGGCCAGCTGCTGTCCATCTGGCGGCAGTCCCCGATGCGGGTACTGGCGCGGCTCCACCTGGTCGCGGCGGGCGACCCCGGCGTCGCGGCCGGTACCGGGGCGAGTGGGCCGGCCGGAGTGGTGGCGGACTCGGTGGGACGGCCGCGGCGGGACGGCGAGCCCGTCGACGAGCCCCTGATCGAGGCGCCGCTTCCGGGCGCCGACGAGGTCGCGGGCCGGCTCGAGGGGCTGGCGGACCTGATCGTCGCCGGCGGCGAGGCCCCGGCTCTGGTGACGGCCGCCGTGGTGCACGGTGAGCTGCTGGCGCTGCGGCCGTTCACCTCGTACAGCGGACTGGTGGCGCGGGCGGCCGAGCGGATCGTGCTGATCGGCAGTGGACTGGATCCCAAGGCGATCTGCCCGGCCGAGGTCGGCCATGCGGAGCAGGGGCGCGCGGCGTACGTCGCGGCGTTCGAGGGCTATCTGTCGGGCACCCCGGAGGGTATGGCGGCCTGGATCGCCCACTGCGGTCGGGCGGTGGAGCTGGGCGTGCGGGAGTCGACCGCGGTGTGCGAGGCGCTCCAGCGCGGAGCGGCGTAGGAACCGAGGGCCTGTTGGCGGCGGGGCTCCGGTCGGCGAACGTCGGCCGGTGCCGGCCGGACCGGCCGGTGGGGGAGTGGCAGGGTTGCGGCGGTACCGCCTGAGCGGTACCGCCGCTGGCACGTCCGCCGAGTTACCATGCGTCCTCGATATGTGCCCATCAGGCGGGGACTTTGCCCGACGCCTGGTGCGGCTGGCCCGTAATCGACGGGTCGACGTCGCGTGGGTGCTCAGCTTCCGTGCTGTTCGGTCCGTGGGGCCTTCTTGCTCAACAGGTGATCCTTTCGGATGTCCTCGGTCTCGCGGGCCGTTAAGTCCTTTGTACTCCCGTACGGGGGGATACGAAAGACCTGCCTCCACTTTTTACCCGAGGGCCGGACATGCCCCGATGCCCGCTGCCTGCTGTTTCCCGCCCGCCACCGGTGTCGTGCCTGCCTCCGGGGTGCGGTTGTCCGCCGGATGGTGCGGAGAGCCACGGGGCCGGAGGGCGACGCGTGCGGTGCGGCGGACCCGTCACGCCGACTGTCGGCGCCGGCTGGCGTACCAGACCAGGCCCGCCGTGGCCGCGGCCGCGCCGACGGCCGCGGCGGCCACCAGTGCGGGGCGCGGCGGCATACGGAAAGCGGGCAGGCGCTGCTTCAGCCGGACCGGGCGGTTGAAGAGCAGAACCGGCCAATCGCGCGCGGCCGCCTCCCGGCGCAGTGCCCGGTCCGGGTTCACCGCGTACGGGTGGCCGACGGCCTCCAGCATCGGCAGGTCGGTGGCCGAGTCGCTGTACGCGTAGCAGCGGGAGAGGTCGTACCCCTCGGCCTCCGCGAGCTCCCGGATGGCTTCCGCCTTGGTGGGGCCGTAGGCGTAGTACTCGACCTCTCCGGTGAAGCAGCCGTCCTCGCCGACGACCATCCGCGTCGCCACGACCCGGTCGGCGCCGAGCAGCTCGCCGATGGGTTCGACGACCTCGGAACCGGAGGTGGAGACGATCACGACGTCCCGGCCGGCGGCATGGTGCTCCTCGATGAGGGACGCCGCCTCGTCGTAGATGATCGGGTCGATCAGGTCGTGCAGGGTCTCGGCGACCAGTTCCTTGACCTGCTGGACGTTCCAGCCCTTGCAGAGGGCGGAGAGGTACTCCCGCATCCGTTCCATCTGCTCGTGGTCGGCGCCGCCGGCCAGGAAGACGAACTGGATGTAGGCGGTCCGCAGTACGGCGCGGCGGTTGATCAGGCCGCCTTGGTAGAAGGACTTGCTGAAGGTCAACGTCGATGACTTCGCAATGACCGTCTTGTCCAGGTCAAAGAAGGCTGCTGTGCGCGGCAAGGAGTGGTTTTCCACGAGCCCGAGCATAGGTGCCCGCCATTCGGCGTACGCTGGGGCGTGTGGGTTTGCCTGAGAAGCCTCTCGGGTACACCATGGAAGTCACGGATCGTTCGCGACCGTGCTAACCCGGTCCGGCTCCTCCCCCCCCGAGTCGGCCGGAGAGACGACCCCCGCTCTCCCCCCCGGCGGGGGTCGTCGCACGTCCGGACGCGTTTTCGTCCGTTTCCGACGGCTCTGCTCGATCATCCCGTTCGCTCCCCCTCGCTTCGGCCGGGGAATGCTGCTGCCCCCTTTGCGTCACTCAGCGTAGCGGAAGCGCTGCTCTGCGGAAGTCGCTGGTATGGGTTGTCGAGATATTCACAACCGGTGAGTTATCCACAGTTTTAAGGCAAGATCCACTTCTTTTCCGAAAGTCGTTCACCGTGATTCCGGCTGCGATGTCCGCGGCGGAAGGAATCCCGGATCTCTCGTCGCGCCACAGCGCGACGCGGGGCTCGGCAGGGACGCCGCGGGCCGTTGACAGGTGCTCACCCGCCAGACGCGGTGAGCCACGGGAAATGGGGGAGGGAACCATGGCCGGATCCAGCACACCGGACCGGGCGGCGGTCACCGAGAAACGGCGGAACGGACCGCTGATCGTGACCGAGGACACCGAACTGCTCGACGATCTGCTGCGGTTGTGCGCCGCGGCCGGCGCGCACCCGCAGGTGTACCACGCGGTGCCGGAACACCGGGCGAGCTGGGACGCCGCGCCGCTGGTCCTGGTCGGCGACGACGCGGCCGACCGGTGCCGGGGCGCCACCCGCAGGCGGGACGTCCTGCTGGTAGGGCGTGACCCGGACGATCCCGAAGTATGGCGACGGGCGGTGGAGATCGGCGCGGACTGCGTGCTGCGGCTGCCCGAGGCCGAGAGCTGGCTGGTCGACCGGATCGCCGACGTCGTCGAGGGCTCGGGGCGGCAGGCGCTGACGGTCGGGGTCGTGGGAGGGCGCGGAGGCGCCGGGGCGTCGACGCTCGCCTGTGCGCTGGCCGTCACAGCGGCGCGCGAGGGACGGCGGACGATGCTCGTGGACGCCGACCCGCTGGGCGGGGGGCTCGACGTCCTGCTGGGTGGTGAGCAGGCGGAAGGGCTGCGGTGGCCAGATCTCGCCGCTTCCAAGGGCCGGGTGGCGGGCCGGGCGCTGGAGGAGGCGCTGCCCTCGCTGCGGGGCCTGCCGGACCTGAAGATCCTCAGCTGGGACCGGGGCGACGCCGTCGCGGTCCGGCCGGAGGCGATGCGTTCCGTGCTCGCGGCGGCGCGCAGACGCGGCGGCGTGGTGGTCGTGGACCTGCCGCGCCGGGTCGACGACGTCACCAAGGAGGCGTTGACCCAACTGGACCTGGGGCTGCTCGTGGTGCCCGCCGAGCTGCGGGCCGTCGCCGGCGCCCAGCGGGTGGCCGCAGCGGTGGGCACGGTGCTGCGCGAGCTGCGCGTGGTGGTACGCGGCCCGTACGCCGCCGGGGTCGAGGACCCGTGGATCGCGCAGGTGATGGGCCTGCCGCTGGTGGGGGAACTCCCGGTGGATCCCGGCCTCATGGCGGCCCTGGACGCGGGTGCTCCGCCGGGTGACAGCGCGCGGAGCCCGCTCGCCCGGTTCTGCGCGGCGTTCTGGGAGCGGGCGCTGGCCGGGGAGAGCGCGTCATGACGGCGGGACTGCTGGAAGCCGTTCGGCAGCGGCTCGTGGAGAGCGGCACGGATCCCACCCCCGCCGGTGTGGCGGCCGCGCTACGGGCGCAGGGGCGAGTGCTGGGTGACGAGGAAGTGCTCGGCGCGGCACAGGAGTTGCGGTGCGAACTGGTGGGCACCGGCCCGCTGGAGCCGCTGCTCGCCGATCCGGCGGTGACGGACGTACTGGTGTCGGCTCCGGACCGGGTGTGGGTGGACCGGGGCGCGGGGCTGGAGCTGTCGGGCGTCGCGTTCCCGGACGCGGCGGCGGTCCGCAGGCTGGCGCAGCGGCTGGCGGCGGTCGCGGGCCGGCGGCTGGACGATGCCCGGCCCTGGGTGGACGCGCGGTTGCCGGACGGCACGCGGATGCACGCGGTCCTGCCGCCGGTGGCGGTCGGGTCGGCCTGCCTGTCGCTGCGGGTGGTACGGCCGCGGGCCTTCTCACTGCGGGAGTTGGCGGAGGCCGGGACGGTTCCGCCGGACGGGGACCAGGTGCTCCGGGCGCTGGTCGAGGCACGGGTGTCGTACCTGGTCAGTGGTGGCACGGGGTCGGGGAAGACGACGCTGTTGTCGACGCTGCTCGGGCTGGTGGGCGAGCGGGAGCGGATCGTCCTGGCAGAGGACTCGGCCGAGCTGCGGCCGGATCACCCGCATGTGGTGCGGCTGGAGGCCCGTACGCCCAATCAGGAGGGCGCGGGCGAGGTGACGCTGCGGGACCTGGTGCGCCAGGCGCTGCGCATGCGGCCCGACCGGCTGGTGGTGGGCGAGGTGCGGGGGGCCGAGGTGACGGATCTGCTGGCCGCCCTGAACACCGGGCACGAGGGCGGTTGCGGGACCGTGCACGCGAACACCGCGGCCGATGTGCCGGCCCGCCTGGAGGCGTTGGGTACGGCCGCGGGGCTCGATCGCGCCGCGCTGCACAGCCAGGTGGCGGCGGGTCTGTCGGTGGTGGTCCACCTCGCGCGGGACAGGGCGGGGCGGCGCCGGGTCGAGGAGGTGCACGTCCTGGACCGGGACGTGCGGGGACTGGTCGTCACGGTCCCCGCTCTGCGCTGGGGGCCCGAGGGCTTTCGGTGCGAGCGGGGCTGGGAGCGGCTGCGGGCGCTGATCGGAGGTGTGCGGTGGTGACGGGACAGCCGATGTACGCGGCGGTGTGCGCGGGTGCGGCGGCCTGGCTGGTACTGGATCGGGAGCGGGGGTCGCGGCGGGCGCGGTTGCTGTTCGCCGGTGGCGGCGGGGTGCCGCCCTGGGCCGCGGGGCGCTGGCGACGGCGCGTGCCGGTGGTGCGGGTGCGGCGGGAGTGGCTGTGCCTGGTGGTGGCGGCGGTCCTGGCGGTGCTGGGGAGGTCGGTGCTGCCCCTGGTCGCGGGGGTGTGCGCCGTGCCGCTGGTCGGACGACGGCTGAGGGCCGCGGAGCGGTCCCGGGAGCGGGAACGGCGCGCGGACGCGGTGATCGCCCTGTGCGGTGCGGTCGCCGGCGAGTTGCGCGCCGGGTGGCAGCCCCGGCAGGCGCTGTTCTGGGCGGCGCGCACCACCGGGGCGCTGGGCGGCGAGGAGTCGGCGGTCCTGGCGGCGGCGCGGTTCGGGGGCGACGTACCGGAGGCGTTGCGGCGTGCGGGCCGGGAGGACGGCGCGGACGGGCTGGTGGGTCTGGCGGCCTGCTGGCAGGTGGCCGTGGACGGCGGGGCCGGCCTCGCGGCGGGCCTTGACCGGCTGGAGGCGGCGCTGCGGGAGCGGCGTGACCAGCGGGAACGGCTGAGGGCCCAGGTGGCGGGCGCCTGGGCGACGGTCGGCCTGCTGGCGGTCCTGCCCGTGGTGGCGCTCGCCATGGGCTGGGCGCTCGGCGCCGATCCGCTGCGGGTGCTGTTCCACACCCCGGCGGGCCTGGCCTGCCTGACGGTCGGAGGTCTTCTGGAGGCCATGGGCCTGTGGTGGGCCGGGCGGGTCGTACGCGCCGGGGAGGAGCCGTGAGCGGGTCACTGCTCCAGGGCGTGGAAGCCGCCGTGGCCCTGGCGGCCGGCGCGGCGTGGCTGGCCGGCACGGCTGCCGCCCGACGCAGTGAGCACCGTGCGCGCCGGCGGACCACTGCGTTGCTGGGGGCCGGGTACCGGCCGGCCCGTTCCCGGCGCCCCGGGTACGGGATGTGGGTGCGGCGGTGGGCGGCGCCGGCGGGGGCTGCCCTCAGCGGCTGGGTCCTGGTCGGCGGAGTCGCCGGGTGGGCCGTGGGCCTCGCCGCCGCGTACGGCGTACGGAGGTGGCAGCGGCGGCCGCGGCCGGCCGGCCGGGAGGACGCCGACGCCGTGGCGCGGGAGCTCCCTCTGGCGGCGGACCTGCTCGCCGCGTGTCTGTCGGCCGGTGCGGGTCCGCGTGAGGCGGCGGCGGTCGTGGGGGAGTCGCTGGGGGGCACGGTCGGCGACCGGCTGGCGGGAGCGGCGGCCGAACTGCGCCTGGGCGGCGATCCGGACGAGGTGTGGGGCCGGTTCGGTGCGATACCGGGTGCCGGACCGCTGGCGCGCTGCCTGGAGCGGGCGAGTGCCTCGGGCGCCCCGGCAGCCGAGGCGGTCACCCGGCTGGCCGCCGTGCTGCGCGCGGACCGGGCACGGCGGGCCACGGCCCGGGCGCAACGGGCACAGGTGCTGATCACCGCCCCGGTGGGGCTGTGTTTCCTGCCCGCGTTCCTGACGGTCGGGGTCGCCCCGGTGGTCATCGGGCTGGCGGGCGAACTGTTGTGACGGATCGACATCTCATGGGGGTTGGTATGGGGAACCGGATGCTGAAGGCCCTGGTGGCCCGGGTGCGCCGGGCAGGGGCACGCGGTGACGGGGGGATGACCACCGCCGAGTACGCGATGGGCACGATCGCCGCGTGCGCCTTCGCGGCCGTGCTCTACAAGATCGTCACGAGCGATGTGGTGTCGGGTGGGCTGCGGTCGCTGATCGGGAGGGCGCTCGATGCCCAGTTCTGACGTCGGCGGCGATCGCGGGTCGGTGACCGCCGAGGCGGCCACGGCCCTGCCGGCGCTGGTGCTCTTCACGATGGCGCTCGTGTGGGCGCTGGTGGCGGCGGCCGCGCAGATCCAGTGCGTGGACGCCGCCCGCGCCGGGGCCCGGGCGGTGGCCCGCTCCGAGCCGCGTGCGGAGGCGGTGGCGGCGGTCCGGGCGGCCGCGCCGAGCGGTGCCCGCGTGGCGGTGGAGCGCGCCGGGGATCTGTGGCGCGTCCGGGTGGAGGCGCCCACGCCGGGCCCTGGCTCGTTGCGGCTGACGCTGCGCGCGGAGGCGGCCGCCCTGGCCGAGGACACCGTGGGGGCGGAGCCGTGACCGGCCCGTCGGGTGGGCCCGCCCCGGGCAGGTGTCCGGGTGCGGACCGCGGGGCGGCGACCGTGTGGGTGGCGATGGCCGCCACCGTGATGTGCGCGGTGTTCGCGGCGGTCCTCGCCCTGGGGCAGGCGGTGGCCGCCCGGCACCGGGCGGGCGGCGCCGCGGACCTGGCGGCGCTCGCCGCCGCGGACCGGGCGCTGTGGGGCGCCTCCGACGCGTGCGGGGCGGCCGGCCGGGTGGCACGGGCGCAGGGGGCGGAAGTCGTGCGGTGCACGGTGCGCGGCGAGATCGCGGAGGTGGCGGCACGGGCCCGCTTCGGTCCGTACGCGCCCGTGGTCAGGTCGCGGGCGGGCCCTCCGGGGGCGCCTCCGGGGCCCCCCGCAGCAGTTCCGTGAGGAGCCGGACGGCGCCCCGCTTGTGCAGCGGATCGTTGCCGTTGCCGCACTTGGGGGACTGGATGCAGGACGGGCACCCCGCCTCGCACTCGCACGAGGCGATGGCGTCCCGGGTGGCGGTCAGCCACTCGCGCGCGGTGTGGAAGGCACGCTCCGCGAACCCGGCGCCGCCGGGGTGGCCGTCGTACACGAAGACCGTCGGCAGCAGCGTGTCCGGGTGGAGCGGGACGGACACCCCGCCGATGTCCCAGCGGTCGCAGGTGGCGAAGAGCGGCAGCAGACCGATGGAGGCGTGCTCGGCGGCGTGCAGGGCGCCGCCCAGCTGCTCGGGGTTCACCCGGGCGGCGTCCAGCTGGTCCTCGGTGACGGTCCACCACACGGCACGGGTGCGCAGGGTGCGCGGCGGCAGGTCGAGCTTCGTCTCGCCGAGCACCTCACCGGTGATCAGACGGCGGCGGAGGAAGGAGACGACCTGGTTGGTGACCTCGACGGAGCCGTAGCACAGGCGCCCGTCACCCCAGGGGATCTCGGTGTCGGTCTCCAGTACGGAGATGGCGGTGGTGTCGCGGGCGGTGGTGGAGTACGGCGGGTCGGCCCTCTCGACGAGGGCGACCGACTCCTTCAGGTCCAGTTCCTTGACCAGGTAGGTGCGCCCCATGTGGAGGTGCACGGCGCCCTCGTGGACGGCGGCGTGGGCGGCGGACTCGTCGACGGTGCCGAGCAGCCGGCCCGTACCGGCTTCGACGATCTGGACGGGGCTGCCGCCCTCGCCCCGGATGTCGGTGAGGTCGGCGGCCCGTTCCCGGCGGGTCCAGTACCACCCGGACGCCCGCCGCCGCAGCAGACCGGCGGACTCCAGTTGGGGCAGCAGCTCCGGGACGGCCGGGCCGAACAGGGCCAGGTCCGGTTCCGTGAGCGGGATCTCCGCAGCCGCCGCGCACAGGTGCGGGGCGAGGACGTAGGGGTTGTCGGGGTCGAGGACGGTCGACTCCACCGGCTGGCGGAACAGCGCCTCCGGGTGGTGGACCAGGAAGGTGTCCAGCGGGTCGTCCCGGGCGACGAGCACCGCGAGAGCGCCTTGCCCGGAGCGTCCGGCGCGGCCCGCCTGCTGCCACAGGGAGGCGCGCGTGCCCGGATAGCCGGCGATCACCACGGCGTCCAGGCCCGACACGTCGATGCCCAGCTCCAGGGCGGTCGTCGCGGCCAGCCCGAGGAGTTCACCGGAATGCAGGGCCCGCTCCAGGGCCCGGCGCTCCTCGGGCAGGTAACCGCCCCGGTAGGCGGCGACCCGCGCGGGCAGCGAGCGGTCGACCTCCGCGAGCCGCTCCTTGGCGATGACCGAGATCAGCTCGGCACCGCGCCGGGAGCGTACGAAGGCGACCGAGCGGACGCCCTGGACGGTCAGGTCCGTCAGGAGGTCGGCGGTCTCGGCCGTGGCGGTACGGCGCACCGGGGCGCCCTGCTCGCCCTGGAGGTCGGTGAGAGGGGGCTCCCACAGGGCGAAGACCAGTTCCCCGCGCGGCGAGGCGTCGTCGGCGACCTCGTGCACGGGCAGGCCGGTCAGCCGCCCGGCCGCCAGGGCCGGCTGGGCGGCGGTCGCGGAGGCGAGGAGGAAGACGGGCGAGGAGCCGTACCGGGCACAGACCCGGCGCAGGCGGCGCAGCACCTGGGCGACGTGCGACCCGAAGACGCCCCGGTAGGTGTGGCACTCGTCGATGACCACATAGCGCAGGGCACGCAGGAAGGAGGACCAGCGCGGGTGGGACGGAAGTATGCCCCGGTGGAGCATGTCGGGGTTGGTGAGGACGTAGTTGGCGTACTGGCGGACCCACTCGCGCTCCTCGACGGGCGTGTCGCCGTCGTACACGGCGGGCCGGATCCGGTTGCCCAGCGGTGCGGCGAGGGCCTTGACCGAGCGCCGCTGGTCGGCCGCGAGGGCCTTGGTCGGCGCGAGGTACAGGGCGGTCGCCCCGCGCCCGTTGGGCGCCTCGGAGCCGTCCAGCAGGGTGGACAGGACGGGGGCCAGATAGGCGAGGGACTTGCCGGACGCGGTACCGGTGGCGATCACGACCGACTCGCCGTCCAGCGCGTGCTCCGCGGCGGCCGCCTGGTGGGCCCAGGGGTGCTCGATACCCGCCGTATGGATGGCGTTGATCACTTCCGGGCGGATGCGATCGGGCCAGACGGCATGCCGACCCGCTCTTGGGGGCAGGTGCTCCGTATGAGTGATGCGCGCAGCCCGGTTCGCCCCTGCGGCGAGCCGGTCGAGGACCGTACCGGGGGAGGGGCGGGTGTCCCCGCTCTCGGGAGGTCGACTGGGGCGGTGATTCATGGCCATCGGCACCGAGTGTGTCACCGGCGTGACGGACAATGCTCCCAAGGCGTCGTGCATGGCTGCTGGTAAGTGATTGAATGCCATCGCGGCTGGCGATCCGTCCCCTGGCTCCGTCCGGAGAATGCGGGGGCGATCGCTCGATAGCAAGGTGCTGGAGGATCCGTGGACCTGTCCCTGTCGACTCGCAATGTGTCCGGCCCTGGTGGCGACCGTACGGTCGTCGAGGTCGGTGGCGAGATTGATGTGTATACCGCGCCCAAGCTGCGCGAGCAGTTGGTCGAGTTGGTGAACGACGGCAGCTACCACCTGGTCGTCGACATGGAGGGCGTGGACTTCCTCGACTCGACCGGCCTCGGCGTGCTGGTGGGTGGCCTGAAGCGCGTTCGCGCGCACGAGGGATCGCTGCGCCTGGTCTGCAACCAGGAGCGCATTCTCAAGATCTTCCGAATCACCGGTCTGACCAAGGTGTTCCCGATCCACACCACGGTCGACGAGGCCGTCGCGGCCACCGACTGACCGGCTCGGTCGTCCGGCCGGTTCGGTACGGGCCTGTTCCCGGCCGAGGCCGGACCGGACCCGTTCGGCCCAGTCGGCCGTCCGGTTTCCGTCCGGCCCGTTCCGGCGCGGCCGCCGGCCCCTGGGCCCGCGCCGCCCCGGTTCGTTCCTGACCCGGCCGGACGCCCACGGGCCGGTACGGCCGGTCGGCGACCGGCGGCTTCGGGAGGAAGAGCAGGGTGCCGGGCGTCCAGCCCGGTTCTCTGAAGGCACGCTCGCACGTCCGAGGGGGACCGTATGGCCACCGTTGAACTCCGCTTCAGCGCCCAGCCCGAGCACGTCAGGACCGCCCGTCTCGTGGCGGCCGCCGTGGCGCGCCGGGCCGGGGTCGACGAAGCCGTGCTGGACGAGGTCCGGCTCGCCGTCGGTGAGGCGTGCTCCCGTGCCGTGGGGCTCCACCGCAGCAACCACGTGACCTCCCCGATCCGGGTCATGCTGACCGAGGAGGAGAAGGCGTTCTCCATCGAGGTCGGCGACGAGGTTCCGGGCGCCGGCGTCGCGGCGGCCGATGCCGCCGGGGTACCGGGCTCCCGCAGTGCCGCTCCGGTGGAGGAGTTCGACGACGCCGAGGGCGAGGACGAGATGGGCCTCGCGGTGATCACCGGGCTCGTCGACGACGTCGAGGTGTCGGCCGGCGAGGCGGGCGGCGTCATCAGGATGACCTGGCCGACGAACCCCGCCGCCGTGCTGCCCTGACCCACCCGGCGGAGAAATGAAAGGCCCTGCTGAGCAGGGCCTTTTTGCATTTCCTAGATCGCCTCACCGGGCGCGAACGGTCCAAAGTCATTACTGCTTTCGAGTGGATTTGGCTCACCGCGCATTTGCCGAGTGGCGAGCAAAGGTCAATTCTGTTCTACGGCGCTCTGTTTTGATCAGGATCTGCTCCCTACAATCCGTCCACATCTTGAGCTCTTCTGACGTCAAGGAGGACGAATGGCGGGGCTCTTCACCACACACGTGTCCGACCACCCGACTTCACTCGCGGCCGCGGTTCTCACCGACGAAAACCGGATCATCGTGGCCGTCATCGCGGCGGTGGCCCTGGCCGCCCTGATCGTCGCCCAGCTGCTGGTGCGACAGGTACTGGCGGCCGGTGAGGGCACGGCCGCCATGAAAAAGATCGCGGCGGCCGTCCAGGAAGGCGCGAACGCCTATCTGGCCCGTCAGCTGCGGACCCTCGGCGTCTTCGCGGTCGTCGTGTTCTTCCTGCTCATGCTCCTGCCCGCGGACAATTGGTCACAGCGCGCAGGGCGATCGGTGTTCTTCCTGGTGGGCGCGCTTTTCTCGGCGGTCACCGGATACCTCGGCATGCGTCTCGCCGTACGGGCCAATGTGCGGGTCGCGGCCGCCGCGCGTGAGGCGACTCCGGCGCCCGGAGAGCCGGAAAAGGACCTGACGACCGTCTCGCACAAGGCAATGAAGATCGCTTTCCGCACGGGTGGCGTGGTCGGCATGTGCACGGTCGGCCTCGGCCTGCTGGGTGCCTCCTGCGTGGTTCTCGTGTACGCCGCCGACGCCCCCAAGGTCCTGGAAGGTTTCGGCTTGGGCGCCGCGCTCATCGCGATGTTCATGCGTGTCGGCGGTGGCATCTTCACCAAGGCCGCGGACGTCGGCGCCGACCTCGTGGGCAAGGTGGAGCAGGGCATTCCCGAGGACGACCCCCGCAACGCCGCGACCATCGCCGACAACGTCGGGGACAACGTCGGCGACTGCGCGGGCATGGCCGCCGACCTTTTCGAGTCCTACGCCGTCACCCTGGTCGCCGCGCTGATCCTCGGCAAGGCCGCGTTCGGAGACCTCGGTCTCGCCTTTCCCCTGATCGTGCCGGCGATCGGCGTGGTCACCGCGATGATCGGCATCTTCGCGGTCGCCCCGCGGCGCGCCGACCGCAGTGGGATGGCCGCGATCAACCGGGGCTTCTTCATCTCCGCCGTGATCTCGCTGGCCCTGGTGGCCGTCGCCGTCTTCGTCTACCTCCCCTCCTCGTACGCCTCCCTGGACGGCGTCACCGAGGCCGCGATCAAGGCGCACGGCGGCGACCCGCGCGTCCTCGCGCTGGTGGCGGTCGCCATCGGCATCGTGCTGGCCGCCCTGATCCAGCAGCTGACCGGGTACTTCACCGAGACCACCCGCCGTCCCGTGAGGGACATCGGCAAGTCCTCCCTGACCGGACCCGCCACCGTCATCCTCGCCGGCATCTCCATCGGCCTGGAGTCCGCCGTCTACACCGCGCTGCTGATCGGCCTCTCGGTGTACGGGGCGTTCCTGCTCGGCGGGACGTCGATCACCCTGGCGCTGTTCGCCGTCGCCCTGGCCGGCACCGGCCTGCTCACCACGGTCGGCGTGATCGTCGCCATGGACACCTTCGGCCCGGTCGCCGACAACGCCCAGGGCATCGCCGAGATGTCCGGCGATGTTCAGGGCGCGGGCGCGCAGGTCCTCACCGACCTCGACGCCGTCGGGAACACCACCAAGGCCATCACCAAGGGCATCGCCATCGCCACGGCCGTACTCGCGGCGGCCGCGCTCTTCGGGTCGTACCGGGACGCGATCGCCACCGCCGTTCGCGACGTCGGGGCCAGGGCGACGGAGATGAACCTGACCATGGACATCTCCCAGCCCAACAACCTCGTCGGGCTGATCCTCGGCGCCGCCGTCGTCTTCCTCTTCTCCGGCCTGGCGATCAACGCGGTGTCGCGGTCCGCCGGAGCGGTGGTCTACGAGGTGCGCCGGCAGTTCCGCGAGCACCCCGGGATCATGGATTACAGCGAGAAACCGGAGTACGGGCGGGTCGTCGACATCTGCACCAAGGACGCCCTGCGCGAACTCGCCACACCGGGGCTGCTCGCCGTCATGGCGCCCATCGCCGTCGGGTTCACCTTCGGGGTGGGCGCCCTGGGGGCCTACCTCGCGGGCGCCATCGGCACCGGCACCCTGATGGCCGTCTTCCTCGCCAACTCCGGGGGCGCCTGGGACAACGCCAAGAAGCTCGTCGAGGACGGCCACCACGGCGGCAAGGGCAGCGAGGCGCATGCCGCCACGGTCATCGGCGACACGGTCGGAGACCCCTTCAAGGACACGGCCGGCCCGGCCATCAACCCCCTGCTGAAGGTGATGAACCTGGTCGCGCTGCTGATCGCTCCGGCGGTCGTGCAGTTCAGCTACGGCGACGACGCCAGCGCGGGCGTACGCGCGGTGGTGGCGACGGTCGCCATCGTCGTCATCGTCGTCGCGGTGTACGTGTCGAAACGGCGCACGGTCGCCATGGGTGACGGGGACGACAACCACACCGAGCGGGTCACCAGCAAGGCCGCGCCCCTGTAACAGCCGTAACACCAAATCAGAGAGCGGGCGGGCGGGACGCGGTGGCGTTCCGTCCGCCCGAACGGCTCACTGGGCGGTGAGCCTTCTCTCTCTTTACTGCAATCGCACTTGTTTGTGGTTGAGTTGGGGTATGGCTGAGCTTGGGGTGGGGTTGGTTGAGGAGTGGGACGGGGTGCTGGCGGGGTTGCA
>NZ_JBWKJV010000049.1:0-27103 GCF_056432045.1 Streptomyces sp. NPDC045701 | reverse complement strand
CAAAGCGGCAGCAGCCTGATAGCCACACCCGATACCCCTGGGCGTCCCCACCCTACGAATGGGAGGACCAACCCGTCCAAAAAGGTAGAGCAGCCTGACGGGCGCGTCGACCGGCCGGACGGCACCGGGCGGTGAGCCGGGAACGAGCCGGTCCTCCCACGAGCGCCGGCGCTCACGGCAGCGATCCCGGTCCGGGTGGACCGGGATCGCTGCCGTGAGAAACGTGAAGCGCGCGAAGGGCGCGCAAGGAGCAGGACCCGCGCGCCGAGCGGCGCGCCTAGCCGTCCTTGCCCATCGCCTTCCGCACGGCGTCCTTCGTACGGTCCATCAGCGCGGCCACGGGCCCCGCCATGACGTTCGCCGCCGCCGACTCGACTCCCGGGTGCGGCCGGGTCGGTGCCATCGCCTCCGCCGCCTTCACGCCCCTGGCCATGGCGGCCAGCCCGGCGGCATCGGTACTGCGGCGGATGTGCGTGAACTCGTAGCGCTCCTCAGCACGGGCGTGTTCCTGCACGGAGGCCCTCAGCGTCAGCAGCCGGGGGAGGAACTTCGGGTCGTCCGGGTCCATGTCGTCGAGCATGGCGAGCGTCTCCTTGGCGGCGCGCTCCTCGGCGAGCCGGTCCTCCACCACCTGCTCACCGCCCGGGAGGCTGCGGCGCGCGAAGGGGTGGACGACCTCCTCCTCCGCGGTCTCGTGGACCGCGAGGAGCCGGACCAGCCGGCGGAAGGCGTCCCGCCGTTCGTCGCCCTCGCTGTGCTCCACCTCGTCGAACAGGTTGCGGATGTCGCCGTGCTGACGCATGAGCAGGGCGACGACGTCGTCGTCCGTGGAGTGGTCGTCACCGGCGGCGGGAGTGCGGATCTCGGACACGTCGGGTCTCCTACTTCTCGCGCATGGCCGGGTCGGGGTGCTCACCCTCGGTCTCGACGCGGTACTCGCGCCCGAACATCTCGTCGTGCTGCGTCATGACCCGCTCGCTCGGCGGCTCCTCACCGCCGTGGATCTGCGCCTGCAACTGCTCGAAGCGCTCGTGTGCCTCCCGCACGTAACCGGTGCCCAGGGTGGTCAGGTCCATCTGGGTGTCGAGCAGCTCCCGCAGGTACGCCTTGTTCGGCTCGAACGTCAGCACGTTCGGCAGCTCCGGCGCCAGCACCGACTCGGGGTCGCGGCCGTCGTGCCGGCGCATCAGGTCGCACGCCAGGTGCAGGTGCTCCAGCTCCATGTTGAGGTGCAGCTCCCAGACGGCCTTCACCTTGGGGTCGCTCTCCTGCTCCATGAAGGAGTAGTACAGGTAGCACTCGTTGTACTCGTGGTTGACGAGCTGCTCCCACCACGTCTCGCCCGGGTCGACCAGCGACTCGTAGTGAGTGACGTGCTCCTCCTCGATGAGGCCGATCTCCTGGTAGAGCTGCCGGGCGATCGGCTCCATGTAGGTGGGGCCGGTGTTCATGTAGAAGTTCATCGTCTGCTGCTCCGCCGACATGATCGTCAGCGCGTGCAGCTTCGACAGCGGATCGGTGGCGTTGCGGTCGTACGCGTCACGCACGTTGTCGAACGGGTGGCGGTGGTGGTACTTGGTCGGCCGGCCCGGCATGACCTCGTTGAGGTTGTCGACGATCGACTCGGCCTTGCGGTGCTCGATCATCTCGTACAGGTTCGCGTACCGGTACAGGTGGTCGAAGTCCTCCAGCACACCGAACTGGTACGCCTGCTTCAGGTACGGGTCCGGCTCCATACGGGCGACCCAGGCGGTGAGGTCGACGGCGACCTGCTCGTACGCGATCGTCGTCTCCAGGACCGACGACACGCCGGGCAGCAGCCAGTTCACCACCTTCTGCTGCTGCGCCTCGATGTAGCGGGTCTGGGCCAGCTGCCGCTTGACCTCCGGGTCGACGGTGTTGCGGGCCAGATTGTGGCTGAACAGGATGGCCTCGACCTCGATGCCGTTCATCGTGATGATGCGGCACCGGGTGTACGGGTCGCAGTGATCGGGGTCGATGGGGCTGACGTCGAGCTCGCGCCAGTTCCTGAGCTGACGGTCCAGCGGGATGCCCCGCTGCTGCAACGGATTGAACGTCATTCATGCCTCCATGGGGGGTGCACGGCTGGGTACCCCCGTATCCGCCGGAGGAACAGGACAGGGACAGGGGCCTGTACATCTCTGGCCATTCACGCGGCCGGTACCCCACGGGCCGGCTCGACACCACCCGGATGGCGGCTCCCTCCGCCTCACCCGCCCCGGGGGAGCGGCCCCACGTCCGGGTGCCGGCCCGGCCGGACCGCCGCGTGGCGCTGCCCGGGCCCCGGGCCGTCAGCCGCCGCCAGGGCGTCCGCGACGGCGCCGGTCACGAAGGCGTACACGGCCTTGTGCACGAGGTCCATTACCAGCTCCTCGCGGGGCCAGGTGGACGGCGGCGCGCCGACACCGGTGGCGTTCTCCAGGATCTGGTCGTTGGTGAGGCGGACCACCGCGAACTTCGCCGAGGCCACCGGCCCGCGCAGCCCCGCCCGCGCCATGACGGAACGCAGCACGCCGAGAGCTGCAGCCTGGCCGAAATGCATCGCCCAATTGACGGCGACGGGCTGCTTCCCGGCACGTTCGGGCATGCCGGTCAGTCGCTCCAGCACGCGTCCCGGCACATGGGAATCGGGTCGACCGGTGATCGCCTGCTCGACCTTCTCACCGAGGGTCATCACGACGCTCCCGGCGGTGCCCGCCAGCAGGCCCTGCCACAGCACACGCTTGATCATGGTGTGCCTTGTACCCGCCGCCCGGGCGCGTTCACCCACCACTTCGGGCCGCCCGGTCACCGGGCGAGGGCACGGCCGCACCCCGGCGGACAGCGGCCGGCAAGGGTATGTTGCCGGTACAGGACGGGCAAGACCACGCAGCCGAACGGAGAAACGGTGTGGAGCAGCGTTCACCCTGGGTCGTCTACGCGAACTTCGTCTCCGACGCGGCCCTGGGACTCGAGGCGGGCGCCGTGCTGGAACGGTGGGCGACCCAGGCTCCGCGCAAGGTGTGGCTGCTGCGCCCCGGGGACATCCTCGTGTCGCCGGTGCCCGTGTCCCGGGACTTCCTGACCTACGCGCTGGGCCTCCTGGGCGCCCCGGAAGCCGACGTGTCCGTCGTCCACGCCCCTGCCCGCCGGGGCGTCGCCATGGCCGAGGCGCTCAGGGACGACGGCCGGCTGGACGCGCTGAGCAGCCTCGCCGCCGGGCGTGCGGGGATCACCCTGCTGCCGACCGCTCTGGACGCGGCCACGGTCGCCCTCGCCGAGGAGCTGGGGATGACGGTGGCCCCGTACGCGTCGGCGCGGGCGGCGGCCGCCGCGCTGGACATCACGTCCCGGCTGAACACCAAGGCGGGGTTCCGGCAGGTCGCCGCCGAGCTGGACATCCGTACACCGCGAGGCCGGACATGCCGCCGCGACGGACTGCACGACGCGGTGCGCGAGCACCTCGCCGCCCATGGACGGGTGGTCCTCAAGCCCGACCGGTCGGCGGGCGGACACGGGATGACGTTCGTGTCGTCGGGGGACCCGTGGTGGACCCACGTGCAGGAGGACGGACTGGGCGGGGCGGAGGGCCTGTGGGTCGTGGAGGAGTGGCTGGACGTGGCCCACTCCGTGAGCATCCAGATGGAGACGGGACCGCGGGAGGTCCGGTCGGTCTTCAGCGGGGAAATGCGCACGGCGGGCGCCGTGTTCACGGGGTACGTCTCCCCGCTGACCGGGGCGGCCGCGGGCGTCCGGGCGGAGCTGGAGCAGTGGGGGAGGGCACTGGGACGGTACCTCGCGGACCGCGGCTACGCCGGGCCCTTCGGTATCGACGCGGTCGTCACTCGGGACGGGACCCTGGTGGCCACCGAGAGCAACATCCGCCGCACGGCCACCACCACCCCCCAGGCCATGGTCGCCCGCCTGGCCCGGGCGGCCGACCTGAAGGAGGACCCCGCGTGGCTCCTGGGGCAACACCGCGCCGCGACCGTGTACGGCTTCGCGGAGGCCGTGGACCGGCTGACCGCGGCCGGCATCGAGTGGCGGAGCTCCACGGGGGAGGGCGTGGTCCTGTACGCGGACGCGCCCCACGACGGCCGGTCGTGGCGCTACGCCATCACCGCTCCGGGGCACGAGCGGCTGCTGGAACTGGAGGCCCGGCTGGCGGACGTGCTGGGCTCCGACGGACGGCCCGGTGACCGGTGACCGGTCACCGGGCCGGCGGGACGGGCCTCCGCCACGGCGGCGCGGGACGCGTCACCGCATCGCCGACGCGAGCTCCTCGAGGAAGTACGCCAGCGTCTCGGCCCCCTGCACCAGGGCCTGGACCTCGACCTTCTCGTCATGGCTGTGCCAGCGGTCGTCCACCAGGCCGGTCCCGAAGAACAGCACCGGCGCGCCGAACTCGCGGGCCAGCTGCGCCGCCGGTGCCGCGCCGCCGTTGCGCATGCGGAGCGGCGGCCGGCCCAGCGCCCGGGACATCGCCCGCTCCAGGGCGCCCGGCGCCGGGTGCTCCGGCGGCGTGAGGTAGGGATCGGAGATGGTGGACGAGATGGTCAGGTCGTACTCGTAACCCTCCGCGCCGTGCTCGTCCACCCACCGGCGCAGTTGCCCGGCGACCTCGTCGGCGGTCTGGTCCGGCACCAGGCGCAACAGCAGATCGGCCCTGGCGGACGGCGGGATCACTCCGCGCGACGGTTGCTCGGCGTCCCCTCCCAGAAGGCTGCTGACCTCGACGGACGGGCGGGTCCAGAGGCGTTCCAGCGCGGTGCGGCCGTGCTCGCCCAGCACGGCGCGGGTGTGCGACTGCCGTAGCCACGTCGCCTCGTCGAAGGGCACGGCGTCGAGCTCCTCCCGCTCGCGCGGTGACAGCGGGGCCACGGCGTCGTAGAAGCCCGGCAGGGTGACGCGGCCCTTCTCGTCGTGCAGGAGTCCCAGCAGACGGCACAGTTCCGTACAGGCGTTGGGCGCCACACCGGCGACCGCGCCGCTGTGCACGTCGTCCCGCGCCCCGCGCACCACCAGCCGCCCGTTGACCGAACCGCGCACACCGGTGCACACCGCCGCGTCGGTCAGCGACCACAGCATCGTGTCCGACACCATGACGACATCCGCCGCGAGCCGCTCCTCGTGCTCCGCGAGCAGATCCGCCAGGTGCACCGAACCGATCTCCTCCTCGCCCTCGACCAGCAGCTTCACGCCCACCGCCGGTGCGGAGCGCCCCGTCGCCAGGTGGGCGCGCAGGGCCCACAGGTGGCACAGCGCCTGCCCCTTGGCGTCGGACGCTCCCCTCCCGTACATCCGTCCGTCGCGGATCACCGGTGAGAAGGGGGCCGTCTCGCGCCACTCCTCGGCCTTCACGGCGTGGACGTCGTGGTGGCTGTACACGAGCAGGGTCGGTGCCGCCGGGTCCTCGGCCGGCCAGTGCGCGTACACGGCCGGCAGCCCGTCGGTCTCCCACTCCTCCGCCACGGGAAACCCGGTGGCCTTCAGCGCGGACACCAGCCAGCGGGCCGAGCGGACGACGTCCGGGCGGTGCGCGGGGGCGGCGGACACGGACGGAATGCCCACCCACTCGGCCAGGTCCGCCAGCATCTCCGCCTCCCGGCGGTGCAGCTCCTCCCGCACACGCGGATCTCGTTCGCGCATCACTCCTCCTGCCGCTGTCGCCCCGTGTCGGCCCGGTACCCGGCGGTCACCCGGTGTCACCGGCCGAGTATCCACGGTGAGTCGAACCATGCCACCGGCCGGACTCCACCGCCTCGGGAGCCGATGCCACCCGGTCGCCGACCGTCACCGTCAACCGGGCCGAGCCGGACGTCATGCCCGGTGCGCGCCGCTCAGCAGCACGGCCAGCGGTACATCCCGATGCTGCTGGACCGCATCGCCAAGGGGACCTGACCACGGCGCACCTCGCCACCCACACCATGCCGCTCGACGCGGCGGTGGAGGGCTACGACAAGTCCAAGAGCGACGGCTGCGTCCGCGCCGTGTTCACCGGCCCAGGGCAGGCCGGCTGACGCCGCCGCCCGTCCGGGCCGCCCTCGCCCGGGCGGACCCGTGTACACCCGGAGTCGCTCCCCCGTGGGCCCCGCTCGCGCCCGCGCGCCCGCCGGCGTACCCCAAGGCGCCCCGTCCCGGGCATTGCGGCCCCGGGCCCGGCCCGCGACAGTGGGGGAGTCGTGCAGTCAGCCGACGTGAGCAGGCCGAGGGGGCCCCGTGAGGTACGCGCGCCAGAAGACGGTCCGGCCGGTGTCGCCGACGGGGCGGCGGGCGGTGGCGACGGCGGTCGCGCTCGCCGCCGCGTGCGCGCTGGGGCTGGCGACCGCGCCACCGGCGAGCGCGGAGGTCAAGTCCACGTGCGGCCGCTACATCTGCGTGGCCACCGCCTATCAGGGGCGTGACTACGTGCAGGACATCACGGTCACGACCCGGGACGGCCTGCCGGGGACGCTGCGCGCCTTCGTGGGCGACCACCGGGCGAGCAAGGCCGGCGTGACGCGGTGGAGGTTCGTCGTCAACCGGGAGATCAGGGCCTACCCGCGGCTGGCGGTCTGCGGGGGGCTGGACCGCAGCGGCAGGGTCATCGAGAACCACTGCGTGATGATCCCCTGACGCCCGCACCGTCGCGAGCCGCCGACAGGGCGCGCAGTTCCGGGACGCCGGCCACCGCCTCGTACACGGGCTCCAGGACCGCCCGGGGCAGGGGTGCCGCGACCGACAGCACGCGCCGGGTGCGGCGCAGCAGCCCGTCGCGGCCCGGCGCGTCCGGTCGCAACCGGGCGGACAGGGACCCGGCCTCGCCGCCCAGGACGCCGTGGAAGCAGTGGGAGGCGCAGAAGCCGTCCTCGAACCAGTGGGCGAGCGACTCCAGTACTCCGTGAGGTTCTTCCACCGCCTCCAGGCGGGGCCGGTACGCGGCCCAGAGGTGCTCCCGGGTCTCCTCGTAGGCGTCGGTCCACGCGGAGAACACCGCGGTCACGCCCGGTTCGGCGCACAGGTCCATGAGGCCGAGGACGACCCGTACGGTCTCCCCGGCGCCCGGCCCGGCGGTCTCCATCGCCAGGTCCGCCCACAGAAGCGCGGACTGACGGGCGGTCAGAGGCGCGCCCGGAAACGCCGGGTCCCGCCAGACGCCCTCGGCGTCGCACGTCGCGCCGTGGGCGACGAGCCACTGGCGGGCGAGTTCCTTGTCGGTGTCGGTGTCGGTGTCGGTGTCGGTGTCGGGGCTGGGCGGGGCGGCCATGGGTCTCCTTCCGGGGGCAGCGATCACCGTAGACGACCGGCGCGCCACCTCCGGGGGTGGCCCGTCCACCGGCCGCGCCCGCTCCGCTTCCCGGCGGTCCGCCGCTCGCACGCCGAGTGCGAGCCGCGGACCGCGCGGACGGCACGTTCGGGAACCGGCCACGGCTCGTTCGTGTCCCAGGGGGTGAAGGGCCGCGGCAGGGGGGACGGAAAGATGAACGCGTGGGTGGTCCCCGGCTACACGGAGACCGGAGAACTGGGCTCGGGCGCCAGCGGCCGGGTGGTACTGGCGGTGCACGACGGGACCGGCACCCCCGTCGCGGTGAAGTACCTCGGCGACCGCCTGCGCCGGGACCCGGCGTTCGTGGGGCAGTTCCGGGCCGAGGCCCGGCTGCTCGGCGCGCTGCGGTCGCCGTACCTGGTCCAGCTGTACGAATACGTGGAGGCGCCCGGCGGTGCCGCCATCGTGATGGAGCTGGTGGACGGCATCGCCCTGCGCGCGGTGCTCAGGCGGTCGGGGAGCACCGACCCCGAGGCCGCCCTGGTCGTGCTCAAGGGCTCGCTGCTGGGCCTGGCCGCCGCCCACCGGGCGGGGGTGGTGCACCGCGACTACAAACCGGAGAACGTCCTGGTCGCGGCCGACGGCTCGTCCAAGCTGGTGGACTTCGGCATCGCCGCCGACCACGGCACCACACCCGGCGTGGCCGGGACGCCCGCGTACATGGCCCCCGAGCAGTGGCAGGGGCGGCCCGCCTCACCGGCGGCGGACGTGTACGCGGCGACCGCCACGTTCTACGAGTGCCTGACCGGACGCAAGCCGTTCACCGGTCAGAACCTCGCGGAACTGGCCCTCCAGCACATCGAGGCACCGGTTCCCGAGACCGAGGCCCCGGAAGCGGTACGTCCGCTCATCCGCCGGGGTCTCGCCAAGCGGCCCGAGGAACGCCCGGTGGACGCCGAGGCGTTCGTGGCCGAGCTGGAGGACCTGGCCCGCGCGGCGTACGGACCGGACTGGGAGGAGCGCGGTCAGCGCAAACTGGCGGCGCTCGCCGCGCTGCTGCCGCTGCTGTTCCCCTCGGCGGGCGGCTCGTCGGCGTCGGCCACGGCCTTCGCCACGACCTCGCTGTGGGCGCCGGGGAGGAGCGGCTGGCTGGGGGCCGGCGCGGCGCTCGCCCTGGGGCTGCTGCTGATCCTGACGCAGGCCGGGGCTCTGGAGCGGACGGACGGGGTGGCGGCGGGAAGCGTGTCGGCGACGACCCGCGCCCTGCCGCTCGCGGGCGGCCCGGGCCACCCTGCGCCGCCCCCGCCGGGGTCGTCGTCCGCGACGTCCTCGTCACCGTCGTCGTCGGCCCCGGAGCCGGGTTCTGCCTCCCCCTCCGCGCCGGCCGGTACGCCCTCCGCGCCGGCGCCGGTGTCCACCTCGGCCGGCCCCCCGGCGCCCCTGCCCAGCCCCCCGTCGGCCCCGACGACCACCACACCGGCGGACACCGGGCCGACGACGGCACCGCCGACCACCGTGCCACCGTCCCCGTCGGCGACCGTGAAGGCGGTCGCCGTCACCTCGTTCCGGCAGACCGACGTCACGGCGGCCCAGGTGACGCTGTCCGTCGACGCCTCCGGCCCGGCGACCGTCCTGCTGGAGTGGTTCAGCAGCGACGCACGGGGCACGCCCGGCGCGTCCGAGGGCTCTCTGACCTTCCCCGCCGGCACGGCGGCGAACACCCGGACCCTGACCTTCTCGGGCCAGGGCTGCTACTGGGGCGTGCGCGCCACGACGACCCCGGCGGCCGACAACGGTGCCGCCACCCGGGAGATCCTCATCAGGCGGTGCGAGATCCGGTGAACGACGACGACTACAGCGCCACCGCCCTCGGCAGCGACTGGATCAGCGGACCGCCCGTACCGCCCGCACCGCTCGTGCGGACCCTCGTCGCGCCCGACCGGGCCGACGGCTCCGTGCTGCGCTTCGGGCCCGGGGTCACCGCCGCCGCCGTGGCGACCTTCCCGGTGGTCCCGGGGCCCGCGCCCGCCCCGCGGCGCGCCGGCCCGCGCCGGTACGCGCTCGCGGCGGCCGTCCTGGTCCTGGTCCTCGGCCACCTCGCCTGGCAGCGCCACGGGCCGGGCGTCGAGGTCCACGACGTGGCCGTGACGGCCGACCCGGCCGGACCCGCCTGCGGGGCCGCGGCCGACGTGGTGGCCGTCGTCCGGACGAACGGCCGCCCGGGGACCCTGACCTACCGGTGGCTCCGCAGCGACGGCACCCGTTCCGAGCGGCTGACCGAGCGGATGCCGCAGGGCCGCCGGGAGGTCACGCTGCACCTGTTGTGGACCTTCCAGGGCCCGGGTCACTACCCGGCCGAGGCCCGGCTGGAGCTGCTGGAACCCGCCGAGCGCACGGCGTTCGCACGGTTCACGTACCACTGCGCCGGGTAGCCGCCGGCCCGCGCGTCCCCCGTGACGAGCGGGGGCGGGGCGAGGCGGTGCGCGTGCGGCGGCTCAGCCGGAACCGGAAGCGGCCCCCGGTTCAGGCGCGGAACCCGCACCGGAACCCGGGCCCGCACCGGAACCCGGGCCCGCACCGGAATCCGGGCCCGCACCGGAATCCGGGCCCGCACCGGAATCCGCACCGGAGGCGGTCTCCCCGCCGGGCCGGCCGGGGTGGTGCCCCGGCCGGGCCGGGGGACCGGCCAGCGGGGTGGGCGAGAGGTCGGCCGGTTCCTCGCCGGGCTCCAGGAGGGTGTCGGCGGCACCGACGATCAGCGGATCCGGCTCGCCGACGGCCGCCACGTCCTTGTTGCCGTAGTCGATGCGCCAGAGCAGGCTGCGTATCGCCTCCAGACGCGCCCGCCGCTTGTCGTTGCTCTTCACCACCGTCCACGGCGCGTGCTCCGTGTCGGTCGCCCGGAACATCGTGACCTTGGCGGTCGTGTACGCGTCCCACAGGTCGAGGGACGCCAGGTCGGTCGGCGACAGCTTCCACTGCCGTACCGGGTCGACCTGACGGATCGCGAAACGGGTGCGCTGCTCGGCGCGCGACACCGAGAACCAGAACTTCACCAGCAGGATCCCGTCCTGCACGAGCATCGACTCGAAGAGCGGGCACTGGCGCAGGAACCGTTCGTACTGCTCGTCGCTGCAGAAGCCCATGACCTTCTCCACGCCCGCCCGGTTGTACCAGGAGCGGTCGAAGAAGACGATCTCGCCGGCCCCCGGCAGGTGGGCGACGTACCGCTGGAAGTACCACTGGCCGGCCTCCCGCTCGGTCGGCTTGTCCAGCGCGACGATCCGGGCACCCCGGGGATTGAGCCGCTCGGTGAACCGCTGGATCGTGCCGCCCTTGCCCGCCGCGTCCCTCCCCTCGCAGATCACCACCAGGCGGGCTCCGGTGTCCTTCACCCAGCGCTGCAGTTTCAGCAGCTCGATCTGCAGGATGCGCTTGGTCCGCTCGTACTCCGCCCGCCGGATCTTCCGGTCGTACGGGTAGTTCTCCCGCCACGTACGGATCGGTGCGCCCGCCGAGTCCAGCAGCACCGGCTGCTCCGGTCGGCTGTCATCCACGCTCAGGCCCGCCAGGAGATCCTGCGGCCGCTCCGGATCGTTGTCCACCATGTCCCACCCATACCCGGACCCGCCCGGATCACCGCACGCCGCCCGGATCGCCGCCCCCCCAGGCCGTCGCGCCCCCGCCCACCTCCTCGCCCACCCCGTTCGCCGCACCCTCCCGGGGTGCAGCGGAGCGGCGGAGGGCGGAGCATGAACGTGAATGAAGTGACCAACGGGGAAACGGGACCCAGGAGGGGGCCATGCCCGTCCGGGACGGCGCCAAGGACGACGCCCGGTACGCCGACGCGCTCGTCGTACTGAAGAACGTCGACAAGCATTTCGGTGCGCTGCACGTGCTCCGGTCCATCGACCTGACCGTCGGCCGCGGCGAGGTCGTCGTGGTGATCGGCCCGTCCGGCGGCGGCAAGTCGACCCTGTGCCGCGCCATCAACCGACTGGAGACCGTGGACTCCGGCGAGATCCTCATCGACGGCAGGCCCCTGCCCGCCGAGGGCAGGGAGCTGGCCGCCCTGCGCGCCGACGTCGGCATGGTGTTCCAGTCGTTCAACCTCTTCGCCCACAAGACGGTGCTGGAGAACGTCACCCTCGGCCAGATCAAGGTACGCAAGAAGGACAAGAAGGCCGCCGAGCGGCGGGCCCGCGAACTGCTCGACCGGGTGGGTGTCGCCTCTCAGGCCGACAAGTACCCGGCGCAGCTCTCGGGCGGTCAGCAGCAGCGCGTCGCCATCGCCCGGGCGCTGGCCATGGAGCCGAAGGTGATGCTCTTCGACGAGCCGACCTCCGCCCTCGACCCCGAGATGATCAACGAGGTCCTGGAGGTCATGCAGCAACTCGCCCGGGAGGGGATGACCATGGTGGTCGTCACCCACGAAATGGGCTTCGCCCGCTCCGCCGCACACCGCGTGGTGTTCATGGCGGACGGCAGGATCGTGGAGGAGACCACACCGGACCAGTTCTTCAGCAATCCGCGCAGCGACCGGGCCAGGGACTTCCTGTCGAAGATCCTGCACCACTGAACCGCGCTCCGCCGCGCGCTCCACCTCCAGGGGTGATCATCATGAACCCGCACAAGCTCAGCAAGGCCGGTGTGGCCGTGGCCGCCGCGCTCGCCCTCTCCTTCTCCGCCGCCGCCTGCGGCGACGGCGGGGACGGCGGATCGGAAGGGGACGCCGGCAAGATCAACATCGGCATCAAGTTCGACCAGCCCGGTGTCGGACTGAAGACCCCGGACGGGTCGTACACCGGGTTCGACGTCGACGTGGCGACCTACGTCGCCCGGCAGCTCGGCCACCAACCCGGCGACATCGTCTGGAAGGAGGCGAAGAGCGCCGACCGCGAGACCATGCTCCAGCGCGGCGACGTCGACTTCATCGCGGCCTCCTACTCCATCAACGACGAGCGGGCGAAGAAGGTCGACTTCGCCGGTCCGTACCTGCTGGCGCACCAGGACGTCCTGATCCGCGCCGACGACAAGTCCATCACCAAGCCCTCCGACCTGAACAACAAGAAGCTCTGCTCGGTCACCGGGTCCACGTCCGCGCAGAACGTCAAGACGAAACTCGCACCCGACGCCCAGCTCCAGGAGTACGGCGGCTACTCGGAGTGCCTGACCGGCCTGGAGAACGGCGTGATCGACGCGGTCACCACCGACGACTCGATCCTCGCGGGCTACGCCGCGCAGGACCAGTTCCGGGGCAAGTTCAAGCTCGGCGGCTTCAAGATGAGCAACGAGAACTACGGCATCGGTGTCCAGAAGGGCAGCGAACTGAAGGAGAGGATCAACAGCGCCCTGGAGAAGATGGTCTCGGACGGTAGCTGGGACAAGGCCGTGGAGAAGAACTTCGGTCCGGCCGGCTACCGGAGCGAGCCCGCCCCGAAGATCGGCACCATCGTCAAGTGAGTGAGCCGACGTGTTCGACTTCCTTGAGGGGTACGACCTGCTGGGAGCCTTCTGGGTGACGGTGCAGCTCACCGTCTACTCCGCGATCGGCTCCCTGGTCTGGGGGACGCTGCTGGCCGCGATGCGGGTCAGCCCCGTCCCCCTGATGCGGGGTTTCGGCACCACCTACGTCAACATCGTGCGGAACATCCCGCTCACCGTGATCATCGTCTTCACCTCGCTCGGACTGTTCCAGACGCTGGGCGTCGGCCTCGGCGCCAAGGACTTCACCGGCATCAACTTCCGGCTCGCCGTGCTCGGCCTGATCGCCTACACCTCCGCCTTCGTCTGCGAGGCGCTCAGGTCCGGCATCAACACCGTCCCGGCCGGCCAGGTCGAGGCGGCCCGCGCCATCGGCCTGAGCTTCCCGCAGGTGCTGCGGCTGATCGTGCTGCCCCAGGCGTTCCGGTCGGTCGTGGGACCGCTGGCCAACGTCCTCATCGCCCTCACCAAGAACACCACCGTGGCCGCCACGATCGGCGTCGCCGAGGCCGCCCTGCTGATGCGGGAGATGATCGAGAACGAGGCCCAGCTGATCCTCATCTCCGTGACCTTCGCGTTCGGCTTCATCTGCCTCACCCTCCCGACCGGCCTCCTCCTCGGATGGGTGAGCAAGAAGGTCGCGGTGAGGCGATGAAGAGCCGGCCGTCCGCCCTGTACGACGTCCCGGGCCCGCGGGCCCGCCGCCGCAACGTCGTGTACACCGTGCTGTTCCTGCTGGCCCTCGCGTTGCTGATCTGGTGGGTCCTGCGGAGCCTCGCCGACAAGAACCAGCTCGAATGGTCCAAGTGGGAGCCCTTCTTCACGGACGTCCGGACGTGGACCACGTACATCCTCCCCGGCCTCAGGAACACGGTGATCGCCGCCGCTCTCGCCATGGCCATCGCCCTGCCGCTCGGCGCGCTCCTCGGCATCGGCCGGCTCTCCGACCACGCGTGGGTGCGCGGTGCGGCCGGCGCGGGGGTGGAGTTCTTCCGCGCCATCCCGGTCCTCATCCTGATGCTCTTCGCCAACGCCGCCTACGCCGAGTTCACCGACATCAGCCCGGAGACCCGCCCCCTGTACGCGGTCGTCACCGGACTCGTCCTCTACAACGCCTCGGTCCTGGCCGAGGTGGTACGGGCCGGCATCCTGGCCCTGCCCAGGGGGCAGACCGACGCGGCCAAGGCGATCGGCATGCGCAAGGGCCAGACCATGACCCACGTACTGCTTCCGCAGTCCGTCACCGCCATGCTCCCGGCGCTGGTCAGCCAGCTCGTCGTCATCGTCAAGGACACCGCGCTCGGCGGCGCGCTGCTCAACTTCTCCGAGCTGCTCGCCTCCGTCCGGCCGATGAGCGCGAACTACGGCGCGAACACCATCGCCAGCTTCACCGTCGTGGCCGTCGTCTTCGTCGCCCTCAACTTCGCGCTCACCACCTTCGCCGCCTGGCTGGAGCGCAGACTGCGGCGCGCCAAGCGGTCGACCGGCGCGGTGGTCCGGGTCGACGCGGTCGAGGAACTCGCGACACCGGGCGAGCACGCCGGCCCGGCGGACGTACGGGCCGGCATGCGGGCGGACGACACGAAGTGACGGGCGCGGGTAGGATGTGCTCCAACGCTCAGACGCAGCCGGGGCCCGTACCGCACGCAGGTACGGGCCCCGGCCCATTCCGGCGCCGGCCGCTCCGGGCGCAGGATCGAGGAAGGTTCCCCATGAACGCGACGTCATCAGCCCCCGGCCGCCCCGGCGCGGGCAGGACCGGCCGTGATCGGGCGCCACGGGGCGAGCTGTCGGTGCCCGACACGGTGATCCCGGGCCTGCCGCCCGCCGCCTCCTTCGCCGAGCTGGACCTGCCGGGCGAGCTGGTGGCGGCCATGACCGGCCTCTCGGTACGGGAGCCCTTCCCGATCCAGTCGGCCACCCTGCCGAACGCCCTCGCGGGGCGCGACGTCCTGGGCCGTGCGAGGACCGGTTCGGGCAAGACGCTGGCGTTCGGGCTCGCACTGCTCACCCGCACGGCGGGCCGGCGCGCCGAGTCCAAGCGGCCCCTGGCGCTGATCCTCGTACCGACCCGGGAACTCGCGCAGCAGGTGAGCGACGCGCTGGCGCCCTACGCGCAGGTGCTGGGGCTGCGGCTCACGACCGTGGTGGGCGGGCTGTCGATCGGGAAGCAGGCGGCCTCCGTCAAGGCCGGCGCCGAGGTCGTGGTGGCCACCCCCGGCCGGCTGGCCGACCTGGTCGGCCGGCGGGACTGCCACCTGAACCACGTGCGGATCACGGTGCTGGACGAGGCGGACCAGATGTGCGACCTGGGCTTCCTGCCCCAGGTCACCGAGATCCTGGACCACACTCCCGCCGAAGGGCAGCGCCTGCTGTTCTCCGCCACCCTCGACCGCAACGTCGACCACCTGGTCCGGCACTACCTGCACGACCCGGTGTTCGCCTCCGTCGACCAGGTGGAAAGCTCGGTCACGACGATGGAGCACCATGTGCTGCACGTCCACCCGGCCGACAAGTACGCCACCGCCACGGAGATCGCGGCCCGGGACGGTCGGGTGCTGATGTTCCTGGACACCAAGCTGGGCGTGGACCGGTTCGCCCGCCATCTGCGCGACAGCGGCGTACGGGCCGCCGCCCTGCACAGCGGGAAGTCCCAGCCGCAGCGCACGCACACCCTGGCACAGTTCCGGGAGGGCGCGGTGACGGTACTGGTGGCCACCGACGTCGCCGCCCGCGGCATCCACGTCGACGACCTCGACCTGGTCGTCAACGTCGACCCGCCCGCCGACGCCAAGGACTACCTGCACCGCGGCGGGCGCACGGCGCGCGCGGGCGAGTCGGGCAGCGTGGTCACCCTCGTCACTCCGGGTCAGCGTCGGGACGTGAGCCGCATGCTGTCGGACGCCGGGGTCCGGGCGACCGTCACCCAGGTGCGGTCCGGCGAGGAGGCGCTGACCCGCATCACCGGGGCCAAGCGCCCGCCGGCCGGGAACAGGACGAAGACCGCCGGCGCGCCCTTCCAGGGCATGGGCACCCGGACGGGCCGCCCCCCGAAGGAGACCCGCAGGTCCGCCGAGGCCCGCAAGCTGGCGGAGGCCCGGCGCGCCGCCCAGGCCCGCAAGGCCCGCTGACAGCGGCGCCCGGACCCGCGTCGAGTACGGGCGCGTCGCGCCCCGGCGCCGCGCCGGGCGTGACGCGTGCCCTCCCCGGCCCGGCGGCCGAGCCCCAACACCCGCGGGGAAGCGTCGGGCCACCTCGGCAGCCCCCCCGTACCGTCACACCGCGCCCCGGCACGAGCAGACCCCCGCGGCCGGGCGGAACTCATCGTTCCGGGTCCGGACGCGGGGGTTCCGGGTCTCGCGGTCGCACCGTCGCCGCGCCGCCGCGCGGCCGGACTCAGCGGCGCTCGGGCAGATCCGCCTCGGCCGGCAGCGCCGGTACGCTCCGCGCGGCGCGCGACGAAGCCGCCGCGGCCGGCTTCTTCCCGCAGAACGCCGCCTCCAGCGTCCCGCCGAGCGCCGTGTTGGCCGCCCCCCGGTTGGAGGTGTTCGCCATCGCCGAGAGGCTGCGCCGGCCGTCGCGGGTCGCGAAGGCGTAGGTGTAGTAGCCCTGCACGGTGCCGGTGTGTCCGTACACCCCGATGCCGCACGACAGGTCGTACCGGCGCAGGCCGAGCCCGTAGAAGCGGGTGTTCGTGGTGTCCGTCGGCGTGACCGTGGTCATGGCCTCCAGCATCCGCGGCGACAGCAGCCTGCCGCGCATCAGCGCGGTCATGAAGGTGTTCAGGTCCGCCGGGTCGGAGATGACCGCCCCGGCCGACTGCGCCCAGGAGAGCGTCTGCTCCGTGGAGTCGACCAGCGGCGCGCCGGCCTCGTCGGGGTGCAGGTAGCCGCGCACGTGCACGCCCTTGATGCGGGTGTCGGGGTGCACGTACGAGGTGTTGCGCAGCCGCAGCGGCTCGATGATGCGGCGCTCGTACTCGCGGCCCACCGCCTTGCCGGTGACCTTCTCGATAAGCATGCCCACCACCACGAAGTTGGCGTTCGAGTACTTGTACGCGGCGCCGGGCTCGGTGGTGCGGGGCTCGGCGAGTGAGAGGTCCAGGAGCTCCTGGTAGCCGAACACCCGGTTCCGCACCGCCTCGAAGCCGGGCACGGTATGGGCGAACATCTTGTCGGTGTAGTCCGCCAGCCCGCTGCGATGCGTCAGGAGGTGGCGCACGGTGATCCGGTCGTCCGGCAGCAGGCCCGGCAGGTACCGGTTCACCGGAGCGTCGAGCTCCACCGCCCCCTCGTCCACGAGCTGGAGCAGCACCACCGAGGAGAAGGTCTTGCTTACGCTGCCGATGCGGAAGCGCGCACGGGTGTCCATCGCCGCGCCCGACACCCGGTCCCTGACCCCGACCGCCCGCGTCCGCACTCCGTCCGGGCCGGTGAGGCGGGCCATCGCGCCGGGCGCGCCGTTGGCCATGGCGGCGTTCAGCGCCGCGACCACGCCCTCCATGTCGGGAGCGGGCTCGGCCGTGCGGGCTGCGGCGGAAGCGGGAGCGGAAGGCGCTGCGGGCCGGGCGGGCGCGGCGGGGGCGGCGGTGGCGGAAGCCGTCCCGCCCACGATCGCGGCGATCAGGGTGGCGCTTACCACCAGGCGTCGGTGCGGTGACACAGTCACGTCAGGTCCTCGACTCGATCGGTACGGCACGCCCGAGGGCGTACGCGCGGAAACCGAGGGGACGCCGGCGCTCGTGCGCGCGCCGACTCCCCTACTCATCGACCATGAGTCTCAACGCGCCCGGTCGGTTCCCGACATGACCGTCGCGAACGCACCTTTCTGACCCGAGGTCAGCTCCCGGACGCGAGCGGGTGGCGGACGGACCGGCCGGGCCCGCTCTCCCACACCCCCGGTGCCGGCGGGCCGGGGTGCGGTCCACCGCGCCGCCGTCCGCTCCCGTCCCATGGGGGCGGGCCCTCGGCACATCCTCCCAAGGGGTCGCATCTGCCATGGAGAAAGCCTCAGACAATTGCACACGCGGCCTTCAGGGCCCTAGCGTGTCGCACATGCAGTCCTACACCATTGGCCAGGCCGCACGGCTGCTGGGCGTCAGCCCGGACACCGCGCGGCGCTGGGCGGACGCCGGCCGGGTCCCGACTCACCGCGACGAAGCGGGCCGCCGCCTCATCGACGGACGGGACCTCGCGGCCTTCTCGATCGAGGTCGCCCAGGGTGGCCCCGGAGAGGAAGACGGTTCGTACACCACCGCCCGCAACGCCTTCCCCGGCATCGTCACCGCCGTGAAGCTCGGCGATGTCGCGGCCCAGGTCGAGATCCAGGCCGGGCCGCACCGACTCGTCTCCCTGCTCACCCGCGAGGCCGTCGAGGAACTGGGGCTGGAGGTCGGCATGCGGGCCACCGCCCGCGTGAAGTCGACCAGCGTGCACATCGACCGCGTCTGACCACGCCCCCTTGGTCCCACCCGCGGCGGCGCCGATCGTGCCCGGTGCGGCCGGCCCGCACCCCCGCGAGGCCGGGCGCGCCGATCGCCGCCCGCCACGCCCACGCCACCCAGGAGTCGACTCCATGCCCCGCATCACCACGGCCACCCGCCGCGCCCTGACCGCCATCCTCGCCACCGCCCTGCTGGCCCCCGTGGCCGCCTGCGCCGGCGGGGAGAAGGACGCCCCGGCGTCGAGGAGCGGCGACTCCGCGGCCCCGAAGGCGCACCTCACCGTTCTGGCCGCGGCGTCGCTCACCGAGGTCTTCACGACCGCGGGCGCCGCGTACGAGAAGTCCCACCCCGGCACGACGATCACCTTTTCCTTCGCCGGCTCACAGGAACTGATCGCCCAGGTCAGGCAGGGCGCCCCGGCCGACGCGCTGGTCACCGCCGACACCCGGAGCATGGACGGCGTGAAGGAGGAGGTCGAAGCCCCCACCGTCATCGCGAAGAACCGGCTCGTCATCGCCACCGCCGAGGGCAACCCCAGGAAGGTCGCCACCCTGAGGGACCTGGGTGATCCGCGGCTCAAGGTGGTGCTGGCCGCCCCCGAGGTGCCGGCCGGCAAGTACAGCGCGAAGATCCTCGACGCGCAGGGCGTCACCGTGAAGCCGGTGTCCCAGGAGCCCAGCGTCCGTGCCGTCCTCAGCAAGGTCGAGCTGGGCGAGGCCGACGCGGGGCTGGTCTACGCGACCGACGCCGGCACCGCCCCGGACAAGGTCGACGCCGTCACGATCCCCGACGCGCAGAACGCGGTCGCCGAGTACCCCGCCGCCGCGCTGAAGGGCTCCGCGAACGCCGGGGCCGCCGCCGCGTTCGTCGCCTGGCTCTCCGGCCCGGAGGCGCGGAAGATCCTCGGAGAGGCGGGCTTCCAGCAGCCGTAGCCCCCGCCCCCGACGCGTGGGGACCGCCCGCCCGAGAGGAACGGAGGCCCCCGCGCCGCGCACCACCGGCCGAACACCCCACCCCAGGACACCGATGAGACGCCTCACCCCGCGCACGCCCGTCACCCTGGCGCTGCCCGCGCTCGCGGCCGTCGCCCTGCTGTCGCTGCCCCTGGTCGGGATCCTCGCCCGCACCTCCTGGGGCGAACTCGGCGCGCACCTCACCACCCCGCAGGCCGTCGAGGCGCTGAAGCTGTCGCTCGTCGTGTCCTGCTGGTCCCTGGGCCTGTCCCTGCTGCTGGGCGTGCCCCTCGCCTGGCTGCTGGCCCGGGTCTCCTTCCCCGGCAAGGCGCTGGTCCGGTCGCTGGTCCTGCTGCCCATGGTGCTGCCCCCGACCGTGGGCGGGGTCGCGCTGCTGCTCGCGTTCGGCCGCCGGGGCGTGCTCGGACCGTGGCTGGAGGACTGGTTCGGCATCACCCTGCCGTTCCACACGTCCGGCGCGGTCGTCGCCGCCACGTTCGTCTCCATGCCGTTCCTCGTCATCAGCCTGGAGGGCGCGCTCGCCGGGCTCGACCGGCGGTACGAGGAGACCGCGGCCTCCCTCGGCGCGCCGCCGCTCCGGGTCTTCCGCACCGTGACCCTGCCGATCGTCGCCCCCGGACTCGCGGCGGGCGCCGCGCTGACGTGGGCGCGGGCCCTCGGCGAGTTCGGCGCCACCATCACCTTCGCGGGCAACCTGCCCGGCAGCACCCAGACGCTGCCCCTCCAGGTGTACCTCCTCCTCCAGGACCGGCCGGAGGCCGCGACGTCCGTCTCGCTGCTGCTGCTCGCCATCGCGATGGCCGTCCTCGTCGCCCTGCGCGGCCGGTGGTCCACCGCGCCGCGCGGACACGCCCCGGCGGCCGGCGGCGAACGCCCCGACGGCGACGACCGCGCCGCCCCGCGACGGCCGGAGCCGACGGCCGACGCCCCCGCGGACTCCGGCTCCTGGTCCCTGCGCGCCGAGGTCACCGGCTTCACCGACCTCGTCCTGGACGCCCCGCCCGGCACCACCGTCGCCGTCGTCGGCCCCAACGGCGCCGGCAAGTCGACCCTCCTGCGCGCCCTGCTCGCCCTGACCGACCGGGCCCACGCCCGGCTGACGCTCGGCGACACCGACGTCACCGGCCTCCCGCCGCACCGGCGCGGTGTCGCCTGGGTCCCACAGGACGGCGCCCTGTTCCCGCACCTGTCCGCGCTGGCCAACACCGCGTACGGACTGCGCGCCCACGGCGTACCTCGCGACGAGGCGCGCGAGGCCGCCCAGCGGTGGCTGGACCGCCTCGGCGTCGGCCACCTCGCCCACCGCCGCCCCGCCCAGCTGTCCGGCGGCCAGGCCCAGCGCGTCGCCCTGGCCCGCGCGCTCGCCGCCCGGCCCCGGCTGCTGCTCCTGGACGAGCCGCTCGCCGCCCTCGACCAGACCACCCGCGCCCACGTCCGCCACGCCCTGCGCCGCCACCTCGACGGCTTCGGCGGGGTCTGCCTCATCGTCACCCACGACCCGGTGGAGGCCGTCTCGCTCGCCGACCGCGTCCTGGTCCTGGAGGACGGCCGCGCGCTCCAGGACGCCTCCCCGGCCGAGGTGACCCGGCACCCCCGCTCGCCCTGGGTGGCCCGCATGCTCGGCCGCAACGCCTGGCCGGGCACCGCCACCGCCGACGGCCTCGCGCCGGTGGGCGGGCCCACCACCGTGGTGGCCGCGGAACCGCTCCCCGAGGGCACCGAGGCCCTCGCGATCATCGCCCCCGAGGCGGTGTCCCTGCACCGCGACCGGCCCACCGGCAGCCCGCGCAACGCCTGGCCCGGCACCGTACGGGAGATCACGGCCGTGGGCAGCCGGATGCGGGTCCTGGTCACCTCCGACGACGCCCCGGACCTCGTCGCCGAGATCACCCCCGCGGCGGCGGCCGACCTGGGCCTGGCCGACGGCACACCGGTGTTCACGGCGGTCAAGGCGACCGAGGTGGCCCTCGTACCCCGCTAGGGGCCCGCGCGCCCGGGGACACCGGACGGGCACGGGAAGCAGCCCGCCGGTCAGGCGAAGCTCAGGCTGCCCGTCCGGGTGCGCTTCAGCTCGAAGAAGTCCGCGTGTCCCGCGAGGGTGCGGAACGCGTCGAAGAGACGCACCGCCTCGGTGCCGCGAGGCACCGAGTTGAGGACCGGGCCGAACCAGACCGCGCCGTCGACGTGCAGGGTGGGCGTGCCCACGTACGCGTCGGCCGCCGGGTCCCGTCCGGCGTCGTGGCTGCGCCGGACGGCGGTGTCGAGGGCCGGGTCGTGCGCCGCCGCCGCGAGGCCGGCGGGCAGGCCCAGCGCGGCCAGGGCGTCGGTGACCACGGCGTCGAAGTCCTGGTTCCTGTCCTGGTGGACACGGGTGCCGAGGGCCGTGTAGAGGTCCCGCAGCACCCCCTCGCCGTACCGCTCGGCGGCGGCGGCCGCGACCCGGACCGGACCGACGGACCGGTCGACCAGGTCCCGGTACCAGTCGGGCAGGTCGTTGCCGGCGTTGTGCAGGTACAGACTCATGACGTGGAAGCGGACGTCGAGGGGGCGGTGGCGCTCGACCTCCAGGATCCAGCGGGAGGTGATCCAGGCGAAGGGGCAGGCCGGGTCGAACCAGAAGTCCACGGTGGGTGCGTGCTGTCGCTCGGTGCTCATGGCGGGAAGGCTGTCACGCGCCGGCCGCGGTGGCCCGGGCCATTCCCGGTGCGGAGCGCTGGGCCACTTGGCCTCGTACGCTTCCCGCCGCGCCACCTGCGCGGCTGTCCCGCCGCCCCCTCGCGTCAGGCGGCGGTGAGGGCGACCGGCAGGCTGTCGTAGGCGGCGACGAAGTTGGACGCCCGGCGGGCGGGGGAGCCCAGCAGGCGGAGCCGGTCCACCCGCGCCAGCAGGGCCCCGAACACCAGGCGCAGTTGGGTACGGGCGAGGGCGGCGCCCATGCAGAAGTGCCGTCCGCTCGTGAAGGACAGGTGCGGGTTGGCGGCGCGGTCGACGCGGAAGGCGTCCGCGTCGGGGAAGACGTCCGCGTCCCGGTTGGCGGACGGCAGCCACAGGCACAGCAGGTCGCCCGGTTCGAGGGGTGTCCCGCCGAGCACCGTCGGGCGCGTCACCGTACGGACCAGGTGCAGCGGCGGAGTGGTGTGGCGGAGGACCTCCTCCACCGCGCGGTCCAGGTGCTCGGGGTGCCCGCGCAGCCACTGCCACTGCTCGGGGTGCCGGGCGAACGCGGCCACGCCGGCGGCCGTGGCGTTCTTGGTGGTCTCGTTGCCCCCGATGGCGAGGTTCAGGCAGTTGAGGAGCACTTCCTCGCCGGTCAGCCGGTCCCCGTCGATGTCGGCCGCCAGCAGCCGCCGCACCAGCCCGTCGCCGGCGAGGGCGGCCTCGTCCTCCAGGAGCACCGCCAGGTGCGTCAGCAGCCGGCCGTTGGCGGCGGTAGTCGACCGGCGGCGGGCCGTCAGGTCGCCCGCCTCCTCGTCGTGCTCCATGAGCGAACCGCACACGGCTCGGCTCGCCAGCTCGGACAGGGGCCGCCACTCCGGCTCGGGCAGGCCCAGCAGCAGGCCGGTCGCCGCCGCGGGCACCCGGGCCGCGACGGCCCCCACGAAGTCGGTCTCCCCCTCCCGTACCGCCCGTTCCACCCACCGCTGGACGTGGCCCCGCAGCACCCCGTCCATCGCGTGCGCCGCCGAGCGGGTCAGCCCGCCGCTGACCAGCCGGCGCAGGCGCTGGTGGTGCGGCGGGTCGGTAAGCTCGATCATCCGGCCGGCCGCCGTGTCCCGCTCGCCGAGCGCGGTGTCCAGCGTCATGCCCCACTCGGAGCTGAAGGTCGCCGAGTCCCGCAGCACCGCGTCGACGTGCGCGTACCGGGTCACCGAGAAGAACCCGGGCGCGCCCCGCCGGTCCTGGAAGTGCGGCGCTTCGCGGCGCCGCAGCGCGGCCCACACCCCGTGGGGCGGCTCGGGGAGGAAGGTACGGGGGTCCGTCAGGTCCGGGACGGTCGGGGGGAGGGCGGACATCGGTCGTCCTCTCAGGGGGCGGCGGGCGCGGGGATGAAGCCGGAGGCGTGGAAGTAGCGGACGTAGTGGTCCAGGAGCCGCGCGTCGACCGGCGGGCAGACCTGCCCGCTCCCGGCCAGGTCGGCTTCGAGCCGGCCGCGGTCCAGCCCGGGGGCGCGACCGGCGGTGGACAGCTCCTCGACGGTGAGCCCGCCGACGGCGGCCTCCCTGGTGAACAGCTCGGCGAACGGGCCGAAGGGGTGCGACGGCCGCCGCGCGAGGTGGGCCACCATGGCGTCGACCCACTCCCGGTGGCCGACCGTGCGGATCGGGTGCCCGTGGGCCCGCAGCCGGTCCACCATCGCGCCGAGCATCGCGGGCCGCGGGTTGGTCAGGTGGTACGTCTGCCCGGTCGCCGCGCGGTGCGTGGCGAGGTGGACGACGGCCCCCGCGACGAAGTCGGCCGGCACCAGGTCGAGGGGGAGCGCGAGGTCGGGCGCCAGCCGCAGCTCGGTGATGATCCGGAACAACTCGCAGAGCGCCGCACCACTGTTCCAGGTGTGGCCGGTGGTGTCGCCCGAGACTTCGTGCGGGCGGTGGACGGCCACCGGCAGCCCGGCGCGGGCGGCACCCCGTACGAGTTCCTCGGCGACCCACTTGCTCTCGGTGTAGCCCATGGACAGCAGCTCGACATGGCTGAGCGGCGTCTCCTCGGTGACGTACCGCACCCCGGCGGCGCCCATGCCGTGGACCACCGCCACGGTCGACACGTGGTGCAGCGGGACGCCGCGCCGGGCGGCCAGGGCGATGACCTCCCGGGTGCCGTACACATTGGCGGCGCGCAGCTTCTCGTACGGGTAGAGGAAGTTGACCTCGGCGCCGCAGTGGTGGACGACGTCGGCGCCGCCCGCCTGTTCCGCCCAGTCGCGCGCGCTCAGCCCGAGCCGGGGCAGGGTGAGGTCCCCGACGAGCGGGCGCACCCGGTGCGCGGGCAGCGGCCGTGCGATGCCGAACCGCGCCTGGGCCAGGGCGAGGCGCTCCGCGGCGTGCGTGGTGTCCCGCGCCCGGACCAGCGCGTGCACCACCGCGTTCGTGCGGTCGAGCAACTCGCGCAGCAGGTGGGCGCCGACGAACCCGGTGGCCCCGGTCAGGAACACGTGCCGGGGCGCCCGCCACGCCGGGCGCGGGCCCGCGCGGGCCACCGGCGGCACGGCCCAGCGCAGGTCGGGCCGCCAGCGGTCCTCCGCGACGGCTTGCCCCGGGAAGCCGGGGGTGTCGACGACCTCCTGGACGGCGGCGGTGAACGCCTTCACCGTGGGCTCGCCCAGCAGTCTGGTGACCAGGTCGTAGCTGTGCCGCTGGTCGATGCCGAGCCGCTGCCGGACGCGGGCCACGAGCCGTACGGCCAGCAGGGAGCTGCCGCCGCACGTGAAGAAGTCGTCGTCCGGTTCGGCCCGGCCGAGCGGCAGCACCGACGCCCACGCCGCCGCCACGACGCCCGCCGGCGACCCCTCGTCGTCGCGGTACGCGGCGGCGGGCGGCGCCACCGCCGGGTCCGGCAGCGCGGCGCGGTCCACCTTGCCGTTCGGGGCCAGGGGCAGCCGGTCCAGCACCGTGACGGTGGCCGGGACCATGAAGGCCGGCAGCGCCTCGGCGAGGAACGCCCGCAGCTCCGGCGCGGTGGGGGACCGGCCGGGATCACTCGGGGTCACGTACGCGCACAGACCGCGGCTGGTGCCGTCCTCGCGCGCCACGACGACGGCGTCCGCGACGGCGGGGTGACGGGCCAGGGCGGTGCGGACCTCCTCCGGCTCGACCCGGAAACCCCGGACCTTGACCTGGTCGTCGCGGCGTCCGCAGAACTCGATCAGCCCGTCGGCCCGGCGGCGTACGAAGTCACCGCTGCGGTAGACGCGCGGCCGGGCGACGCCGGGGCGGACGCCGGGGCCCGCGACCGGGGCCGAGGCGGAAGCCGGGTCCAGGGTGAGGAAGCGGCGGGCCGTCTCGTCCGGGTCGTTGAGGTAGCCGGGGGCGACCGCGTCACCGCCGATGTACAGCTCGCCCACCTCGCCGGCCGCCGCGGGGCTGCCGTCCTCGCGCAGGACGTGCACGACGGTGTCGGCGATCGGGCGGCCGACGGGGACGCACGTCGCGTCGGCCGGTACCCGCGTCACGTCGTGGGCGAGGGCGACACAGGCCGCCTCGGTCGGTCCGTAGGCGTTGACCAGGTGGTGGGGCCTGCCCAGTTCGAGGACCCGCCGGGCCGCGTCGGGCCGCAGCGCCTCGCCGCCCGTCACCACGTGACGGAGCCCCGCGAACGTCTCCGGCCGCTCCCGCGCCACCAGGTGGAAGACGCTCGTGGTCAGGAACAGGACGGTGATGCCCTCCTGCGTGACGAGCCGGTGCAGCGCGTGCGGCGCCAGCAGCACCTCGGAGGGGGCCGGCACCAGACAGGCGCCGTTCAGCAGGGCCGGCCACACCTCCAGCACCGAGGCGTCGAACGAGAGCGCCGCCGCGTGCAGCACCCGGTCGTCGGGGCGGACGTCCATGAAGCCGTTCGCCAGGGCCAGTCTGGCCACCCCGCGCTGCGGGACGGCTACCGCCCTGGGCCGGCCGGTGGTGCCGGAGGTGAACATCACGTACGCGGGCGCCGGCCCGGCCGTTGCCGTACCCGGCGAAGGTGACCCGCCGCCCGCCCCCGCACCGGGATCGCGCGGCACGTCCAGCACGTCCCGGTAGTCCAGCACCCGCACCGGCCCCACGTCGGGCCGGTCCGCCCCCGGCAGCCGTACGACCACCGCCGCACCGGCGTCCGCGACCATGCCGCGCAGCCGGTCGGCCGGCAGCGAGGCGTCCAGCGGCAGGTAGGGCGTCCCCGCCAGGGCCGCGCCCACCATCGCCACGCACGACTCCGGCCCGCGCGGCCCCACGATGCCCACGACATCGCCCGCACCCGCCCCCGCCCCGGCGAGCCCCCGCGCGAACCGGCGGGCGAGCCCGGCCAGTTCGGCGTACGTGTGGCTCACCTCCCGGCCCGCCACCGCGCACCGCCGCGGGTGCCGGCGCACCTGTTCCGCGAACAGCTCCGCCAGCGGCCGCCCGTAAGGGCGAACCTCCACGCCGGCCTCCATGGCGGGGCGTGCGGGCGGCGGGTGGCCGCTCCCGTACGCGATGGCATCCCGTGCGGTGCCGTCCGGAGTCATCCGCCCGCTCCCCTCCCGGCGGCCTTCCCCGGCTCGCCGCCTCTGGTCCCGCCCTGTTCGTGGGCGACGTGATCGTACGGTCGCCGGGCGGCGCCCCGCGGGGCCGCGGCAAAGGCTCCACGGCACCGGCGACGGGCCGCACCTGCCGGAACAGCGGGGGAACCCTCGCAACGCGTAACGGTTCGCCGCGCGGACTTTCGCAAGTTCCCGGCCGGCGGGCGGGGCGCGGGAGAGATCCGGCACGAGGAGCGGTGGACCGGTGGGGACACGCCGGACCGGCCGGCCATCTTCCCGCTCGAAGGAGGGCAGGCCGCGGCCGCGCGCCTCCTGGACCGGGGGGCGCCGGCATTGTGTGCGCGAGCGACCCGCCGGCCCTCGGAGCCATCGGGGCCCGCGCCCCGGCGGGGGTGACGGTTCCCGCGGACGTGTCGCTCGCCGGGTTCGACGACTCCGCTGCCGTGCGCCGTCCGCCGACGGACACGTACCCGGGAGTAGAACGCGCTTGCAATCCCCCCTGGTGCGGTCGTCCGCGCACCGCCCGTCGATCCGTCGGTGCAGCGGTATTGACGTGCCCATGACCCATACCTAGCGTAGCAAGCGCTTTCTCAACGACGTCTTCGGAGCCGCAATCCACCAGGAGCCCCCATGAGACCCGCGACACCGTTGTCCTTACGACCTTGGGGGAAATTGAGGTCGGGCCGTCTTGGCCTGGTGGTTCGGCTGGTGGGTGATCAGCAGGCCGTCGTGCGGACGAGGACCAG
>NZ_JBWKJV010000048.1:0-27326 GCF_056432045.1 Streptomyces sp. NPDC045701 | reverse complement strand
TCATAGTGTTTCGGTGGTCATAGCGTTAGGGAAACGCCCGGTTACATTCCGAACCCGGAAGCTAAGCCTTTCAGCGCCGATGGTACTGCAGGGGGACCCTGTGGGAGAGTAGGACGCCGCCGAACAAGTTTTATGGGAGAGCCCCGCACCTTTTGGTGCGGGGCTTTTCCGCGTTCCCGGTTGTGCGTATGAAGCCGCGTCAGTTCGCGTCGGCCGGTCGGTGCTTGTGGGTCTGCCGGCTCGTCAACGACGGTTGGGCATTCCCGCGCGTTCGGGGTATGCTTTATCTCGTTGCCGGGGGAAACCCCGAAGCGACAAGCCGGCCCCTATAGCTCAGTCGGCAGAGCGTCTCCATGGTAAGGAGAAGGTCAACGGTTCGATTCCGTTTGGGGGCTCAGACAACAAGAAGGCCCCCGCCCTAGTGGCGGGGGCCTTCTTCGTTTTCCGTTCTCAGTCGGTGTGCGGCTCCGGGACGCGCATGGCGAGGATGGCCATGTCGTCGGACGGGGGCTCCGCGGCGAAGCGCTCGACCGCGCGCATGATGCGGGTGGTGACCGCGCCGGCCGTCAGGCCCGTACACGTGGTGAGGACCTCGGCGAGGCCGTCGTCGCCGAGCATGCGGGAGCCCTCGCGGCGCTCGGTGACGCCGTCGGTGACGCACAGGAGGACGTCGCCCGGGTCGAGGGTCACGGTCTCCTCGTACAGCTCGAGGTCGTCGATGACCCCCAGGAGGGGCTGCGGCTCGGCGGCCGGTTCTACCGTGCCGTCCTGGCGGAGGCGCAGCGGGAGGGGGTGGCCGGCGCAGACGACCTTGAGGAGGGCGCTGCCGTCCTCCTGGGGCCACAGCTCGCCGTACAGGAGGGTGAGGAAGCGGCTGCGGGCGCCCTCATCGAGGATCGCGGCGTTCAGGCGCTCCAGGACCGCCGGTCCGCCGAAGCCCTCGCGGGCCAGCAGGCGCAGGGCGTGGCGGGCGAGGCCGGTGACGGCGGCCGCCTCCGGGCCCGTACCGCACACGTCGCCGATGGCGAAGCCGTACGCGTTGTCGTGGATGGGGAAGAGGTCGTAGAAGTCGCCGCCGACCTCGTTGCCCTCGCCGGCCGCGCGGTAGATGACGTCGACCTCGACGCCGGGGATCTGGGGAAGGCCCGGGGGCAGCAGGCTGCGCTGGAGCGACTGGCTGATGGCCATGCGCTCCGAGTACAGGCGGGCGTTGTCCAGGGCGAGGGCGGCCCGGCGGGAGAGGTCCTCGGCGAGCTCCAGGATCTCCTGGCGGAAGTGGTCGTCGGAGGGCTTGCCGAGGGTCAGCATGCCGATGACCCGGTTGCGGGCGACCAGGGGGAGCACGACGGTCTCGCCGCCGACCGCTGCGGCTGTGGCCAGCGTCGTACCGATGCCGGAGGAGACGGGGCTGGAGGCGAGGCCCAGCTCGCGCATGGAGGTGCGCAGCGCCGCCTCGTGGGCGGCGTCGGCGGGTGCCGTCCAGACGCGGGCGCCGGGGGAGGGCACCGGCTCCGGTGGGGGAATCTTGGAGAGGAGGGCCTTGAGGCCGTCGATGCGCTCCTCGTCCTCGTGGAGGACGTAGGAGAGGTAGGGCTCCGAGGTGGGGTCGGCGATCGTGTAGACGGCACACCAGGTCGCGAGGGTGGGGACCGTCATCTGCGCCATCAGCGCCAGGGTCTGGTCGCGGTCCAGCGTGCCGGCGAGCAGGTCGGAGGCCTCGACGAGAAAGCTCAGGGAGCCGCGGCGGAGGCGTTCGAGTTCGCCGAGGCGGGCGGATTCGACGGCGAGGGCGATGCGGTCGGCGGCGAACTGGAGCCGGAGGGCCTCCTCGTTCGAGTACCGGCGGGCGGCTTCGGCGGCGACGCCGAGGGAGCCGGTGAGGCGGCCCTCGACCTTGAGGGGGACGGTGACGACCGAGCGCATGCCGGTGCCGTTGAGGAGCGGGACGGCGCCGGGGACGGCCGTGAGGTCCTCGTGGACGGCGGGCATGCGGGCCGAGGAGTAGCGGCCGGTGCCCGCGGCCTCGACGGGGACCCGGGCGAAGCGCTGGCGGGCCGAGGGGAGGCCGGTGGTGGCGCGCACTTCCAGCTCCGTCTCGTCGTCGGTGGCGAGGAGGAGGAAGGCGGCGTCGCCGTCCAGCATGTCACGGGCGCGCTCGACGGTCCGCTGGAGGAGGCCGTCGAGGTCGTCGGGGGCTGGGGAGCCGATGAAGACCTCGAAGGGGTCGGTGGAGCGGCTCTCCTTGCTGGAGTCGACGGGGGTGCGGGGCGGGGACTGGAGGACGGCGCGTTCGTAGTCCCGTACCAGGAGGCAGACGGTGGACGGTTCGCCGTTCGTGTCGCGTACGCGCAGGTGGGAGGCGTAGACCGGGATGACGCGGCCGTCGCTGCCGCGGATGCCGTAGCTGCCCTCCCAGCGGGAGAGGCGGAGGGCCTCGGCGATGCCGGTGCCGATGCCAGGGGTGTGGGGCCAGGCGGCGAGGTCACCCAGGGGCTTGCCGACGACTTGGTCGGCGGCGTACCCGAAGAGGTGCCGGGCGTCCTCGTTCCAGGCGGTGACGGTGCCGTTGCGGTCGATCTGGGCCACGGCGACGCGGATCCGGTCCTCGGTGACCGGGAGGAGCTCGGTGGGAATCACGGGGCCGGCGGAGCGGGTTCCGACGGGGCGTTCGGGCAGGTCGAGCTGGAACCAGACATGCTTGCGGGTGGGGGAGTAGTCGACGCCCCACCGGGAAGCGAGGGCGGCGCACAGGAGCAGTCCGCGGCCGTTCTCGCTGTCGGGGTTGATCAGGGAGCGGCTGGTGCCCTGGAGGGGGACCTCGCGCTCGGGGTAGCGGTCGGCGACCTCGATGCGGACGCCGTTCTCCGTGCGCAGGCACAGGACGTCGGCGGCGGTGCCGGCGTGGATGACGGCATTGGTGACGAGTTCGCTGGTCAGGACGACGGCGTCGTCGACGACGTCGGTGTACCCCCAGCCCTGGAGGGTGTCCCGGACGAAGGCCCGGGCGGTCGCCACGGACCGTCCCACGGGTTCGAAGGTGGCGGCCGCCCGAGCGGTGATCACAGAACTCCTCGTACACGTATCGACGCCCGGCTCTGCCATGATCGGCCCTGCCCCTCCCCCGTGCCCGGTGGTCCCGCGGCGTCGCGCCGCCCCTGCCGGGCGGACCGGGGCGGTTGGACAGCCGGATGCCAGGTTACTTACCTTCGCTGTCCGGGCGGATGGTGGTCACCGCTGTTTCCGTCCCCCGAGGGCGGGGACGTTATGCGAAGCTGCCGAACTGTTATGGCCTGGTTCTGTCGTGGTGAAACACTGGGAGAGCTTCCAGCGGCAGAGGGAGCGGCAATGCCCGAGCAGTACGGTCAACCCCTTCGGGAGGGACACGGTGGAGTCTGGCGTGACGGCGCGGGGCGGTAGCACGCGCGCGAAGGGCGGACGGCCCCGGAGCGGCGGGACCGTCGAGGTGGACGCCGCCGCCCTCGATCGGCTGCTGGCGGCTCTGGTATCGATGCGGGACGGCAATTTCCGCAAGCGGCTGACCGTGACCGGTGACGGCGTGATGGCGGAGATCGCCGCCGTCTTCAACGAGGTCGCGGACCGGAAGCTGCACCTGACCGGCGAGCTGCAGCGGGTCCGGCGCACGGTCGGGCGCGAGGGCAAGCTGTCCGAGCGGCTGGAGGTCGGGGCCAGCGAGGGCGCCTGGGCGCAGGCCATCGAGGCCGCGAACGCGCTGGTGGACGACATGACCCGGCCGGTGTCCGAGGTCGGGCGGGTGCTGTCCGCGGTCGCGGAGGGTGATCTCGACCAGCGGATGGAGTTGCGGTCGGAGGGTACGGACGGGGCGGCGCGACCGCTGCGGGGCGAGTTCCTCAAGGTCGCCCGGACGGTGAACAACCTGGTCGACCAGCTGTCGGCGTTCACCGACGAGGTGACGCGGGTGGCCCTGGAGGTCGGTACCGAGGGCAAGCTGGGTGGTCAGGCGCAGGTCCGGGGCATGTCGGGGTCGTGGAAGGACCTGACGGACTCGGTCAACACCATGGCGTACCGGCTGACCGCCCAGGTGCGTGACATCGCTCTCGTCACCACGGCGGTCGCCAAGGGCGACCTGTCACGCAAGGTCACCGTGCATGTGGCCGGTGAGATGCTCCAGCTCAAGAACACCGTCAACACGATGGTGGACCAGCTGTCGTCGTTCTCCTCCGAGGTCACACGTGTGGCGCGGGAGGTGGGTACGGAGGGCGAGCTGGGCGGCCAGGCGGAGGTGCCGGGCGTCGCCGGAGTGTGGAAGGACCTGACCGACTCCGTCAACACGATGGCGGGGAACCTGACGTCCCAGGTGCGGGGTATCGCCGAGGTGACGACGGCGGTCGCGAACGGCGATCTGTCGCAGAAGGTGACGGTGAGCGCGCGGGGTGAGGTGGCGCAGCTCGCCGACACGATCAACCAGATGACCGAGACGCTGCGGACGTTCGCCGACGAGGTGACGCGGGTGGCGAGCGAGGTCGGCGCCGAGGGGCTGCTGGGCGGTCAGGCGCAGGTGCCGGGTGCGGCGGGGACGTGGAAGGACCTCACCGATTCGGTGAACACGGTGTTCCGGAACCTGACGACGCAGGTGCGGGACATCGCGACGGTGACGACGGCGGTGGCGAACGGTGACCTGTCGCAGAAGGTCACCGTCGATGTGGCCGGCGAGATGCTGGAGCTGAAGAACACCGTCAACACGATGGTGGACCAGCTGTCGGCGTTCGGCTCCGAAGTGACCCGCGTGGCGCGGGAGGTGGGTGTCGAGGGCCGACTGGGGGGCCAGGCGGAGGTGCCGGGCGCGGCGGGGACGTGGAAGGACCTCACCGATTCGGTGAACACGGCGTTCCGTAACCTCACCGGTCAGGTGCGGGACATCGCGCAGGTGACGACGGCGGTCGCCAACGGAGACCTGTCGCAGAAGGTCACCGTCGATGTCGCGGGCGAGATGCTGGAGCTGAAGAACACCGTCAACACGATGGTGGCGCAACTGTCGTCGTTCGCGGACCAGGTGACGCGGATGGCGCGGGACGTGGGGACGGAGGGCCGGCTCGGCGGGCAGGCCCGGGTGCCGGGGGTGTCCGGTACGTGGAAGGAGCTGACGGACTCCGTCAACTTCATGGCCGGCAACCTCACCTCGCAGGTGCGTCAGATCGCGCAGGTGACGACGGCGGTGGCGCGGGGTGACCTGTCGCAGAAGATCGACGTGGACGCGCGCGGCGAGATCCTGGAGCTGAAGAACACCATCAACACGATGGTGGACCAGCTCTCGGCCTTCGCGGAGCAGGTGACCCGGGTGGCCCGCGAGGTGGGCACGGACGGGCGGCTCGGCGGGCAGGCGCAGGTGCCGGGCGTCGCCGGTGTGTGGCGGGACCTGACCGACTCGGTGAACGGCATGGCCGGGAACCTCACCGCCCAGGTGCGCAACATCGCGCAGGTCGCCACGGCGGTGGCGCGGGGTGACCTGTCGCAGAAGATCGACGTGGACGCGCGCGGCGAGATCCTGGAGCTGAAGAACACCCTCAACACGATGGTGGACCAGCTGTCGAACTTCGCCGAGCAGGTGACCCGGGTGGCCCGCGAGGTGGGCACCGAGGGCATCCTGGGCGGCCAGGCGGAGGTGCAGGGCGTCTCCGGCACCTGGAAGGACCTGACCCAGTCCGTCAACTCGATGGCGAACAACCTCACCTCGCAGGTGCGGAACATCGCCGAGGTGACCACGGCGGTCGCCAAGGGCGACCTGTCGAAGAAGATCACCGTCGACGCGCGCGGGGAGATCCTCGACCTGGTGACCACCGTGAACACGATGGTGGACCAGCTGTCGAACTTCGCCGACGAGGTGACCCGCGTCGCCCGTGAGGTGGGTACGGAGGGCATCCTCGGCGGTCAGGCCCGGGTGCGGGGCGTGACCGGCATCTGGAAGGACCTGAGCGACAACGTCAACGTCATGGCCAACAACCTGACCTCGCAGGTGCGGAACATCTCGCGGGTGTCGTCGGCCGTCGCCAATGGCGACCTGACCAAGAAGGTCACGGTGGAGGCGCGGGGCGAGGTCGCCGAGCTGGCCGACACGGTCAACACGATGGTGACGACGCTGTCCTCGTTCGCCGACGAGGTGACGCGCGTGGCCCGTGAGGTGGGTACGGAGGGCGAGCTGGGCGGTCAGGCCCGGGTGCCGGGTGTGTCGGGTACGTGGAAGGACCTGACGGAGTCGGTGAACTCGATGGCGTCCAACCTGACCGGTCAGGTGCGGCAGATCGCCACGGTCACCACCGCCATCGCCAAGGGCGACCTCACCAAGAAGATCGACATCGACGCGCGGGGTGAGATCCAGGAGCTGAAGAACACCATCAACACGATGGTCGACCAGCTGTCGTCGTTCGCCGAGGAGGTCACCCGGGTCGCCCGTGAGGTGGGTACGGAGGGCATCCTCGGCGGCCAGGCCCGGGTGCGGGACGTGGACGGCACCTGGCGCGACCTCACCGAGTCGGTGAACGAGATGGCGGGGAACCTGACCCGGCAGGTGCGGGCGATCGCAGCGGTGGCCACGGCGGTTACCCGTGGCGACCTGAACCTCAAGATCGACGTGGACGCGGCGGGCGAGATCCAGGTCCTCCAGGACAACATCAACACGATGATCGCCAACCTGCGCGACACGACCCTCGCCAACGAGGAGCAGGACTGGCTCAAGGGCAACCTGGCCCGGATCTCCGGCCTCATGCAGGGCCGTCGCGACCTGGACGACGTGGCCTCGCTGATCATGAGCGAGCTGACCCCGGTCGTCTCGGCGCAGCACGGCGCGTTCTTCCTGGCGATGCCGACCGGTGGCGGCAACGAGATCGGGGCGGACGAGGACGGCTCGTACGAGCTGGTCATGCGCGGAAGCTACGGCTACTCGTCCGGGGCGATGCCCACGTCGTTCCGGCCGGGCGAGACGCTGATCGGGACGGCGGCCGAGGAAAAGCGGACCATCCAGGTCAACGTGCCGCCGGGGTACCTGAGGATCTCCTCCGGACTGGGGGAGGCGGCCCCGGCGCACGTGATCGTGCTGCCGGTGCTGTTCGAGGGGAAGGTCCTCGGGGTGATCGAGCTGGCGTCGTTCCAGCCCTTCACCCAGATCCAGCGCGACTTCCTCAACCAGATCGCCGAGATGATCGCGACGAGCGTCAACACCATCAGCGTCAACAGCAAGACCGAGGTACTGCTCAAGCAGTCCCAGGAGCTGACGGAGCAGCTGCGTGAGCGCTCGGCCGAACTGGAGAGCCGCCAGAAGGCACTTCAGGACTCCAACGCCGAACTGGAGGAGAAGGCCGAGCTGCTGGCGCAGCAGAACCGCGACATCGAGGTGAAGAACACCGAGATCGAGGAGGCTCGGCAGGTGCTGGAGGAGCGGGCGGAGCAGCTCGCGGTCTCCATGCGCTACAAGTCGGAGTTCCTGGCGAACATGTCGCACGAGCTGCGCACGCCGCTGAACTCGTTGCTGATCCTGGCGAAGCTGCTGGCGGACAACGCCGACGGGAACCTGTCCCCGAAGCAGGTGGAGTTCGCCGAGACGATCCATGGCGCGGGCTCGGACCTGCTCCAGCTGATCAACGACATCCTGGACCTGTCGAAGGTCGAGGCGGGCAAGATGGACGTCAGCCCGACGAGGATCGCGCTGGTGCAGCTCGTCGACTACGTGGAGGCGACCTTCCGGCCGCTGACCGCCGAGAAGGGGCTCGACTTCTCGGTGCGGGTCTCGCCCGAGCTGCCGGCGACGCTCCACACCGACGAGCAGCGGCTGCTCCAGGTGTTGCGGAACCTGCTGTCGAACGCGGTGAAGTTCACCGACAGCGGGGCGGTCGAGCTGGTGATCCGGCCGGCCAGGGCGGACGTGCCGCAGTCCATCCGTGAGCAGTTGCTGGAGGCCGGCTCGCTGCGCGACCCGGAGGGTGATCTGATCGCCTTCTCGGTGACGGACACCGGAATCGGCATCGCGGCCAGCAAGATGCGCGTGATCTTCGAGGCGTTCAAGCAGGCGGACGGGACGACCAGCCGCAAGTACGGCGGTACGGGACTGGGGCTGTCCATCAGCCGGGAGATCGCCCGTCTGCTGGGCGGCGAGATCCACGCGGCGAGCGAGCCGGGCCGCGGGTCCACCTTCACGCTGTACCTGCCGCTGCACCCGAGCGAGCTGCCGCCGCAGGGCTACGGCCACGAGCATGGGCCGGACCTCCAACACGGCGGCGACGAGGGCGCCCTGGACGTGCACGGCCTGCCGGCCGCTGGCCCGGGTTCCGACCGCTCCGAGGGACGCTCGGGCGTGGGCGCCCTGTTCCGGCACCGGCGCAGGGCGGCGCTGGGCGCCGCGAAGCAGCGGACCGCCCTGCCGGGGCAGCCGGACCAGTCGGGTCCCGGCCAGCCCGGCCAGCCGGGGCAGCCGTCCGGGGCGGCGGAGGCGTGGCCGGCGGCCGGTCAGGAGGCGCACGAGCCGAGGCGCAGCTTCGAGTTCCACGGTGAGAAGGTGCTGATCGTCGACGACGACATCCGTAATGTCTTCGCGCTCACCAGCGTGCTGGAGCAGCACGGGCTGTCGGTGCTGTACGCGGAGAACGGCCGGGAGGGCATCGAAGTCCTGGAGCAGCACGACGATGTGACGGTCGTACTGATGGACATCATGATGCCCGAGATGGACGGCTATGCCACGACCACCGCGATCCGCCGCATGCCCCAGTTCGCCGGCCTGCCGATCATCGCGCTCACCGCGAAGGCCATGAAGGGCGACCGGGAGAAGGCGATCGAGTCGGGCGCTTCCGACTACGTCACGAAGCCGGTGGATCCGGATCACCTGCTCGCCGTGATGGAGCAGTGGATGAGCGGAGAGTGAGCGGCGGCAGGGGAAGACCTGGCGAGTTGTTGACTGACTGTGGTTGAAAGCGTGTGAGAGCGCGCGATTCGGGGAACCTTCTGGTCTCCCACCGCGTTTCCGCTACGTGCACAGTGACATCGCGGTGACAGGGTGTGGTGACAGGCGGGGTGCGGCTACCATGACCGGCACAAGGACGGACGGCGCAAGGGAGTCGTCCCCTGGGGCGGCGCCCGGCCAACTGCCGGGGCGAGGAGGACGGGCCATGGTGCAGAAGGCCAAGATCCTCCTGGTCGATGACCGACCGGAGAATCTGCTGGCGCTGGAGGCCATCCTCTCTGCGCTCGATCAGACGCTGGTGCGGGCATCGTCAGGGGAGGAAGCGCTCAAAGCGCTGCTGACGGACGACTTCGCGGTCATTCTGCTGGACGTCCAGATGCCAGGAATGGACGGTTTCGAGACCGCCGCGCACATCAAGCGTCGGGAACGGACACGGGACATTCCGATCATCTTCCTGACGGCGATCAACCACGGCCCGCACCACACCTTCCGGGGATACGCGGCCGGGGCCGTCGACTACATCTCCAAGCCGTTCGACCCCTGGGTGCTGCGCGCCAAGGTCTCGGTCTTCGTCGAGCTCTACATGAAGAACTGTCAGCTCCGCGAGCAGGCCGCGCTCCTGCGGCTGCAGCTCGAGGGCGGCGGCCAGGGCGGAGCCGTCAAGGAGTCCCCGGGGCTGCTGGCCGAACTGTCCGCCCGGCTCGCGGCAGTCGAGGAGCAGGCGGAGGCGCTGTCCAAGCAGCTCGACGACGACTCGGCGGACGCCGCGGCCGTCGCCACCGCCGCACACCTGGAGCGCAAACTCACCGGGCTGCGCCGGGCACTGGACGCGCTCGAACCCGGAACCGGAAGCGGCGGCCCGCCGATGCCGCAGAACCACAACTGACCGCCCGGGCGGGCCTGCGGGCCCGGCCCATCGCTGGAGAGCGGGCCCCGTCCCGCCCTCCTGTTGAGTGCGCGTCAGCTCCGCGACATCCTCCGGACGACACGAACGGGTGAAGCGGTGGGCACGCGTGTCCACCGCGCCCCACACCGGTAACCTCACCACCATGGCCTCACGTACGTCCGGCAAGGGTTCCCAGGGCGCGGCGGGCACCGCGCGGCCGCGCGCCGCCCGTACGACTGCCGCGGCGAAGGCCGCCCCGGCGAAGCCCCCCGTGAAGAAGACCGCGCCCGTGAGGGCGGCCAAGCCCGCCGCCAGGGGCGCCAGGAAGGCGCCCGCCCGGAAGGTGGCGGCGAAGAAGGCCGCGCCGAGGGCGGCATCCTCGCCGACGGCGGGCGTGTACCGGCTGGTGCGCGCGCTCTGGCTGGGCCTCGCCCACGCGGTGGGCGCGATGTTCCGGGGCATAGGGCGCGGCGCCAAGGGACTCGACCCGGCGCACCGCAAGGACGGCCTGGCCCTGCTGCTGCTCGGCATCGCCCTGATCGTCGCCGCCGGCACCTGGGCCAACCTCCAGGGCCCGGTCGGCGACCTGGTCGAGATGCTGGTGACCGGCGCCTTCGGCCGGCTCGACCTGCTCGTCCCGCTCCTCGTCGGCACCATCGCCATCCGGCTGATCCTCCACCCCGAGAAGCCCGAGGCCAACGGGCGGATCGTGATCGGGCTGTCCGCGCTCGTCATCGGCGTGCTGGGCCAGGTCCACATCGCCTGCGGCTCGCCGGGGCGGAACCTGGGCAGCGAGGCGGTGCGCGACGCGGGCGGACTGATCGGCTGGGGCGCCTCCAAGCCGCTGATCTTCATGATGGGCGAGGTCCTCGCCGTACCGATGCTGGTGCTGCTCACCGTCTTCGGGCTGCTCGTCGTCACGGCGACACCCGTCAACGCCATCCCCCAGCGGCTGAGGGCGCTCGGCGTGCGGCTGGGGATCGTCGAGCCCGCGCCCGGCGAGCTCGGCCCGGACGACGAGCGGTACGACGAGCAGTGGCGCGAGGCGCTGCCCGCCCGGTCGCGGCGGGGCGGCGCGCAGCCCGGTGCGTACGCCCCCCACGACGCCGAGGGGGAGGCGCTCACCCGGCGCAGGCGGCCCCGGAAGGCCGCCGCGCCCTTGGAGGCGGACCACGACCGGCCCCTGGACGCCGTGGACGTCGCCGCGGCGGCGGCCGCCGCGCTGGACGGGGCCGTGCTCAACGGCATGCCGCCCTCCCCGGTGGTCGCCGACCTGACGCGGGACGTCACCGGCGACCGGGGGCGGGACGCGCGCGAGGCGCGGGACGCCCGGGGCGCGCGCGGTACGCGGGCGGCCGGTGACGCCGGCTCCGTACCACCCGCCCGGGACGAGCGGACGCCCGGCGGCCTCGTACCCGACCTCACCAAGCCCGCGCCCCTGCGCGACGACCCGCAGGACCTGCCGGCGCGCGCCGAGCAGCTCCGGCTCGCCGGGGACATCACCTACGCCCTTCCGTCACTCAACCTGCTGGAGCGCGGTGGCCCCGGCAAGACGCGCAGCGCCGCCAACGACGCCATCGTCGCGTCGCTGACGAACGTCTTCTCGGAGTTCAAGGTCGACGCCGCCGTCACCGGCTTCACCCGCGGCCCGACGGTCACCCGGTACGAGGTGGAGCTCGGCCCGGCCGTGAAGGTCGAGCGGATCACGGCGCTGACGAAGAACATCGCGTACGCCGTCGCCAGCCCCGACGTACGGATCATCTCGCCGATCCCCGGCAAGTCCGCCGTGGGCATCGAGATCCCCAACACCGACCGCGAGATGGTCAACCTCGGCGACGTGCTGCGCCTCGCGGACGCCGCCGAGGACGACCACCCGATGCTGGTGGCGCTCGGCAAGGACGTCGAGGGCGGCTATGTGATGGCCAATCTCGCGAAGATGCCGCACATCCTGGTCGCCGGTGCCACCGGCTCCGGTAAGTCGTCGTGCATCAACTGCCTGATCACCTCGGTGATGATAAGGGCGACCCCCGAGGACGTACGGATGGTGCTCGTCGATCCCAAGCGGGTCGAGCTGACCGCGTACGAGGGCATCCCGCACCTGATCACGCCGATCATCACCAACCCCAAGCGGGCCGCCGAGGCCCTCCAGTGGGTCGTGCGCGAGATGGACCTGCGCTACGACGACCTCGCGGCGTACGGCTACCGGCACATCGACGACTTCAACGCCGCCGTACGCGCCGGCAAGGTCAAGCCGCCGGAGGGCAGCGAGCGCGAGCTCCAGCCCTACCCGTACCTCCTGGTCATCGTCGACGAGCTGGCCGACCTGATGATGGTCGCGCCCCGGGACGTCGAGGACGCGATCGTGCGCATCACCCAGCTGGCCCGGGCCGCCGGCATCCACCTGGTGCTCGCCACGCAGCGCCCGTCGGTGGACGTCGTCACCGGCCTGATCAAGGCGAACGTGCCCTCCCGGCTCGCCTTCGCCACCTCCTCGCTCGCCGACAGCCGGGTCATCCTCGACCAGCCGGGCGCCGAGAAGCTGATCGGCAAGGGCGACGGCCTGTTCCTGCCGATGGGCGCCAACAAGCCGGTCCGCATGCAGGGCGCCTTCGTCACCGAGGAGGAGGTCCAGGCGGTCGTACGGCACTGCAAGGACCAGATGGCGCCCGTCTTCCGGGACGACGTCACGGTCGGCACCAAGCAGAAGAAGGAGATCGACGAGGACATCGGCGACGATCTGGACCTGCTGTGCCAGGCCGCCGAACTCGTCGTCTCCACCCAATTCGGCTCGACCTCCATGCTCCAGCGCAAGCTGCGCGTCGGCTTCGCCAAGGCGGGCCGGCTGATGGACCTGATGGAGTCGCGCAACATCGTGGGACCGAGCGAGGGGTCCAAGGCGAGGGACGTCCTTGTCAAACCCGATGAGCTGGATGGAGTACTCGCCGTCATCCGTGGGGAGTCGGAGTCGTAGGACTCCGAGGAGGCGCCTCAGTCGTGAGGGAACCGTGAGCAACCGTTTCCCTCTGCCGTACGTCAAGTTGGAAGGAGGGGCGGGAGCGGTTGTCCCGCCCTTCGGACGCCCCGGCCATTCCGATGGCGTACAAAGTGCGTCCGCCCGGTTGCTCCACCCTTTCGTACCACCCATAGACTGAACCTCCAGCAGGTGGTTACACGCTCGAAAGGCGCCCTCGTGTCCATCGGCAACTCTCCCGAAGACGACCGTCCTTCGACTCCCGACACCTCGGACGACCCGCGTGCTGCGGCTGCCGGGTCTGCCCAGGGCGTCGCGGACCTCTCCGACGCTTCCGAGGACGACCGGCCCTCGATCGGCCGTGCGCTGCAGCAGGCACGCATCGACGCGGGCCTCACCGTCGAGGAGGTCAGCAGCTCCACGCGCGTCCGCATCCCGATCGTGCACGCGATCGAGGAGGACGACTTTTCGCGGTGCGGCGGCGACGTGTACGCCCGTGGCCATGTCCGAACGCTCGCCCGCGCGGTCGGTCTCGACCCCTCGGCCCTGGTCGGGCAGTACGACGCCGAGCACGGCGGCCGTCCGTCGCCGACACCCGCCGCGCCGCTGTTCGAAGCCGAACGCATCCGCCCCGAGCGGCGCCGGCCCAACTGGACCGCCGCCATGGTCGCCGCGATCGTCGCGGTGATCGGCTTCGTCGGCTTCACCCTGTTCAACGGCGAGGGCGGCGGCTCCCGGACCAACCACGTCGCCGAGGGCCCGGCCCCGGCGCACAAGGCCACCGGCAAGCCCAAGCCGCCCAAGGTGGTCGCCCCGCCGCCCGCGCCGTCGGAGAGCGCCATCGCCGCCGCGCCCAAGGACAAGGTGACGGTCAGGCTCACCGCGATCGACGACAAGAGCTGGATCTCCGCCAAGGCGCGCGACGGCAAGCTCCTCTTCGACGGGCTGCTCCTCAAGGGCGACTCCAAGACCTTCCAGGACGACGAGCGGCTCGACCTCATCCTCGGCAACGCCGGGGCGATCGAGATCTTCGTGAACGGCAAGAAGATCGAGGACGAGTACGAGTCCGGCCAGGTCGAGCGCCTCACGTACACGAAGGGCGACCCCGAGGTCGGATGACGGCCGGCCGGGCGGGGGCCGTGGCGGGACCGGCGAGTGATTTTCCCCCGGGGCGGGCTTCCGCCCCGGGGGATCGTCTTGTCCGGCTCGGCGGGGGGCGGGGGGGAGCGCGGTGAACCACCGGGCCGGGTGGTTTCACGGGTGGGCGCCGGGGGGGGCACGTGCCGGTCGGGCGGCGGGACGGGCGTGGCGGGCTCCGCCAGGACCCCTGAGCGGCGGGGGTGTCGCTGGGACGAAGTAGTCTTGAGTCCATGCCCGAACGCCGTACCGTCGCCCTTGTCACTCTTGGCTGCGCCCGTAACGAGGTGGACTCGGAGGAGCTCGCAGGCCGCTTGGCAGCGGACGGCTGGGAGCTCGTCGAGGAAGCCGCCGACGCGGACGTCGCGGTCGTCAACACCTGCGGCTTCGTCGAGGCCGCCAAGAAGGACTCCGTCGACGCCCTGCTCGAAGCCAATGACCTCAAGGACCACGGCCGCACCCAGGCCGTCGTCGCCGTCGGCTGCATGGCCGAGCGGTACGGCAAGGAGCTCGCCGAGGCGCTGCCCGAGGCCGACGGCGTGCTCGGCTTCGACGACTACGCCGACATCTCCAGCCGCCTCCAGACCATCCTGAGCGGCGGCAGCGTGGAGGCCCACACCCCGCGTGACCGGCGCAAGCTGCTGCCCCTCAGCCCCGTGCAGCGGCAGGAGGCCGCCGCAGAGGTCGCCCTGCCGGGCCACTCGCAGGAGCCCGCGCCCGCGCCGGCCGACCTGCCCGAGGGCGTGGCCCCGGCGTCCGGGCCCCGCGCGCCGCTGCGCCGCCGGCTCGACACCAGCCCGGTCGCCTCGGTGAAGCTGGCTTCCGGCTGCGACCGCCGCTGCTCGTTCTGCGCCATCCCGTCCTTCCGCGGTTCGTTCGTGTCCCGGCGCCCGAGCGACGTCCTGGGCGAGACGCGCTGGCTGGCCGAGCAGGGCGTGAAGGAGGTCATGCTGGTCTCCGAGAACAACACCTCGTACGGCAAGGACCTCGGCGACATCCGGCTCCTGGAGACGCTGCTGCCCGAGCTGGCGGCGGTCGACGGGATCGAGCGGGTACGGGTCAGCTACCTCCAGCCGGCCGAGATGCGGCCCGGGCTGATCGACGTGCTGACGTCGACCGAGAAGGTCGCCCCGTACTTCGATCTCTCCTTCCAGCACTCGGCGCCCGACGTGCTGCGCGCGATGCGGCGCTTCGGGGACACCGACCGGTTCCTGGAGCTGCTGGACACCATCCGGGGCAAGGCCCCGCAGGCCGGTGTGCGGTCCAACTTCATCGTCGGGTTCCCCGGCGAGCGCGAAGAGGACTTCGCGGAGCTGGAACGCTTCATCACGCACGCCCGGCTCGACGCCATCGGCGTGTTCGGCTACTCGGACGAGGACGGCACCGAAGCCGCCGGCTACGAGGGCAAGCTCGACCAGGAGGTCGTCGACGAGCGGCTCGCGCACCTGTCGCGGCTCGCCGAGGAGCTGACCGCCCAGCGCGCCGAGGAACGGCTCGGCGAGACCCTGGAGGTGCTGGTCGAGTCGGTGGACGCGACGCCGGACGGGGACGGCGCCGTCGGGCGCGCCGCCCACCAGGCGCCGGAGACCGACGGCCAGGTGGTCTTCACGACGGCCGAGGGCCTGGTTCCCGGGCGCATGGTCACGGCCAAGGTCGTCGGCACGGACGGCGTCGACCTCGTGGCGGAGTGCCTTGAGGAGGCGGGCAGATGACCGGAGCCCCGGCATCCGCTGCGGGCGGTACGGGTAGGCCGGCGCCCGGCGGCAAGCTGGGAGCTGCGGCCGTCAATCAGGCCAGCCTGTGGAACATCGCCAACATCCTCACCATGGTGCGGCTGGTGCTGGTGCCGGCGTTCGTGGTGCTGCTGCTCCAGGACGGCGGCTACGACCCGGCATGGCGTGCCTGGGCGTGGGCGGCGTTCGCCGTCGCCATGATCACCGACATCTTCGACGGCCACCTGGCCCGCGCGTACAACCTGGTCACGGACTTCGGCAAGATCGCGGACCCCATCGCCGACAAGGCGATCATGGCGTCCGGGCTCATCTGTCTGTCGGCCCTGGGCGACCTGCCCTGGTGGGTGACCGGAGTGATCCTCTTCCGTGAGCTGGGGATCACCCTCATGCGGTTCTGGGTGATCCGGCACGGAGTCATTCCGGCCAGTCGTGGCGGCAAGATGAAGACCCTGGCGCAGGGCACGGCGGTCGGAATGTACGTTCTGGCACTGACCGGGCCGCTGGCCACACTACGCTTTTGGGTGATGGCGGTGGCCGTCGTGCTGACGGTCGTGACCGGGCTCGACTACGTGCGGCAGGCGGTGGTCCTGCGACGCCAGGGGCTCGCCGCGGAACGGGCGCGGCTGCGCTCCGGGACGGAGCCGGGACGATGACGGCGGCAGCGCGCGCTCTGGCCCTCCTCGCGGAGAGTGACCAGACGGTCGCTGTCGCCGAGTCGCTGACCGGTGGTCTGGTGGCGGCGGAACTGACGTCCGTGCCCGGCGCCTCGAAGTCCTTCCGGGGGTCGGTCACGGCGTACGCGACTACGCTGAAGCGGGACCTGCTCGGCGTGGACGGGGCCCTGCTGGAGCGGCGCGGAGCGGTCGACCCGGACGTCGCGCTCCAGATGGCCGCGGGTGTGCGGGACCGGCTCGCGGCCGGCTGGGGCCTCGCGACCACCGGAGTGGCGGGGCCGGAACCGCAGGACGGACAGCCCGTGGGGACGGTGTACGTGGCCGTCTGCGGGCCGGTCGGCGGGCCTCTCGGTGCGGGGAAAGTCGCCGCACTGCGATTGAACGGCAACCGTGCGGAAATTCGTAGAGAGAGTGTACGGAGCGTGCTGGAACTGCTCGTGGGCGAACTCTCGGACAACGCGCGGGCACAGGATACGGAACAGAACGGGGGGAACTGATGTTTGCAGCCCTGAGTGAACACGTCATCGCTCCCCGCACGGCCGCAGCGCGAGGCGGTACGGTGGGGCGTGAAGGATGCGGCTACACGGTCCGAGGAGGGAGCCACCGATGATTCTGCTCCGTCGCCTGTTGGGTGACGTGCTGCGTCGGCAGCGCCAGCGCCAGGGCCGTACTCTGCGCGAAGTCTCCTCGTCCGCCCGAGTTTCGCTCGGCTATCTCTCCGAGGTGGAGCGGGGGCAGAAGGAGGCTTCCTCCGAGCTGCTCTCCGCGATCTGCGACGCGCTTGACGTACGGATGTCCGAGCTCATGCGAGAGGTGAGCGACGAGCTCTCGCTGGCTGAGCTGGCCGAATCGGCAGCGGCGAGTGAGTCGGTGCCGGCACCAGTACGCCCCATGCTCAACTCTGTCTCCGTGACGTCGGTGGCGGGTGTGCCGACCGAGCGGGTGACCATCAAGGCACCAGCGGAGGCGGTGGGCGTCGTCGCCGCCTGAGCGTTCTCGTCGCGGCCTCTTCGTCGGTTCTGTCCTGTGAGCGCTCGCAAGGGCGCTCGGAAGAGCTGCCATGAGGGCGCGTGAGGACTCTCCTGGAGAGTGCACGTTTTGGGCTGAGCCCCGGTCGGGTACCCGAATGGCCGACCGGGGCTTTCGTCTACCTCGAATGCCCGTTTTAGGTCGTATGTGCAATGGTGGTCGGGCGTGCGCTCCCGTCGCACGCCGAGAACGGAGGATTCGGAATGTCTGTCGTCAAGAGCCCGCTGTCCGACGCCGACCTGAAGGTGGTCGGCGAAGCCCTGCAGGGCGCGTTGATCGACGCCGTGGACCTGTCCCTCGTGGCCAAGCAGGTGCACTGGAACGTGGTCGGTCCGCGTTTCCGCTCGATCCACCTCCAGCTCGACGAGGTCGTGGCCACTGCCCGCCAGCACTCCGACGTCATGGCGGAGCGCGCGTCGGCTCTCGGCGTCACCCCGGACGGACGGGCTTCGACGGTCGCGTCCAGCACGGCCATCAAGAACGTGCCGACCGGCTGGATCAAGGACGATGAAGCGGTACGGATCATGGTCGAGGCGCTCATCGTGGTGATCGGCCGCATGAGGGAGCGCATCGAGACCACCGACAAGCCCGACCCGGTGTCGCAGGACATCCTGATCGCCCTCACCGCGGACCTCGAGAAGCACGCGTGGATGTTCCAGGCGGAGAGCCGCCAGGCGGACAACCCGTGATCCCGCCGAGCGCCGAGCATTGAGCGCGGGGACGGAACGGACGTGAACGGGAGGGTGTGCCGAGCGCCCGGCGTGCGCCGGAGGCGCGCATCGGTACGCCCTCCCGTCATGTGATCGTCCCGGTCTAGCGTCGACCGGAGGAGGCGGCCATGGTACGGCGACGAGTTCCGCTGCCGGCGCTCGCAGTGGTGCTGGTGCTGGGCGGGCTGTGGTGGTGGGCGGTGCTGAGACTGGCGCTGGCGCCCGGTCAGGCCGGGCTCGTGGAAGGGACCGTGGCGGCGGGCGGTTGGGGCCTGAGTCTGCTGCCCGTCCACGTGGCCTCCGCCCGTACCGTCTCCGCGACGGCGACGCGTACGCCGTCCCGGGTCGCACGGGGTGCCGCCGCGTGGCTGCGCCACCGCCCCCGCGCGGGACGACCTGGCCGGTCGTGAAGGCGAAGGCACCGGACGTTCGTCGTCGGGCGGTCCGTCAGCGCCGAGGGCCGGCCGGGCCCGGCCCGGACTGACAGCCCGGGCACCAGTAGGAGACCCGGTCCCGGCCGACTTCGTCCTTGCGGCGGATGAGGGTGCCGCAGCGGTAACAGGGGTGGTTCCTGCGGCTGTAGACGTAGAGCTTCCGGTCCGGGCGGTCGGTGGTGAGGATGGTCCGGCGGTCGAAGCGCTCCTTGTTCGCCTCCAGGAGGCGGTGGGCAGTCGCGATCAGTTTCTCGGGGACGCCCGGCGGGAGGTCGCCGACCGGGAGCCAGGGCGTTACCCGGGCCATGAACGCCAGCTCGCACTTGTAGACATTGCCGATGCCCGCCAGGTTGCGCTGGTCGAGAAGGGCCTCGCCGAGGGGTCTGGCGGGATCGGCGCACACCCGGCGTACGGCCTCCTCGGCGTCCCAGTCCGGGCCGAGGAGGTCGGGTCCGAGATGACCCACGACGGACGGCTCCTCGCTCGTGCGGATCAGTTCCAGGACGGGCAGGCGGTAGCCGACGGCGGTGTGGGTGTCGGTTCCGAGGACGGCCCGGATCTGGTGGTCGGGGCCGCCGTTCCAGCGTTGGCCCGGGGTGTAGAGGCGCCAGGAGCCGTCCATCCGGAGGTGGGAGTGGAGGGTGAGGCCGCCTTCGATGCGGGTGAGGAGGTGCTTGCCGCGCGGGGTGACGTCGAGCAGGGTCCGTCCGGTGATGTCGACGGTGGCCAGACGTGGGACACGGAGGTCCGAGCACGTCAGGAGCTTGCCCGCGAGGGCGGTGTGCAGGCGACGGGCGGTCAGCCAGATGGTGTCTCCTTCGGGCATGGCTCCATCATGCGGGACGCGCCGGGGGTACGGGCCGGGCGCGGGTGTGCTCGCGGAACACGCACGGCCGGGCGGGGGCGCCGCGGGGCGCGTGTGCCCCGGCGGAAGGCGCGCCGGTAGGGCGGGGGCGGTGCCGGGTCAGGCGCGGAGGCGCAGGCCGCGGGGTGTCGCGTGGAAGCCCGCCGTTTCCAGGGAGCGGGACAGGGGGGAGGTCAGGGCCGCGCCGCCGTTGATCCGCTCGACCGTGACGGTGCCGAGTGAGCCCGCCCGGGCGGCTGCCGCGAGGGCCTCGGCGGCGGCCCGGAGGGCCGGGTCGTCCGGTTCGGCGGGCCAGCACAGCACGGACTTGCCTCCGCGCTCCATGTACAGCGTGAGCTCGCCGTCGACGAGGACGACGAGGGCGCCCGCCTTGCGGCCGGGTTTGTGGCCGGCGCCGGTGGGGGGCTCGGGCCAGGGCAGGGCGGCGCCGTACGCGTTCGCCGGGTCGGCGGCGGCGAGGACGACCGCGCGCGGGGCGGCACCCGGCTCGGCGCGGTCACGGGCGTTGGCCGCCGCGCGGAGCCGGTCGACGGCGCCGTCCATGGCGAACTGGGCGGCTCCGAGCCCCTCGACGACATAGCCGCGGCGAGCCTGGCCGCTGTCCTCGAAGGCCGACAGGACGCGGTACGTCGCCGAGAAGCCGCCCTCGACGCCCTCGGCGGCCACCGCGCCGCGCGTGACCACGCCGTGCCGGTCCAGCAGGGTGCGCGCCAGGGCGTGCGCCCGGTGGGTGGGCTCGGGCTCCGGGGGCGGGAGGAGGGCCCAGCGGCCGCTGACGGTGGGCGGTCCGGAGCGGGAGGCCGTGCGGGCGGCCGCGGTCAGGGCGCCGTACCGGCCACGGGGGACGGTGCGTTTGGCGCGGTGGGCGGTGGAGCCCGCCGTACGGCCCGAACCGAGCAGGGAGCGCAGCGGTGCCAGGGTGTCGTTGGTGAGCCGGCCCGACCAGGCGAGGTCCCACAGCGCGTCGGCCAGCTGGGGGTCGGTGGCGCCCGGGTGGGTGGTGGCGCGGACCTGGTCGGCGATCTGGCGGAAGAACAGGCCGTACCCGCCGGAGAGCGTCGCCAGGACCGATTCGTGCAGGGCGGTCAGCTCCAGCGGGTGGGGCTGGGGGAGCAGCAGGGGCGCGGCATCGGCCAGGTACAGCGAGACCCAGCCGTCCTTGCCGGGCAGGGCTCCCGCCCCGGCCCACACGACCTCGCCCGTGGTGGTGAGCTCGTCGAGCATGGCGGGGCCGTAGCCGGCGACGCGGGAGGGCAGGACCAGCTTTTCGAGGGCGGAGGCGGGGACGGGCGCGCCCTGCAGTTGTTCGACGGCGCGGGCGAGGCCGTCGATCCCGCGCAGGCTGTTGCCGCCCAGATGCTGCCACTGGGGCAGGAAGGTGGCGAGAGCGGTCGGCGGCACCGGCTCCAGCTCGTGCCGGAGGGCGGCGAGCGAGCGGCGGCGGAGCCGGCGCAGGACGGCGGCGTCGCACCACTCCTGGCCGATGCCGGACGGGTGGAACTCGCCCTGGACGACGCGCCCGGCGGCGGCCAGGCGGTGCAGGGCGCCGTCGGTGACGGCCGAGCCGAGCCCGAACCGGGCGGCGGCCTGGGCGGAGGTGAAGGGGCCGTGGGTGCGCGCGAACCGCGCGAGGAGATCGCCGAGCGGGTCCTTGACCGGTTCGGTGAACGCCTCGGGGACACCGACCGGGAGGGCCGTGCCCAGGGCGTCGCGCAGTCGGCCCGCGTCCTCGACGGCCGCCCAGTGGTCGGCGCCCGCGATACGCACCTGGATCGCCCGGCGGGTCCTCGCCAGGTGCCGCGGCCACTCCGGGTCGGCGCCGCGCTCGACGAGCTCGGCGCCGGTGAGCGGGCCCAGGATCCGCAGCAGGTCGGCCACGCCCTCCTCGTCCTTGACCCGCCGGTCCTCGGTGCGCCACTGGAGCTCGCCCTCCAGCTCGGCCAGCACCTCCGCGTCGAGCAGCTCGCGCAGCTCCGCCTGCCCCAGCAGCTCGGACAGCAGCCGGGAGTCCAGCGACAGCGCGGCGGCCCGCCGCTCGGCGAGCGGGGAGTCGCCCTCGTACAGGAACTGCGCCACGTACCCGAAGAGGAGCGAGCGGGCGAAGGGGGACGGCTCGGGGGTGGTGATCTCGACCAGCCGGACGCGGCGGGACTCGATGTCACCCATCAGCTCCCTGAGGCCGGGGACGTCGAAGACGTCCTGGAGGCATTCCCGGACCGCTTCCAGGACGATGGGGAACGAGCCGAACTCGCTCGCCACCTGGAGCAGCTGCGCGGCGCGCTGCCGCTGCTGCCACAAGGGGGTGCGCCTGCCCGGACTGCGGCGCGGCAGCAGCAGGGCGCGGGCCGCGCACTCGCGGAACCGGGAGGCGAACAGCGCCGAACCGCCGACCTGGTCGGTGACGATCTGGTCGACCTCGCCCTTGTCGAACAGGACGTCGGCGGCGCTCACCGGCGCCTTGTCGTCGTCGTAATCCCGGCCCGGGGCGACCGGCTCCTGGTCGAGCAGGTCCAGGCCCATCAGGTCCGCGTCGGGCAGCCGCAGCACGATGCCGTCGTCGGCGTGCATCACCTGGGCGTCCATGCCGTACCGCTCGGTGAGCCGGGCACCCAGGGCCAGCGCCCACGGGGCGTGCACCTGCGCGCCGAACGGCGAGTGCACCACCACCCGCCAGTCGCCCAGCTCGTCGCGGAACCGCTCCACCAGGATGGTCCGGTCGTCGGGCACATGGCCGCAGGCCTGGCGCTGCTCGTCCAGGTACGCCAGGACGTTGTCCGCCGCCCAGGCGTCCAGGCCCGCCGCCAGCAGCCGCGCCCGCGCGTCGTCCGGTGCCAGCGACCCCACCTCGCGCAGGAAGGCGCCCACCGCGCGGCCCAGCTCCAGCGGGCGGCCCAGCTGGTCGCCCTTCCAGAACGGGAGGCGGCCGGGCACCCCGGGGGCGGGGGAGACCAGCACCCGGTCACGCGTGATGTCCTCGATGCGCCACGACGAGGTGCCGAGGGTGAACACGTCGCCGACCCGCGACTCGTACACCATCTCCTCGTCGAGCTCACCGACCCGGCCGCCGCCCTTCTTGGGGTCGGAGCCCGCCAGGAACACCCCGAACAGGCCCCGGTCGGGGATCGTGCCGCCGGAGGTGACGGCGAGACGCTGCGCGCCCGGCCTGCCGGTCACCGCGCCGGTCACGCGGTCCCACACCACACGCGGGCGCAGCTCCGCGAACGCGTCGGACGGGTACCGCCCGGCGAGCATGTCCAGCACGGCGGTGAACGCCGACTCGGGCAGGGACGAGAACGGCGCGGCCCGCCGGACCAGGGCCAGCAGGTCGTCGAACTGCCAGGTGTCCAGGGCCACCATGGCGACCAGCTGCTGGGCGAGCACGTCCAGCGGGTTGGACGGGATCCGCATCGACTCGATGGAACCGGAGCGCATCCGCTCGGTGACGACGGCCGCCTGCACCAGGTCGCCCCGGTACTTGGGGAACACCACGCCCGTGGACACGGCGCCCACCTGGTGGCCCGCGCGTCCGACGCGCTGGAGGCCGGAGGCCACCGACGGCGGCGACTCGACCTGGACGACCAGGTCCACCGCGCCCATGTCGATGCCCAGCTCCAGACTGGAGGTGGCGACCACGGCCGGCAGGCGGCCCGCCTTGAGATCCTCCTCCACCAGGGCCCGCTGTTCTTTGGACACCGAACCGTGGTGTGCCCGTGCCAGCAGCGGCGGGGCGCCCCGCGCGGCGCCGGACTGAGCCATCAGCTCGGCGGGCGACCGGTCCTCGGGGAGCGACTCCCCCGTGGCCCGCTCGTAGGCGATCTCGTTGAGCCGGTTGCACAGCCGCTCGGCCAGCCGCCGGGAGTTGGCGAAGACGATCGTCGAACGGTGCGCCTGGACGAGGTCGGCGATCCGCTCCTCCACGTGCGGCCAGATCGACGGCCGCTCCGCCTGGTCGGTGTCCTTCGCGGGCGACCCTCCCAGCTCGCCCAGGTCCTCGACCGGGACGACCACGGACAGGTCGAACTCCTTGCCGGAGGCGGGCTGGACGATCTCCACCCTGCGCTGCGGCGACAGGTACCGGGCCACCTCGTCCACCGGGCGCACGGTCGCGGACAGGCCGATGCGGCGGGCCGGGCGCGGCAGCAGCTCGTCGAGCCGCTCCAGGGACAGCGCCAGATGGGCGCCCCGCTTGGTGCCCGCCACCGCGTGCACCTCGTCCAGGATCACCGTCTCGACGCCGGACAGCGCGTCCCGCGCGGCGGAGGTGAGCATCAGGAACAGCGACTCGGGTGTGGTGATCAGGATGTCCGGCGGCCTGGTGGCGAGCGAGCGGCGCTCGGCGGCCGGGGTGTCGCCCGAGCGGATGCCCACCCGCACGTCCGGCTCGGGCAGACCCAGGCGGACGGACTCCTGGCGGATGCCGGTCAGCGGGCTGCGCAGGTTGCGCTCCACGTCGACGGCCAGGGCCTTGAGCGGGGACACGTACAGCACACGACAGCGCTTCTTGGGCTCGGCGGGCGGCGGGGTGGACGCGAGCCGGTCCAGCGAGGCGAGGAACGCGGCCAGTGTCTTGCCGGACCCGGTCGGCGCGACCACCAGGACGTCCGCGCCCTCCCCGATCGCACGCCAGGCGCCCTCCTGGGCCGCGGTGGGCGCGCTGAAGGCCCCCGTGAACCAGCCGCGGGTCGCGGGGGAGAAGGAGTCGAGCGCAGTCCTGGCCATGCCCCCCATCGTGCACCCCACCACTGACAATCCGGCGCGGCGCCGTGCCCGGGGCCGTCCACGCCCCGGACACCCGGACCGGGGGCGTGCCGCCCGACGCAGAATGGGGGCATGGCGAGCGGGCGGCACGACGGGCGGGAAGGCGAGTGGGCCAGGCACTGGCAGTACCCCGGTGTGCCCGGGCTCGACCTGCTGCGCGCCCGCTACGTACGCCACTCCTTCACCCGGCACAGCCACGAGGGCTACGTCCTGGGCGCGGTGCGGCGCGGCGTGGAGGACGTGGTCATGCCCGAGGGGACCATCCGGGCCCGCCCCGGCACCGTCGTCATGATCAACCCGGAGGTGCCGCACTCCGCCCACGCCGGAGTGCCGGAAGGCTGGTCGTACGCGACCCTCTACCCGTCGACCGCCCTCGTCGCCTCGATCGCGCGGGAGGAGACGACCCTGCGCGGCACCGTCGGCTTCGCCGAGACCATCGTGGAGGACGAGGACACCGCCCAGCTCGTCCGTGCCGTCCACCGGGCCGCGGAGGAGGGCAACGCGCTCGCCGCCGACAGCCTCCTGCGGGTGGCCGTCGCCCGGCTGCTGCGCCGCCACGGCCGGCCGATGCCGCGGCGCGAGCCGCTCGCCGCCGGGGCCCGTACGGCCGCCCTGGCCAGAGAGCTCCTCCAGCAGCGCATGGCCGACCCGCCGTCGCTGGAACACCTCGCCGGGGAGCTCGGCACCAGCCCGTTCGCCCTGATCCGTGCCTTCAAGGCCGCCTACGGCATGCCCCCGCACACCTGGCTGACCAACGCGCGCGTACGCACCGCCCGCCGCCTGCTGGAATCCGGTACGGCGCCGGCCGCCGCCGCCGTGACGGTCGGGTTCACCGACCAGCCGCACCTCAACCGCCACTTCACGCGGATCGTCGGAGTGCCGCCGGGCGCGTACCAGCGGGAGCGCGCAAGAACGTACAAGACGGGGCAGCCGTCCGGCTCGTAACGTCACCGCCGTGGCAGAACGAACAGCACCACCAGCAGCGCCCGCATCCGGGCCCCCGTCCCCGCGCCCCATACCCGAGACCGGGCCCGTCGCCGAGGCCGCCGGCCGTCCCGACCGCGCGGTCGTCCGTGACGCGCTCGGCGTCGGCGTGGCCGTCGGGCTCTCCGGTTTCGCCTTCGGCGTGACCTCGGCCGGGGCGGGGCTGAGCCTGCTCCAGACCTGCGCGCTCAGCCTGCTGGTCTTCACCGGCGCCTCGCAGTTCGCCCTCGTCGGGGCGCTGGCGGCCGGCGGCAACCCGTTCACCGCCGCCGCGGGCGCCTTCTTCCTCGGCACCCGCAACGCCTTCTACGGGCTGCGGCTCTCGCAGCTCCTCGCCCTGCCGCGCTCCGTACGGCCGCTGGCCGCCCACTGGGTCATCGACGAGACGGCGGCCGTGTCACTGGCGCAGCCGGACCGGCGGGCCGCCCGCGTCGGTTTCACCGTCACCGGGCTCACCCTGTACGTGCTGTGGAACCTGACCACCCTCCTCGGGGCCCTGGGCGCCGAGGCCATCGGCGACACGGACGCGTGGGGACTGGACGCCGCCGGACCGGCCGTCTTCCTCGCCCTGCTGGCCCCCATGCTGCGGACGGCCACCGAACGGGCGGTCGGCGGTATCGCCGTCGTCCTCGGCCTCGGCTTCCTGCCGGTGCTGCCCGCGGGGGTACCGGTGCTGGTCGCGGCGCTCGCCGCACCCGTCGTCCTGTGGTTCGAGGGCCGCCGGGCCGGCCGTACCGGGAAGGGGACGGACCGATGACCGTCTGGCTCGCCATAGGGCTGACCGCCGCCGGCTGCTACCTCCTCAAGCTGATCGGGCTGCTGGTACCGGCGGGGGCGCTGGAGCGGCCGCTCGTGCAGCGGCTCTCGGCGCTGCTGCCCGTGGCCCTCCTGGCCGCGCTGACCGCCCAGCAGACCTTCGGCGGCGACGGCGCACTGGTCGTGGACGCCCGGGGCGCCGGGCTCGCCGCCGCCGCGCTCGCCCTGGTCCTGCGCGCCCCCTTCCTGGTCGTGGTCGCCGCGGCCGTCGCGGTGACGGCCGGGGTACGGGCCCTCGGCGGCTGAGCGGGGACGGGCGGCCCCGAGGGGCGGCCGTCGGGCGGTGGCGCCTCAGCCGCCGATTGGCCGGCCGTGCGCCCTCAGCGCGCGCAGCGCCTCGATCGTGACGATCGGGCGCCACTCCAGGGCCGTACCGGGAGCCCACTGCCGCCACCTGACCGGCCAGCCGCCGTCCTCGTCCTGCTCGGCCGCGAGGTGGTCCAGGGAACGGGACATCTCCTCGTCCGTGAACCAGCGCCGGGCGAGGGAGCCCGGCACGCGCGCGTAGTCGTGCGGGAAGTGGTGCTCTCCGGGCGCGTACCCCGGGGCGACCGGGTGGTCGTCCACGCGCCGCGGGTCCAGCACCACCAGCCGCTGGTCCCGCACCAGACGGCCGAGCCGTTCCGCTGCGGCCTCCGCGCGGGCCCGGTCCGGAACGCCGTCGAGGAACGCGACGGCGGCCTGGACCTCGTACGGGTGGGTCCCCTCCAGCCCGTCCACGGCGGCCCAGCAGAAGTCCGTGGCGCGGAACAGCCACGCGTGCCACACCTGGTTGCGGTGGAGCAGTCCGGCCACCGGGCCGGTGGCCAGCAGGTCGCCCGGCGGGTCGTCCGTGACCGGCAGGAACGGAGCGGCCGGATACCCCCGGATGGAGGGGTGGAGCGCCGGAAGGGCCCCCTCCGGGGTGGACACCCCCGTCAGGTAGCGGCAGACGCGTTCCACCCGCTGTCCGCCGCAGCGGCCGATGGAGTCCAGCACCCGCAGCGCGTGCGCGGTGTGCAGCGGCTGGCTGACGGGCCCGCGCAGGTCGGGTTCCAGCGCGTGTCCGTACCCCCCGTCCTCGTTGAGGTACGCGGTCAGCGCCGCCTCCACGGGGTCGGCGCCACCGCCCAGGAAGTGGTGGGCGAAGCGGCGCTGTTCGAGCACGCGGGCGGTCAGCCAGATGAAGTGCCCGGCACGCGAGAGGGGAGTATCAGTCATGCGCCGACCGTAGAGCGGAAAGGGCTTTCAGCGACCGCCGTACACAGGGCTGCACTCTCAGGAGCGGGATACTCGAAACATGCGGTTGACGATTTTCTGGGAGCGGATGACCCTGGTGGCTAATTCAGTGCTCGGTTGATGCTGCGCCAGCGGGTTCGGGATCATGGGGTGCGGTCGTCACGTCTGGTATCCGGCCGTAGGAC
>NZ_JBWKJV010000047.1:0-27749 GCF_056432045.1 Streptomyces sp. NPDC045701 | reverse complement strand
GGGCAGGATGGGAGCAGGCCGTGCGGGCCCAGGTAAGCATCACAACTCACCCAACCCGCACGGCCCTTCTCATGTCACGGGCCGGGCCGCCCCGTTTCCCCCAAGGTCGTTACCAACGTGCCCGGCAGCTACAGCAAGCTCGCCTTGCAGTGGATCGGACCGGCGTGACGGCGACGAACTACCGCCTGCTCCTGTGCGATCTGCGCGACGATCAGGTACTCGACTCCCTGCCCGTACAGGGCATGTCCCTTGACGACTACATCGGCAAGACCGGCCGCATGACCGGCACGGTCCCGATCCCGAACCGCGCCATCGCCGAACGGGCCCGTCGCGCCCTGGTCCCGGGGCGTACCGGCGTGTGGGTCGAGCGCGGTCGCGATCTGTGGTGGGGCGGCATCCTGTGGACGCTCGCCCTCGCCAGCGACAGCCGCGGCCGGCTCGGCGCGCAGATCCAAGTCGGGGGGTGGGAAAGCTACCTCTACCGCCGGTACCTGTACGCGACGCACGTCGCCGAGGGTGTCGACCAGTTCGACATCGTGCGGGATCTCGTCGACTACGCCCAGAACGCCAAGGGCGGCGACATCAGGATCACGTACGACACGCACACGTCCGGGGTCACCCGCGACCGCACGTATCTGCGTTACGACCTGCCGAGCGTCGGCGGTCTGCTCGACGACCTGGCCGCCACCGAGAACGGGTTCGAGTGGCGGATCGCGAGCTACCGCGACAGCGACGGCCGACGGGTCAAACGGCTGCAACTCGGGCACCCTGTCATTCGCGCGGGGGCGTCCGACATCGTCCTCGACCACCCCGGTCCGGTGCTCACCTACACGTGGCCCGTCGACGCCACCACGAAAGCGAACGTGTGGCAGTCGCGGGGCGCGACCATCAACAGGAATCAGGCTGCGGACTCGTTCCCGCTCATGTCACCTGTCCTGGTCGACGACGACGACCTCACCGCCGGTTGGCCGCGCCTCGACGGGTCGAGCGATCACACCACCGTCGAGCGGCAGACCACGCTCGACGCCCACGCCCGCGCTGACTGGACGGCGGCCCGCACGCCCGTGCAGATCCCCGAGGTCGAGGTGCTGCTCGGCGGAGCGATCACGCCCGCCCTGCTCGGCTCGACGATCCGGCTCCGCATCCGCGACCTGTGGCACCCCGACGCCCTCGACGCCCGGTACCGCGTCGTGGGCGTCGCCGTCACCCCGCCCGAGCGAGGCCGTCCCGAGACGGCCAAGTTGTTCTTGGAGGTCCCTTAGTGCCTTTCGTCCCGCAGGATCTGCTCGACCGGATCAGCGCGCTTGAGCGCGAGGTACGGCAGCTACGCGGCCGGGCGCAGATGCGCCCCCGCATGGACGAAATCTCGAACGGAAGAGTCGTCATCGCCGAAGGCGGCTCGCTGGAAGTCCTCGCCCCGGACGGCACCGGCTTGTTCGGTGTCGGCGCTTTCTCCGACTGGTGGAACCACCCCGACGGGAGCAAGCAGCAGGGCGTCATCATGCAGCGCGAGGACGGCACCACGGCGTTCAGCGTCCGCGCGTTCCCCGACGCCAGCCTCGGCGGCGCCGGAACGCAGGCAGTCAGCATCTGGGACCGCACCGGACATCAGGTGCTCAGCGACGACACCACGTCGGGCCGAGGCATCGGCTCACCGGCGCTGCCCATGCCGTTTCAGCCGCTCCCGCCCGCGAACGAAGTCATCACGACGAGCTCGTTCGTGAACTGCTGGTTCGCGTCGATCCAGGCTCACAACCCCGTCGCCTCGCTGCTCCTCGAATTCTCGGCCGCGCCCGGTGCGACGTGTGAGATCAAGGTGCAGTACCGGCTCGCCAGTGAGGCGAACTGGACAGACATCAAGACCGATTCCATCGCCGCGCCCGCCGGCTCAAGCGGCTTGACGACCAAGACCGCTTGGTACACGTTCCCGCTCGACCGCGCCGATTTCGAGCAGCTCGTGTTCATCCGGATTCAGGGCCGCCAAAGGGCAGGCGTCGACGGCGTGCGCGTGTCCTGTCTCGGCGGGTTCACCCGCCGCACCTACTCGCGCGACGAGATCCCCGAGCCGCCGGTGCAAGCCGTCGCCGTCGCACGGGCGTTCACTGCCACGGCCGCCGGCGACACCGTCGAGCCCGAGCATGGCGTCGACCTCCCGGTGCAGCCCCCGCCTTTCCCGCAGTCCCCGCCGAAGGAGGACACCCCGGCCGATGCTTCCTGACATCATCCCCACCGTGACCGTACGCGGTCGCTTCCTCGCCCCGAACGGCGTCCCGCTGTCCGGGGCGATCGTCTTCCGTGCCCCGGCCCAACTGACTTTCCCGCAGGCCGACGTCATCCTCGGCGGCCCGGTGACCGTGCAGCTCGACGCACAAGGCGCGTTCGAGGTGACCCTGCCCGCCACCGACTCCCCCGACATGGACCCGTCCGGGTGGGCGTACATCGTGACCGAGCAGCTCGCGGGAATCCCCGTGGGCCGTACGTACAGCGTGCTGTTGCCCCGGGCGCAGCCCGAGGTCGACCTCGCCGACATCGCCCCGACCGACCCCGCGAAACCGAACTACGTCGGCGTACCGGGGCCGCAGGGCGAGCGCGGGCCGACCGGTGCCCCCGGCTCGCTGATCTACAGCGGCACCGCCGCGCCCGGCGTCGCCCTCGGCGTCGACGGCGACCTGTACGTGCGCTACGAGACGACCGTGTTCCTCGGGGTCACCTCGACGACCGTCTCGACATGGCAGAAGACGGCCGGCGCGTGGGCGCAGCTCGGCGGCGACGTCCGGGGCGCGGCGATCTACGTCAACAACACGACGACGCCCTCGACGAGCACCAAGCCCGGTGATCTGCTGATCAGGACGGACTCGGGCGACATGTGGCAGCGGAGCGCCTCGGGGTGGGGAAGCCCGATCGGGAATCTCAGGGGGCCGAAGGGAGACAAGGGCGACCCCGGGGCGACCGGTGCCACAGGGGCGCCGGGCGTCGTCCAGTCGGTCAACGGCAAGAGCGCGGCTGCGGTCGTGCTGAGCGCCGCCGACGTCGGGGCCATCGCCACGAGCGCCGCCGGGGCGGCGGGGGGCGTCGCCACCCTCGGCCCCGACGGGAAGGTGCCCGCCGCTCAGCTCCCGCCGATCTCGGGCGGCGGCGCGGTCGACTCGGTCAACGGCAAGACCGGTGTGGTCGTGCTTGCCGCCTCGGACGTCGGCGCGCTCGACCTGGCCGCGGCCGACGCTCGGTACGTGCAGCCGTCGGGCGTCCCCGTGACCTCGGTCGCGGGCAAGACCGGCGCCGTCGCCCTGGCCGCCGTCGACGTCGGCGCCGAGGCGGCCGGAACCGCTGTCCTGCTGACCGGCACACAGACCGTGGCGGGGGCCAAGACGTTCAGCAGCGTGCCGTCGACCTCGGCCGCGCCGACCGCCGACAGCCACCTCGTGCGGAAGTCCTACGTGGACGCAAGCGGCGGTGAGTTCCGACCGAGCGACCTCGGTCTGCTGACGTGGGCGTTCGATCCCGCCCTCGGACACTCCGCCCCGCTCTACCCCGGGTCGGGCCCGATCCGGGTCACCGCCGTCTATCTACGGTCGGCCGCATCGGTGACCAAGATCGCGTGGCACTTCGGCGGGTACGCCGGCGGTCTCACCACCGGCTCGTGGGCCGCGCTCTACAACGCTTCGGGGACACGGGTCGCGCAGACCGCCGACCTGTCGACCGCCGGGGCCGAGCCCGCCGAAGTCCACAACAGCGGCGGGGCGACCGTCTCGGTTCCCCTGACCGCCGCCTACTCCGCCGCCGCCGGTCTCTACTACGTGGCGTGGCGATTCCAGTACAACACCTCGACCGGCGACGGCCCGATGATGCTCGTCGCCGAGTCGAGTTTCGGCTCGCCGCCGAACGTCTTCGGCCTGACCGCCGTCCGCCGGTTCGGCTCGTACGCGACCGGTGGCGCGACCGCCCCCGCCTCGCTCACCCTCGCCTCGATGGAGAACGGATCTAACCGTTTCTGGGCGGCGCTCGCCTGATCGTCCGCCCCCACTTCCCGACGCCCCGCGCCCGACGGCCGGGGCTTTTTCTATGCCCGGAGGGCCCTTTGAAGTTCGTCACCCGCGCCCAGTGGGGTGCCCGCCCGTCCCGCTACAAGCTCACCCACATCAGCGGCACCAACGGCGTGAAGATCCACTATGAGGGCACGCACGTGCCCGTCTCGCTCGGCCGCCCCGACGCGCACGACGAGTGCGCCCCGCGCGTCCGCGCGATACAGGCGAGCCACCTCGCCAACGACGAAGAGGACTACAGCGACATCGCGTACAGCGCGCTCGTCTGCCCGCACGGCTACGTGTTCGAGGGCCGCGGCGTGCACCGCAAGACCGCCGCCAACGGCACGGCTGCACTGAACGCCGGCCACTACGCCGTGTGTGCGCTGCTCGGCAGCTCGGGACTGACCGAGCCGACCGACGCGCAGCTCGCCGGGCTGCGCGACGCCGTCGAGTGGCTGCGCCGCGACGGCGACGCTGGCGACGAGATCAAGGGCCACCGCGACGGGCACCCGACCGCCTGCCCCGGCGGCCCCCTGTACTCATGGGTCCAGCGAGGCGCCCCGCGCCCGGGTGGTGGGGGCGGCACTGGTTCGCCCGCCCCGAAGTACGAGCCGTTCCCGGGCGTCGACTGGTTCAGGCGCAACCCGCGCTCGTCGATCGTGACGGCCATGGGCCGCCGACTTGTCGCCGAGGGCGTCGCCGTGTACCGCGAGGGCCCCGGCCCGCAGTGGACCGAGGCCGATCGGCTCAGCTACGCCCGGTGGCAGCAGCGCCTCGGTTACCGGGGCACGGACGCCGACGGGTGGCCCGGTCGCAAGAGCTGGGACGCCCTCAAGGTCCCCAAGGTCTGATCACTCACCCCTCGCCCCGCCCGCTCATGGGCGGGGCGTCCCGTTTTTCAAGAGAGGAATCCCGTATGACCGACGCTTCCCGCCGGACGCTGCGCACTATCGTGCAGACCGCTCTCGCCCTGGCCGTCCTGCTCCCCGCGATCGTCGACGCTTCCGGCATCCCGGCCACCCTGCCGTGGGTCGCCGCGGCGCTCGCCGTCGCCGGCGGCACGGCTCGGGTGATGGCGCTCCCCGGCGTGCAGTTCCTGCTTCCGTCGTGGCTGCGCACTGCCCCCAACCGCGACGACGAGCTGCTCGCCCTCGACCACGACCAGGACGGGCGCCGGTGACCGATCCAACTCCGGGCGACGTCGCCCTCGAACTCGAAAGGCTGCGCGGCGTCGTCGAGGCAGGGTTCGCCCGCCTCGACGGCTCGCTCGCCCTGCTCGTGCAGCGATCCGACCAGACCGACGCCCGCCTCGCCGATCACGAGAGCAGGCTCGACGCTCTCGAAAAGAACCGTTGGCCCCTCCCGAGCGTCCTCGCTCTGGTCGCCGTAATCGGCCTCGCTCTCACCCTCTGGCAGACCGCCACCCGCTGAACGCACCGCGCCCCCTGCACCCGGCCGAGGTCGGATGCAGGGGGCGCCGTTGTCGTTTCCGGGCACTTCCTGACCTGTAGCACTCCACACTCAGCGTGGCCGCTCGGTACCTTCGTGGGTATGAGCCCGACGGATGGAGCACGGATGCCTCGCCGAACGCAAGGACGCCGCCGGCGCCTCACTGCATGGGGGGCGCGTTGATGTTGGAGGAAGCCGAGGAGATCGGTCGCCGCGTCCGACGCGCCCGGCTCCGTCTGGGGATGCCGCAGGCCGATCTCGCTGCCGCTCTGGGGAAGACTCAGGGATGGGTGTCCAAGATGGAGCGCGGCCATATCGAGCTCGATCGCGTCGGCCTGCTTAATCAGGTTGCCGCAGAGCTGCACGTACATCCCAACGACCTGATCGGCCGCCCGTACAACAGCTCGCCGGACGAGAACCAATGGCAGGTGGCCGCTTCATCCATCCTGCGCGAGCTGCGCCGCTACGACCTCGCCCCGGTATTTGACGGAACCCCTCGGCCGTCGCGTCAGCTCTGGCAAGAAACAACGCGTCTGCACCGGCTGCGCGACGCTGCGGCGAACGTAGCGATCATGCAGGTTCTGCCGGACATGTTCCGGGAGGCGCGCGCCCTCGCCGAGATCTCGACCGGCCATGAGCGCGAGGAAGCGTTCGCGATCTACGCCGTGTGCTGCAAGTTTGCGCACACCGCCGCGCACGCCCTCGGACACCCCGAGTTGGTCGCCATGTCTTGCGAGCGGGCGACATGGTCGGCCCGGCTCTCTGGTGACTCCGTCATGCCGGCGGTCGCGGACTGGATGCGTGTCTGGGATATGTGGGCAACCGCAGATTGGGCGGACGCCATCGCCCTCTCGGATCGGGCAATTGCCAGCGTTCAACAGGGATTCGATCAGGGGGAGCCGCTCGCGATGCGTGCCTGGGGCTCGCTGCAACTGCGGGCCGCAGTCTCCGCAGCTCGGGGTAATCGCAAGGCAGAGGCCGAGGAACGAGTCGGTCACGCGAGAACGGCCGCCGAACGCTTGAGCGCGTACGTCGGACCGCCCGTCTACGACCGGCACTCGCTCACGTTCTCACCCGGCAACGTGCAGATTCACGCGATCAGCGTCGCCCTCGAAATGGGCGAACAGCGCAAGGCCCTGACTATAAACCGACGTACCTCTAGGGACTTGGTCGCCGCGCTCCCCAACTCCCGCCAGGGTCACCACCACATGGACCTTGCGCGTGCATGGCTGTGGGACGGCAACCGCGACAAGGCATTGCAGGAACTGGAAACCGCCGAGCGCATCGCCCCGCAACTCATCCGCAACCATCCCATCGCCCGGTCAACCTTGCGCAGCATCGTCTACGCCGAACGGGCTTCTACCCGTGAGAAGCTCCGTCGCATGTCAGACCGCTTTCACCTCGACGGATGAGGGCGATATTCCTCCGGTTCATATTCGTCCCGTAGCTCCCTCCTAGCTTCGGGGCATGGCCGAACAGTCCTCGAAGCAACTCCCTGCCCGTGGCGTTGAGTTGAGCGCCGGCGCCCCGTTTCATCCTCGACTCGGTGACCTCGCGCTCGACCTCGCAAAGGCTGGGCAGATCGGAGTCGTGGTCGCGTTACCGAGCGACAGCGCAAGGTCGTACCACCTGCGCCTGCCCGGCGGCGGGGGTGACTGGAGGGCGAGCGCCGACGGCACCACCCTGCGCCCCGTCGCCGTTCCGATCACCCACGTCACCCCGCAACGTCGCGACGTCGTTTACGACCACCGAGCGCAGCAGGCAGCGTTACCGGTAACGGTCCACCACGCAGACGGGGGAACCTCCGAGTCGCTGCTCATCCTCAGCCCGGCAGAAGTCGAGCTGTGTCACTTGCAACTCGACCAGATCCTCGGGCACCGAGAGAAGGCGCGAGGGCTCGGGCAATGACCGCGCCCGTCACAATGCACCGCCCGCCGAGCCGCCCACGCGTGTTGAGGAGCGCCGCCGCCTACGGCTGTGAAGTCAATGCCCGAGGTCTGTCCGGCAGCCATGAAATCACCATCGCGTATCACCGAGCTGCCTCGCCCCGTCTCGCCGCTCGATGGATGCGCGCCGAGGCGCATCGCCTCGCGCGGCTGCTCGCCCCGGACCCGTCCGTCCCACATCTGTGGTCGGTCTTGCTTGTCCCCGCCGACTCGGTCGGCCCGAGGCCCGACGGCGAGCTGCTCGCGTGGGCGGACGACGACGAGCGGTACGAGCACGCGCTGCACGTCCTCGCCTCTGGCGACGTCTACACGCTCGACGTCACTGACTACGACGCCGTGTACTCCGTACGCGCGTACCCCCTGCGAGCCAGCAGACCATCTCAACTCCCCGCCCCTGCCGGCCGGCGCGCCTATGCCCCGGCGGGGGCGGGACGCCATCGCATACCCCGACGGTGGCGGAGCCCCCTCTAGTCCCCCGCTCCCGCGCCACTCAACGGCTCCCCCCGGGCGCGGGGGCGGTGCACCACCTGTCCAGAACCACCGCCCCAATCCAAAGGGACGTGAGGCATGGAACAGACCGAGCGCGTCGGCCTCGACGTCCCTCCGGGCCCCGGCTTCATCGCGACCGTTGCAGCGGAGACCGGCATTCGCAGCATCGACAGCTTCGACCTGGCCCAACTGCTCATCACGCACCCCGGCCCCCGGCGAGCGAACGAAGCGGCCGAGACCGTCGAGGACGGTATGCGGCGCCTCGCCGTGGCGTTGCACCTCGGTTCGGGAGACGAAGCGCCACCCGTCATCGGCGCGCGGCTTGTAATCCGCCGAGGGCGCGCCACCCTGGACTACGGACACGACCGGTACGTCATGACGCTGCCCTCTCCGTCGCCGGAATGGTTGGCACTGGTCGGGCATGGCGGACTGTGCCGCGTGTGCCTGGTGACCGCTCCCCTTTCGCTCACCGCCGACTCGGCGGCGACCGAGACACATCTGCGCGCGAGCTTCGCCCGCGGCCAAGTCATGTGGGGAACGACGTTCGCCCGCCGACGGCCGTAACGGCTGCTGAGACACCAGACTCCCGCCTCTGCCGGACGCTCATTCACTCGATCGGTGGGGGCGGGGCTCCATCGCAAGACACCATCCACCCCTTGAACGGAAGGACCGCGATGTTCAACTACGCCGACCGATTCCCGACCGGCACGCCGTTGCCGCAGGGGCACCCCACCCCGGCCCCGTGGGGCCTGCGCCGAATGGCGGCATACCCGGCCACCGACGTGCGCGAGCACGCCCGTGTCGACCTCGACCCGGTCACGCAGACCGGCCGCTACCTCAGCGCCGCCGGCGTCCTGGTCATGTCCCCCGGGCACGGCACCAGCAGCGGCACCAACCCGTCGACCGGTACCTCGCCCGACGGCAACGCGGGCAGCGGTGACACGGACACCGGGAACGACACCGACCAGTGACACAAGAGCATCGACCGGTCGTCGTCGTCACCAACCTTGAGGACCCGACCGCAGATCTCGTGATCGCCGAGCTGCACGACCGGGGTGTCCCGGTCGTGCGGTTCGACTCCGGTGACTTCCCCGCCACGCTGTCGTGTTCCGCTCGCATCGGCGGGGAACTGGCGCGGTGGCATGGAAGCGTGGCGACGCCCTCTCGCGTCGCCGAGCTCGGCGCCGTGCGGTCCCTGTACTACCGGCGACCGTCCGGGTTCGTGTTCCCCCACCTCGACGAGCAAGACGCACGGTTCGCCGTGGCACAGGCCCGTTACGGGCTCGGCGGTGTGCTCGTGTCCCTCCCCGACTGCCTGTACGTCAACCACCCGAACCGCATCGGCGATGCCGAGTACAAACCGGCCGGCCTCGCCGCGGCTGCGGCGAGTGGGTTCAACCTCCCGCCCACGCTCATCACGAGCCGGGCCGAAGACGCACGGACGTTCGCCAAGGAACACGGACCGGTGATCTACAAGCCGCTGTCCGTCCCCCTCTACCTACGCGACGGCGTCTCTCAGACCGTCACGGTCGCCGAGGTCGCCGCCGACGAGATAGACGACGCCGTCGCAGGCACCATGCACCTGTTCCAAGCACGCGTCGAGAAGGACGCCGACGTTCGAGTGACGGTCGTCGGGGAACGCATCTTCGCCGTCCGCATCGACTGCGACCTGCTCGACTGGCGTACGGACTACACCACCCATACGTACAGCGTCATCCCGACACCGCCCGACGTCGAGCGCGCGATCTTCGCGTACCTTCGGCACTTCGGGCTCGTCTTCGGCGCTTTCGACTTCGCCCTGACTCGTGACGAGTGGACATTCATCGAGTGCAACCCGTCGGGCCAATGGGCGTGGATGGAACCGCACACGGGCCTACCTATGACTGCGGCCCTGGCTGATCTTCTGGAACGAGGAACAGATGCCACCCGATGACCTCAACACCCGCGCCGCGCATCTGCGGCAGCAGCTCGCCCGTCAACTCGCCGCCAGCGACTCGCTGCGCTCCCCCCAGTGGCGGGCGGCCGTCGAGGACGTACCCCGACACGAGTTTCTCCGCGCGTTCTACGCGGAGAACCTCGACCCGGGGGCGACGGCTTGGACGCCGATCAGTGCCGAACTGGTAGGGGTCGGCGAGTGGCTGACGATCGCCTACAGCGACCAGACGCTCGTCACGCAGTTCGACGGGCGCCCACTCGACTGGAGCGCCCCCAAGCCCGTCAGCAACGCGAGCCCGACGTCATCCTCGACGCTGCCCTCGCTCGTCGTCAGCATGTTGGAAGACCTCGACGTTCACGACGACATGACCGTGCTCGAACTGGGCACCGGCACCGGGTATTCGACCGCCCTCCTGTGCCACCGCCTCGGCGACAAGAACGTGACGTCGGTCGAGACAGATCCGGACGTCGCCGACCGGGCCCGGATCGCGCTCGCGAACTGTGGCTACTACCCGCGGCTCTTGACCGGCGACGGCCAACGCGGTTACGCCGGCCCCGCTCCCTACGACCGGACGATCGCGACCTACGGCGTCCGCAGCGTGCCGTCGGCATGGGTCGACCAGACCCAGCCCGGCGGCCTGATCGTGACCACGCTTCGGGGATGGATGCGCTCACTCGGGCTCGTCCGACTCACGGTGGACGGGGAAGGTCGGGCGGAAGGCCCCTTCATCGCTGCTGACCCGCACTTCATGATCGCGCGGCAGCAGGCGGCCCCGACGAGCATGGGCATGATCCCCGCACCGGACGAAGGGAAGACCCGCGAGACCCAGCTCGGGCGCGAGCTGCTGTCCATGCCGGACAGTGGATTCCTGGCGCAGATCATCATGCCGAACGCGCGGCACTTCACCATGCGGGACGACAGCGGCACCGACCGCACGTACATTCTGGACGCCGAGAACGAGTCCTTCGCCGTTCTCACAGACCAAGGGGACGGCGTATGGACCGTGCGGCAGGGGGGCCGTGCGCCCTGTGGGATGACCTCGAAGAGGCCGTCAGCCTGTGGCACGCCGCCGACTCCCCGCCGCCTACGGGTTTCGGTGTCACCGTGACCCCCGGCGATCAACGGGTGTGGCTCGGTTCCCCCGATGGGCCGAGCTGGGCCCTCCCCGAGTAAGCGTCGCCCCCGTCACCACCTGCCCGCGAGGGGCGGTGGTGACGGGCGGCGGTCAACTCTCTGCACCAGTCTCCGAGCGATCGATGACGAAGCTCCCTCGCTGCGGCACAGTGCGGACGTACCCCTTATCCCGCAGGTGGCGAACAGCCGCTCGCGCTGTCTCTCGCGCGACTCCGTAACGCTGCACGAGAGCCGATTCGGACGGGATGCGCCGCCCGACCGGGATCTCGCCTCTCTCGATGTCCGCGATCACGTAGGCAGCAATCTGCACGTAGACCGGGGTCTCGGACTCGTGATCGATCTCGCGCTCGCTCATGCCATGAAGAGTAGACAACAGGCCATGTTGAGCCACGTCCCCATACGTTGGCAGACGTAGGTAGACGAGGGTAGACAAGTTGGCTACCGTCGATGCCACGAAGAAGCCCCAGCAGCCGCGTCACCGGCCACCGGGGCTCGTCAACAGCTATCGAGGAGCTGACGACATGCGCGACTTTATCGCCCTACTGCCCTTCCTGCTTTTGCTGCTGGGAGGCAGCGCCTTACTGCTACTGCTCGACCCCACCGCGAAGAACCCCGGCCGGCACTCCGCCGCCTACGTCCCTCCGCCCCGGGTGCACGCCGACCTCTCCCCTTCCATCTGGCTCGCGCCATGGGAAACCCCGCAGCCGCAGCACGTCACAGAGCGCAGCCTGCCGTTCGAGGACGAGCTGCCCGCCGTCCGGCCGTACGTCGCCGGATTCCCCCCGCCGAGCACCGAGGAAGAATGGCGGCGCGAACGACGCCGCGCGGCTGCGTTCGCACAGGCCGGGATGGACTACACGTACAGCTACCCGGGTGCGCTGATCCCCGCCGAGGTCACGTCGTGAGCGCGGTCTGCTGCCGCTGCCACCGAGAGACAGACGCCCCCACGCCCGTGTGGTCCGTCGGGCGCCCGAGCGGCGGCCCCTTGACGGTGTCGGCCTGCCCAGACTGCGCCCCGCATTGCACCCCTGCCCCGGCCCCGGCCGAGCACATCAGACGCCGGGGACTCTGAACAGCAGCAGGCCCCGCCCGGAACGCTCCGGGCGGGGCCTCGCCGTAGCCGCATCTAGTCCTCGGGGCCGGTCGGCGGCTCGACGGGCACCTCGACGCCGAGGTGCCGGTGCAGGTCGTAGCGCGACACCTTGTACGCCCGCCCGTGGCGCAGGACTCGCACGGGGTACCGACCCGTCCGGGCAAGGTGGTAGCCGGTCGTGCGGCCGAGGTGCAACGCCCTGTTGGCCGTCTCCAACGGGATGGCGACGGGAAGCATCATCAGCTCGTCGTGTGTCATCCCCTGTTCTGTGGTGCTCATCAGCGGCCCCCTGTGACATCGGTGTGCACGTCGGCCCATTGGTGCCGAATCAGTGCCTAGATCAGCAACGTACGATCAAGACTGGCGATTTGCAACCAACAAAGCTAGCTTTGCAATATGCACAGTCACCAGACAGCGGGCGACGTTATCGCCGCACAGATCCGCCGACATCGCGAGCGCCTCGGCATGAACCGCGATGACCTCGCCGCCGAGTGCGCCCGCCTCGGGCGCCCCGACCTCACGTACGCCGTGATCGTCAGTATCGAGACCGGCCGGACCGGCGGCGGGGGCAGGAAACGCCGTCCGGTGACCGTCGACGATCTGCTCGTGCTCGGCCTCGCCCTCGCCACTCCCCCACTGCTCCTGCTGCTCCCCCTCGGGAGCGAGGAGACGGTGCCGACCGTCCCGGCCGCCGACCCGCGCGACCCGTACACGGTGTGGCAGTGGATGACCGGCGAGGCGACACCGACGCTCGACGGCCCGATCGATGGCCGGTACGTCGCCGACTCCCGGCAGGTCGCCGGAACCGGGCAGACGTGGGCCGCAGCGTGGGCCACAGCGGCCTATCCGGCGTCGCTGTACCCCGAGTTCGAGCGGCGGCGCGCAGCCGTCCACAGGGCATATCTGCGCACCGAGACCAACCAAGCGAAGGGAGGTGATGCCGACGCAGAGACCGACTACCTGCACCGCCTCGAAGAACTCGCACGCCACATCGCCGACATGGTGCGCGCGGGGCTCAAGGTCCCCGCTCTACGACGTCACCTGATCGAGGACATGAGGGGGCTCGACATGCTCGACAGCCCCGACTCAGTCACAGCAGAGGAATAGGACGAGATGAACGGAACGATCACCAAGCGCTGCGGATGCCGTGATCCGAAGACCGACAAGCAGCTCGGCGCAGCGTGCAAGAAGCTGTCGCAGCGAACGCACGGCGTTTGGAGCCTGGTTCAGGAACTGCCGCCCCGCGAGGACGGCACCCGACGCCGCTTCCGTCGCAGCGGATACAAGACCAAGGGCGACGCGCAGACGGACATCAACGCGCTTGCGGCGCTGTTGGACATCGCCGACAAGAAGTCCGACCCCGAGGGACGCCGCCGCATCGCCGACTTGCTCGAAACGGTGTCGGCGAGTGGCGAGGACATCCCGGACTACGACGAGACGAAGCGTCGTTTCGCGACCGGGCAGTCTCTGACTCAGCACATGACGGTCGCCGAGTGGCTCGACGCGTGGCTCGCCGGTAAGAAGGCGCTCCGCAAGAGCGGTGAGACCCGGTACGAGGTCGACATCAGGTGCCACCTGAAACCGAGGATCGGGCACATCCGCCTCGACCGCCTCACGGTGCAGCACCTCGACGAGATGTTCGCCGGGATCGCCGAGGCGAACGCCGACATCCACGACGCGAACATGCAGCGCCGCGCGGCGCTCGACGAGCTGAAAACGATCCCTTGGAAGGGAGTCGAAAACCGCGGCCGCCGGAAGTTCCTCAAGGAAGCCATTGCGGCGATGCCGCCGTTCCGCCGGATCACCGGGCCGTCGACTCAGAAGCACGTCCGCGACACGCTGCGGGCCGCGCTGAACACCGCCATCGCACGCGGGGCGATCACCTTCAACCCCGCTTCGTACGTCGAACTCACCCCGGCCAAGCGGCCCAAGGCCATGGTGTGGACGCCCGAGCGGGTCGACGCATGGGTGCGGACGGGCGAGCGCCCCTCGGCGGTCATGGTCTGGACACCGGAGCAGGCCGGACAGTTCCTCGACTTCCTCGCCGAGTCGAAGCACCGACTGCTGCCGCTGTTCCACCTGATCACGTTCCGGGGTCTGCGGCGCGGCGAGGCGTGCGGCGTCCGGTGGGCCGACTACTCGGCAGCAAGCCGCACTATGACCATTGCTACACAGCTCGTACAGGACGGATGGGAGGTCATAGAGAGCCTGCCCAAGACCGACAGCGGCGAGCGCGTGTTCTCGATCGACGAGTACACCGCCGAAGTGCTCGACGCGCACCGGACCAAGCAGGCCGCCGAGCGCTGCCAGTGGGGGCCCGCGTGGATCGAGTCGGGCCGGATGTTCACCCAGGAGGACGGCGAGCGGATTCACCCCGGTTGGCTGACCGACCAGTTCGAGCGGCTCGTCGACCTCTCCGGACTGCCGCCGATCCGGCTGCACGATCTGCGGCACGTCGCCGCCTCGCTCATGCTCGCCGCCGGCGTCGACGTCAAGATCGTGTCCGAGACCCTCGGACACAGCGACAGCCGGATCACCCGGGACATCTATCAGTCGGTCATGCCCAAGGCCGCCGCCGAGGCTGCCGAGGCGACAGCCGCCATGGTCCCGCGCGGGGCGGCTCGACTGCCCGCACAGAGGGCGGTCGAGCAGGCCAACGAGCAGGATGGCCTCACGACGGCCTCACATGAGGGTGCGAAGATCATCGCGTTCCGCCCCCGTCTCGTCGGGGCATGAAAAAACCCCAGGTCACGGCGAGTGAGTCCTGGGGTAATTCCGAGCCGCCTTCGGGATTCGAACCCGAGACCTACGCATTACGAGTGCGTTGCTCTGGCCAACTGAGCTAAGGCGGCACGCCCTGCGATCCCACGGGGGGTGCAGCAGCGGGGACAAGTCTACACAGGTCCGGGGGGTGCCTCGCACACGCGTCAGCGGCAGCGCTTTCCGGGCGGGGGGACCGTGCCGTCCAGCAGGTAGGTGTTGATCGCGGTGTCGACGCAGTCGCTGCCGCGCCCGTACGCGGTGTGGCCGTCGCCGTCGTAGGTGAGCAGAGTGCCGGAGGAGAGCTGGGCCGCGAGTGACTTCGCCCACTTGTAGGGGGTGGCCGGGTCGCGGGTGGTGCCGACGACGACGATGGGCGCGGCGCCGTCCGCCTGGATGCGGTGGGCGGTGCCGGTGGCCTTGGTCGGCCAGTAGGCGCAGTTCAGGGACGCCCAGGCCAGGCCCTTGCCGAAGACGGGCGACGCCTTCTCGAAGGACGGGACCGCGGCGGCGGCCTGGGCGGGGCCGGTGAAGGCGGGCGGCTGGTCGAGGCAGTTCACGGCGGCGTTGGCGTACATCAGGTTCGAGTACGTGCCGTCGTCCTCGCGCTCGTAGTAGCTGTCGGCGAGGGCCAGCAGGGCGGAGCCCTCGCCGTCCATCGCCCGGGTGAGGGCCTCGCGCAGCCGCGGCCAGGCGGACTCGTCGTACATGGCGGCGATCACGCCCGTGGTGGCCAGGGCCTCGCCGAGGGGACGGCTCTCGCCGGTCGGGACCGGGTCGGTGTCGAGCCGGGCGAAGAACGCCTTGAGGCGGCCGGCCGCGGCGGCCGGGGATTCGGTGCCCAGCGGGCAGTCCGACTGCGCGACGCAGTCCGCGGCGAAGGACCGGAAGGCCGTCTCGAAGCCGGCCGTCTGGTCGCGGTTGAGCTCGGCCGTGGGCAGCGACGGGTCCATCGCCCCGTCCAGCACGAGCCTGCCGGTGCGGGTGGGGAAGAGCTCGGCGTACGTGGCACCGAGGAACGTTCCGTAGGAGGCGCCGACGAAGTGCAGCCGTGCGTCGCCGAGCACCGCGCGGAGGATGTCCATGTCGCGGGCGGACTCGACCGTGGAGACGTGCGGCAGGATCCGGCCGGAGCGCTTGCGGCAGCCGGCGGCGAAGTTCTTGAAGGAGGCGGCGAGGCGGGTGGTCTCCCCCTTGTCGTCGGGCGTCTGGTCCACCTGCGTGTAGGCGTCCATCTGCGGGCCGTCCAGGCACCGGACGGGCTCGCTGCGGGCCACGCCGCGCGGGTCGACGGCGACCATGTCGTAGCGGGCGCGGACCGGGGCGGGGTAGCCGACGCCCGCGTACCCCTGGAGGTAGCCGACCGCCGAGCCGCCCGGGCCGCCCGGGTTGACCAGCAGCGAGCCGAGCCGCTTGCCGGGGCCGGTGGCCCTGATCCGGGACACGGCCAGCTTGATCTGCTCCCCGTCCGGGTCGGCGTAGTCGAGCGGCGCCCTCATCGTGGCGCACTCGAAGCCGGGGACGCCGCACGCGCGCCAGGTCAGCCGCTGGCCGTAGTACGCCTTGAGCTGCTCGGCCGAGGCGGCCGAGGGTGGGGCCGGGGCGGAGGCGGCCGGTGTCGTACCCGCTTCCGTACAGCCCGCGAGGAGCAGGCCGAAGACGGAGAGGGTGACGGCGGACGTGCGGAGCAGACGGCTTGATTCCATACCCGGAGCGTAGCCGCCCGCTCACGCGGTGTGCCCGCGACTACCCGGACGGGTTACCCCGCGCGCAGGGCCATGGTCATGGCCTCCACCGCGAGCAGAGGCGCGACGTTGCGGTCCAGGGCCTCGCGGCAGGCGAGCACCGCCTCGATCCGGCGCAGTGTCCCCTCGGGTGTGGACGCGCGGGCCACCCGGTCCAGCGCGTCCCGCACGTCCTCGTTGGCGAGGGCGGTGGCCGAGCCGAGCTGGAGGGCCAGGACGTCGCGGTAGAAGCTGGTCAGCTCGCCGAGGGCCAGGTCCAGGCTGTCGCGCTGCGTACGGGTCCGGCGGCGCTTCTGCTTGTCCTCCAGCTCCTTCATCGCCCCCGCCGTGCCGCGCGGCATCCGCCCGCCGGGGGTGCCGCCGAGTGCGGCCTTCAGCTCCTCGGTCTCCTTGGTGTCGGTGCCCTCGGCGACCTCCTTGGCGTCCTCCGACGCGGCGTCGATCAGCTCCTGGGCCGCCTTGAGGCAGCCGCCGATGTCCTCGACGCGCAGGGGCAGCTTGAGGACCGTGGCCCGGCGGGCCCGGGCGCGCTCGTCGGTGGCGAGGCGGCGGGCGTGGTCGATGTGCCCCTGGGTGGCACGGGCGGCGGCGTACGCGGCGTCCGGCTCGATGCCGTCGCGCCGGATCAGTACGTCGGCGACGGCCTCGACCGGCGGGGTGCGCAGGGTGAGGTGGCGGCAGCGGGAGCGGATGGTGGGCAGGACGTCCTCGATGGACGGGGCGCACAGGAGCCACACCGTGCGGGGGGCGGGTTCCTCCACGGCCTTCAGCACGGCGTTGGCCGACTTCTCGTTCAGCCGCTCGGCGTCCTCGACGAGGATGACCTGCCAGCGCCCGTTCGCCGGGGACGTGAACGACTTGCGGACGGTGTCGCGCATGTCGTCGACCAGGATCTGGGTGCCCACGGCGGCGACCGTCGAGACGTCCGCGTGGGTGCCGACCAGGGCCGTGTGGCAGCTGTCGCAGAACCCGCAGCCCGGTTCGCCGCCCAGCGCCCGGTCGGGGCTGACGCACTGGAGGGCGGCGGCGAACGCCCGGGCGGCGGTGGTGCGCCCGGAGCCGGGCGGGCCGGTGAACAGCCACGCGTGCGTCATCTGTGACGCCTCGGGCGGCGCGATGCCGCCCGCGTCGGCGGTGACGAGCGCGTCGGCGTCTCGCGCGGCGGCCCGGAGCTGCTCCCGGATACGGTCCTGGCCGACCAGGTCGTCCCACACGGGCATGGGTCACCGCCTTCCTGCTTGCGTTTCGGTCCGGTGGATCCGGTTTCCCATTGTGCGGGAGGGGTCTGACAACGCCGCCGCGAACGCCGCCGGTCCCGCGGGGGCGCGGCAGCGCGGATCAGCGTGTCCGCGGGGGCGCGGGTCCGCGGGGGCGTCCTGCGGCGGGGCCGTCAGCGGCGGGGGCCGCCGCCGCGCCCGTGGTCCTCGTCGTCGTGCGGGCCGAGCAGTTCGTCGGCGAGGGTCGGCAGGTCGTCCAGCGGGGTCTCCTCCGCCCAGTCCGAGCGGCGCCGGGGCCTGCCCCGCTCGTCGACCTGCGGCAGCTCCCGGGTCCGCTCCGGCCCGGTCTCCTCGTCCCGGAAGTAGCCCGGTGGCACGCGGTCGGCGGGGCCTCCGTCCCGGACGGGCGGCAGGACGGCGGTCTCCTCGGCGTCGGCGGGCCCGGCGGCGGCCGGGCCGGTGTCGCGTACCGGCGGGAGGACGGCCGTCTCGTCGGCGGCCGGGCCGGTGTCGCGTACCGCTCGCAGAACGGTGGTCTCGTCGTCGGCCGGGCCCGCGTCCCGCACGCGCGGCAAGAGGGCGGTGTCCTCGTCGTCCTTGCGCATGTTGACGCGCGGCATCGGGACCTCCTGGGTCTCCTGGTCCGGGTGGACGACCGGTGTGGGCACCGTCGTCTCCACGGCGGACGCCGCCACCGACGCGGCCGCCGAGGCCGCGGCCGCCGCCTCCGCGAGCTTCCGCGCCTCCTCGGCGCGCAGCAGGGCCTCCTCGGCCTTGCGCTGCTTCTCCAGGCGCCGCGCCTCCGCCTCGGCCCTCAGCCGCTCCTGCTCCTCCTTGAGCCGGCGCAGCCGCTCCTGCTCCTCGCGGCGCGCCCTCTCCTCGGCCTCGCGGCGCCGCCGCTCCTCCTCGGCGAGCCGGCGTGCCTCCTCCGCCCGCCGCCTGGCCTCCTCGGCCTGCCGCTCCGCCTCGCGCTGCCGCGCCTCTTCCTCCTCGCGGCGCTTGCGCTCCTCCTCCTCGGCGCGCAGCTTGGCGAGCTGTTCCTGCCGCTCGCGCTCCAGGCGCTCCTCCTCGGCCTTGCGCGCCGCCTCTTCCTCGGCCTTGCGCCGGGCCTCCTCCTCGGCCGCCTTGCGCGCCGCCTCCATGGCCCGCACCTCGGCCTCGGAGAGCGGCAGCATCTGGTCCAGCCGGTGGCGCACGACGGTGGTGACCGTCTCCGGCGCCTGGCCCGCGTCCACCACCAGGTACCGGCCGGGGTCGGCCGCCGCGAGGGCGAGGAAGCCCGCCCGTACGCGCCGGTGGAACTCCGCTGGCTCCGACTCCAGCCGGTCCGGCGCCTCCGTGAACCGCTCCCGCGCGGTCTCCGGCGAGACGTCCAGCAGGACGGTCAGGTGCGGGACGAGGCCGCTGGTCGCCCAGCGCGACATACGGGCGATCTCCGTCGGGGACAGGTCACGGCCGGCGCCCTGGTACGCCACGGACGAATCGATGTACCGGTCGGAGATGACGATCGCGCCGCGCTCCAGGGCCGGGCGGACCAGCGAGTCGACGTGCTCGGCGCGGTCGGCGGCGTACAGCAGGGCCTCCGCGCGGTTGGACAGGCCGGCGCTGGACACGTCGAGGAGGATCGAGCGCAGCCGCTTGCCGACGGGGGTGGCTCCGGGCTCGCGGGTGACGACCACCTCGTGGCCCTTGGCCCTGATCCACTCGGCCAGCGCCTCCACCTGCGTGGACTTGCCGGCCCCGTCGCCGCCCTCCAGGGCGATGAAGAAACCGGTCTTCGACGGGGCCTGGACGGGGTCGCCGCCGCGCAGCGCGTCCTGGAGGTCGCGGCGCAGCGGCACGCCGGAGCGGTCGTCCGTCTTGGCCAGGACGAGTGCCGCGACGGGCAGCAGCAGGGCGCCGACCAGCATGAGTGTGAACGCCGCGCCGCCGTGGGCGAAGACGAAGTCGCCGCCGGCGAGCCGGTGCGGGCCGATGGCGGCAGCGAGCAGCGGGGCGGCGAGCGCGCCGAGCGCGATGGAGACCCGCACGACGGCGTGGAGGTGCTCGGTGAGCCGAGGCCGCCGGAACTCCTCGGTCTCCTGGTCCAGCAGCGTGTGTCCGGTATTGGCGGCGACACCGGCCGTGAAGCCCGCGCCGAGCGCGAGGAAGAGCACGGTCGCCGTGTCGGGCACCAGGCCGAGGGCGAGCAGCGCGACGCCCGTGACGGCGGTCGCCAGCGCCAGCATGCGGCGGCGGGAGAGGGCGGGCAGCACCGACGGGGCGCGGCGGATGCCGAGGCCCGTGCCACCGATCAGCGCCAGCACGAGGAGCGCGAACGCGACCGGGCCGCCACCGAGGTCCCTGGCGTGCAGGACGGCGACGGCGGTGGCGGAGGCGACGGCTGCGGCCACGGCCGCGCAGGCGAGGACGAGCAGCGGTATCGCTCCCGTACGGCCCTTGTCGACGCCGGTTCCGGTCGAGGGGCGGCGCAGGCCCTCCAGCGGGGAGCGGGGGCGCGGGGTCTGGGCGTCGGGCAGTTCCAGGAAGTACAGGACGGAGACGGACGCGGCGAACAGTCCGGCCGCCACGTACGAGCCGAGGGCCGCCTGGTGGCCGGAGAACCAGTCGATGCCCGCTCCCAGCAGGTTGCCGATCAGCGTGGCGACGAGGAGCGCGGCGGCGGCGGCGGGGATCGCGGCGAAGGCCGTACGCAGGGACAGGCGCCGCAGCGCGTCCATGCGGTCCGGCAGGGGCCGCACGATGGCGCCCTCCGGGGGCGGGGCCGGCAGCAGCGCGGGGGCCGCGCCCTCCCTGGCGACGGTCCAGAAGCGCTCGGCGACACCCGCCACGAACACCGTGCCCAGCAGGAACGCGAGGGCCGCACCGGGTGTCCAGTCGATCCACAGCGGCGCGACGACCAGCAGCGCGACCCTGAGGCCGTCGGCGCCGACCATGGTCCAGCGTCGGTCCAGGGGGCCCTTGGGGCCGGTGAGCGTCGTCAGCGGACCGAGCAGGACGGCACCGAAGAGGAGCGTGGACAGGATCCGCGCCCCGAACACCGCCGCGACCGCGAAGGCCGCGCCCCGGTACCCGCCGCCGAAGGCGCCCTCGACGACCGCCGCCTGCAGTGCCAGGAGTACCAGGACGAGCAGGGCGAGGGCGTCGCCGATGCCGCCGACGAGCTGCGCGCTCCACAACCGCTTCAGCGGCGGGTTGCGCAACAGGGCCCGTACGGCGCGCTCGCGGGAGTCCGCGGCAAGTGCGGCGTCGGAGTCCGAGGTGGGGCTCAAGACCGTTGGCTGCTCGGCTCGCGTCATCCCCTCAGCCTATCCGGACGGAGTGACACCCAGTCGTCCCCGTCCGGAGAAACTGCTGGCAGCGGCCCGGAGCCCCGGCTTCCCGCTCCGGGAGCGGCTTTCCCGGAGGTCCGGAGCCCCGGCCCCGCGGCCCGGTCAGTCCTCGGACGGGGCCTTCGACGCGGCGGCCGTCTTCTTGGCCGTCGTCTTCTTCGCGGTGGTCGTCTTCTTCGCGGCCGTCTTCTTGGCCGTGGTGGTCTTCTTGGCGGCCGTCTTCTTCGCCGGCGCCTTCTTGGCCGGCGCCTTCTTGGCCGTCTTCTTCGCCGGGGCCTTCGCCCGCTTCTCCGCCAGCAGCTCGTACCCGCGCTCCGGCGTGATCGTCTCCACGCTGTCGCCGGTCCGCAGGGTCGCGTTCGTCTCGCCGTCCGTGACGTACGGGCCGAACCGGCCGTCCTTCACCACCACCGGGCGCTCGCTGACCGGGTCCGTGCCCAGCTCCTTCAGCGGGGGCTTGGCGGCCGCGCGGCCACGCTGCTTCGGCTGGGCGTAGATCGCCAGCGCCTCGTCCAGCGTGATCGTGAAGAGCTGCTCCTCGTTCTCCAGCGAGCGCGAGTCGGTGCCCTTCTTCAGGTACGGGCCGTACCGGCCGTTCTGCGCGGTGATCTCGACGCCCTCGGCGTCGGTGCCCACCACGCGCGGAAGCGACATCAGGCGCAGCGCGTCCTCGAGGGTCACCGTGTCCAGGGCCATCGACTTGAAGAGGGATGCGGTACGCGGCTTCACCGCGTTCTTGCCGGTCTTCGGGGTGCCCTCGGGGAGGATCTCCGTGACGTACGGGCCGTAGCGCCCGTCCTTGGCGACGATCTGGTGACCGGTCGCCGGGTCGGTACCCAGCTCGAAGTCGCCGCTCGGCTTGGCCAGCAGCTCCTCCGCGAGCTCGACGGTCAGCTCGTCGGGCGCCAGGTCCTCCGGGACGTCGGCCCGCTGGTGGCCCTCCGCGTCCTTCTCGCCGCGCTCGATGTACGGGCCGTAGCGGCCGACGCGCAGCACGATGTCGTTGCCGACGGGGAAGGAGGAGATCTCGCGGGCGTCGATCGCGCCCAGGTCGGTGACCAGTTCCTTCAGGCCGCCGAGGTGGTCGCCGTCGCCGTTGCCGGCCTCGGCGGCGCGCCCGGCGGCGCCGTCGCCCTCGCCGAAGTAGAAGCGCTTCAGCCACGGCACGGCCTGCGCCTCGCCGCGCGCGATGCGGTCGAGGTCGTCCTCCATCCTGGCCGTGAAGTCGTAGTCGACGAGCCGGCCGAAGTGCTTCTCCAGCAGGTTGACGACGGCGAAGGAGAGGAAGGACGGGACGAGGGCCGTGCCCTTCTTGAAGACGTAGCCGCGGTCGAGGATCGTGCCGATGATCGACGCGTACGTCGAGGGGCGACCGATCTCGCGCTCTTCCAGCTCCTTGACCAGCGAGGCCTCGGTGTAGCGGGCCGGCGGCTTGGTGGCGTGGCCGTCCGCCGTGATCTCCTCGGCGGTCAGCGCGTCGCCCTCGGCGACCTGCGGCAGCCGGCGCTCGCGGTCGTCCAGCTCCGCGTTCGGGTCGTCGGCGCCTTCGACGTACGCCTTCATGAAGCCGTGGAAGGTGATCGTCTTGCCGGACGCGGAGAACTCGGCGTCCCGGCCGTCAGCGGCGCGGCCACCGATCTTGACGGTGACGGAGTTCCCGACGGCGTCCTTCATCTGGGAGGCGACGGTCCGCTTCCAGATCAGCTCGTACAACCTGAACTGGTCGCCGGTCAGACCCGTCTCGGCGGGGGTGCGGAAACGATCACCCGAGGGGCGGATCGCCTCGTGCGCCTCCTGCGCGTTCTTGACCTTGCCGGCGTACACGCGGGGCGCGGCGGGCAGGTAGTCGGCGCCGTACAGCTGCGTGACCTGCGCCCGGGCCGCCGAGACGGCGGTCTCGGACAGGGTGGTCGAGTCCGTACGCATGTACGTGATGAAGCCGTTCTCGTACAGCTTCTGCGCGATCTGCATGGTCGCCTTGGCACCGAAGCCGAGCTTGCGGCTGGCCTCCTGCTGGAGGGTGGTGGTGCGGAAGGGCGCGTACGGCGAGCGGCGGTACGGCTTCGACTCGACGGAGCGGACGCTGAACGAGGTGTCGGCGAGCGCGGCGGCGAGGGCGCGGGCGTCGGCCTCACCGAGGTGCAGCACCTGGCCGGAGGACGCCTTCAGCCGCCCGTCCGAGCCGAAGTCGCGGCCCTGGGCGACGCGGCGGCCGTCGACGGTGGCCAGGCGGGCGACGAGGTTCGACGGGTCGGAGGCGTCACCGGTGCGGCCGGTGGCGAACGTGCCGGTCAGGTCCCAGTACTCGGCGGAGCGGAAGGCGACGCGCTCGCGCTCCCGCTCGACGACGAGGCGGGTGGCGACGGACTGCACCCGGCCGGCGGACAGCCGGGGCATGACCTTCTTCCACAGGACCGGCGAGACCTCGTAGCCGTACAGGCGGTCGAGGATGCGGCGGGTCTCCTGGGCGTCGACCATGCGCTTGTTCAGCTCGCGCGGGTTGGCGACGGCGGCCCGGATGGCGTCCTTGGTGATCTCGTGGAAGACCATCCGGTGGACCGGGACCTTGGGCTTGAGGACTTCCAGCAGGTGCCAGGCGATGGCCTCGCCCTCGCGGTCCTCATCGGTGGCGAGGAAGAGTTCGTCGGACTCGGCCAGCTGCTCCTTGAGCTTCTTGACCTGGGCCTTCTTGTCGGCGTTGACGACGTAGATGGGCTGGAAGTCGTGCTCGACGTCCACGCCGAGGCGGCGCACCTCGCCGGTGTACTTCTCGGGCACCTCGGCGGCGCCGTTGGGGAGGTCGCGGATGTGCCCGACGCTCGCCTCGACGACGTAGCCGGGGCCGAGGTACCCCTTGATCGTCTTCGCCTTGGCAGGCGACTCGACGATGACGAGTCGGCGGCCGCCCTGTGCGGTCTCGCTGGTCGGGGACAACTTCGCTCTTCTCTCCGGTCGACGCTCGGTGGCGCGTGCCGCGCGGTGTGGTCCCACCGCGAGCACTGCTGGCGCACTGCGCACTGCTGTGACGTGACGCCGTGCTCTGACGCTGCTTACGCTGCTGTCGCTGCGGAGTGTGACGGTACAACCCGCCCCCGTGTCAAACGGCAAAAGACCGCAACGGCCACTCGAACGGTAACCCGAGTCCGGGCATTCCTGCCGCCCGGACTCCCCTCAAGTCCCGGAGCCCCCGATTCCGGGGTGCTGTCAGACGCGGCCGAAGCACCACATGCCGAGGATCACGAACGCCGCTCCCATCGAGGCCGCGAACGTGATCGCCGCCGCCGGGTTCACGCCGTGCGCGACCGGCGCCCGGTGCAGCGCGCGTGTCCCGGTCCACAGCAGCAGCCCCGCTCCGAACAGCGCGAAGGCCGCGCCGGCGAAGATGGCCGGTCCGCTCTCCATGCCCGTACCCCGTTCCTCGATGATCTCCCGGTTGCCCCAGGGGCGAGGCTGACACCTGCGGGCGTCATGGGCGCGAATTGCGGGTGAACGGCACGGTCCGCGCGTGGCGTGTTCACCCGCGCGGCGCCGGCGGGGCCCGGCGGGCGGTGCGGCGGGTGCCGCGGCGGGGCGGGTGTGGCGGTCGGGCGCGGGCCTGGCGGGTGTCGCGGGCGCGGTGCCGTGACCGGGACTGCGCCGGGCGCCGGGTCGGGGGGCGGTCCGGCGCCCCGGACCGGACCGGGCGGGACTGGCTGCCGGGGCGGCCCGAAGACGTTATGGCCGACAGTCGCAGGGGCGCCGGGACCGGCAGGGCGGCGGACGCCGGACCGGTGGCCGGCCGGCGGGTACGGGGGCGGGGGCCCGTGGTCGCTCCGCACTCCACCGGGGCCGGGGCCGACACGGGCGACGGGCCGCGACGGAAGCCGGTCCCGGCCGAGCCGGCCACCACACGGGCCCTCATGCAGAGGAGCCGATCACCCGGCAGCGTGGGCCCGGCCGATGCCGCTGCGAACCCGGGCGGCGCGCACTCGCCACCGGGTGGGCCGGGACATGTCGGCACCAGGGCGAATGTTGGCCGGTTCACACCCCTGCGCCCTCATAACGCCCGGCCCCGCCCCGCGCCGGGCTCCCGTCAGCCTTCCGCCGCGGGCTCCAGGAACCCCTCCTCGACCAGCAGTCGGATCGCCTGCGGCGTACGGTCCCGCAGCATGACCGCGTCCTCGCCCATCAACTGGGCGATGGCGTCCAGGATCCGCCCCGCGCTGAGCGTCCCGTCGCACACTCCCGCGAAGCCCGCGCCGACGGCGTCCACCTTGGTGGCGCGGCGCATGCCCCGGTTCTGGCGGAGCACCACGTGTTCCGGGTCCTCCGCACCCGGCAGCCCGACCTGCTCCTGCATCACCTCGGGCGCCAGCACGAAGTGGTCGGCGAGCAGCGCGGCGTCGTCACGCGTCCGCAGGTAGTCCTGGCGCGCGAAGTGTGCCCGTACCGCCTCGCCGAGCGGCTGCTCCACCGGGTGCGGCCACTCCTCGACGACGATGGACGGATCCCCCGCACCGGACTTGCGCAGGGTGATCCAGCCGAAGCCGACGGCCTTGGTGCCGCGCGCCTCGAACTCGTCCAGCCACGCCTCGTACCGCTCCGCGTACCGCTCCGGGTCGTCGCGGTGGTCGCCCGCGTCCCGTAGCCACAACTCGGCGTACTGCGTCACGTCCTGGACGTCGCGCTGCACGATCCAGGCGTCGCACCCGCGCGGTACCCAGGAACGCACCCGCTCCTGCCAGTCCTCGCCCTCCACGTGCTGCCAGTTGGCGAGGAACTGCGCGAACCCCCCGTCGTTCAGCCGCTCACCCGCCTGCTGGACGAGCGACCGGCAGAGGTCGTCCCCGCCCATCCCGCCGTCCCGGTAGGTCAGGCGGGCACCGGGAGAGATCACGAACGGCGGGTTCGACACGATCAGGTCGTACGTCTCCGACGCCACCGGCTCGAACAGCGAACCGGTGCGCAGATCGGCCTCCGGCGCTCCCGACAGCGCGAGCGTGAGCCGGGCGAACTCCAGCGCCCGCGGGTTGAGGTCCGTCGCCGTGACCCTCGTGGCGTGGTGCACGGCGTGCAGCGCCTGGATGCCGGACCCCGTGCCGAGGTCCAGGGCGGAGGCGACGGGCGTGCGCACCGTGATCCCGGCGAGCGTCGTGGACGCGCCGCCCACGCCGAGGACCACGCCCTCGCCCCGGCCGCTCGCCCCGGCCGCGCCACCCACGGCGCAGCCCAGGTCGGAGACGATGAACCAGTCCTGGCCCTCGGGCCCGCCGTACGGCCGAACGTCCACGGTGGCGCGGATTTGGTCGCCGTCCTCCGTCACCCACCCGTCGGCGACCGCCTCCTCGAGCGGCAGCACCGCACGGGCCCGATCGCGCGGGACGGACCGCTGGAGGAGGAAGAGGCGGACGAGCGTGGCGAGCGGACCGTCCGCCCGGGTGGCGCGCAGGGCGGGGACCGTCTCACTGCGGGCGAGCGCGGCGTAGGCGGGTGCGCCGAGCAGCTCGAGCAGGCCGTCGGCGGTGAAGTCGGCGGCGAGCAGGGCGTCGCGGAGGCGGTCGGCGCGGTCGGGCACCGGGAGGCTGGCGGTAAGGCTGGTCGTACTCACCTGCCCATTGTGACCGCCGCCACTGACAATCGGCGCACGGCCCGGCCCCCCGATCGCGGGAAACCGGGCCGGGCCCGTCTCCCGGTGGCCCGGTCGGGACCGGTCACCGGGAGGAACGGACGGGTCAGGAGGACCGGGAGGCGGACGCGGCCGGGGAGGCCGGGGCCGACTGGCCGGCCGAGGCGGACGCGGCCGCCGAGGCGGATGCGCTCGCGTCCGGGCTCGCCGAAGCGGACGCGTCCGGACCCGGCTTGGCCGGCGGGATCGTCGGCGACACCGACGCCTCGGCCCTGCGGCAGCCCGGCTGCTTCGCCATCGCCTGGCCGAGCTGGCCGGACTGCAGCTTGGCCAGCGCGTCCTGGTCCATCTTCTCGATCTTCTTCAGGCCCTCGGCGACGTTCTGCAGCCCGTCGGCGAACTTCTGCTGGTTCTTCGGGTCGAGCGCGTCGACCTGCTTCTTCAGGCCCTCGTACGCCGTGGCCGTGGCGTTGAGTTCCTTGACCGCGTCCTGTTGGAGCTTCTCGCCGCTGTCGACGGGCGGTACGCCCGCGTCCCGCACCGCCTTGGCGAGCGCCTTGTCCGCGTCGGCGATGTCCTGGAAGGCCTTCGAGTCGGCGGCCTGGATGTCGGCGGGCTTGCCGTCCGCCGCCGTCGAGATGATGGTCTGCTGGGCGTTGGCCCTCTTCTGGATCTGCGGCTGCGCCTGGTCGCAGACCTTCTTGGCCCAGGCGTCCACTTTGTTCTCGCCGCCCTCGTCGTCGCTGCTGCAGCCCGACAGGGCGAGCACCAGTACCGCACCGCCGGACAGTGCGGCCGCAAGCTTCTTGTTCACCGGTTTGGTCCCTTCCAAGGCTCTCGGCCCCGGAACATACACGCCATGTGGGCGACATTCGCTTGTCGTGAGACCGTTTCGTACGCTCTTGTAACCATTTGCATCAAGATACTGCAATCACAGTTAGGGAGTGTGTCCGCGTTGTTTGTAGTGACTGTTGCGGGCGCGTGTCTGGCTGAGTCTTCGCCAGAGTGACCAGTGCAG
>NZ_JBWKJV010000046.1:0-28237 GCF_056432045.1 Streptomyces sp. NPDC045701 | reverse complement strand
CACCACGAAGACCGGCCTGACCGTGGAGGCCAGGCTCGGTCTCGGCGACTACCCCAAGGGCATCAAGATCAGCGACAAGGACATGAAGGTCTTCGGGAAAACCCTGCTCAGCCGCCACATCTTCCATCCCGACTGGAACTAAGCTGAAGGAAGTAGTTTTCGCGCGAGCCCTAACTCGCCGCTGGACCATGCCCGACGCTGGTCCAGGACTCTCTCGGTATCCGGGATCCAGTCCTTTGGTACCGGGGCAACGGCATGTCTGGCTCAGGCCGCGACCCTCTCCACGAGGAAGCGCAGCCGCTCGTCCACCGTGTCCCAGGCATCGCCGGTGAGATTGTCTAGCGCGGCGGCGGCCGTGACGATGAGCCGCCGAGGTGCGCCTCCACGTTGCTCCACGTGTGCGTCACACCAACCGCCTGGCCGCGCGGACCCGTGCCCACATCGCGGCGGCGGATCGTGCGGGCGCCCTCGTCGGCCGGCGTCTGTGTGGCCTCCACGTCTGTCCCTTGATGCGTAGGAAACTTACGGGCTGCCCCGCGATTGATCGTGGTCATGGGTGGGGACATGGCGGAGGCCGCGCGAGTTGTCTGGGGTGTGATGCTCAGTCAGGCCCGCGCGGCCATGTCTCATTGTGCCTTCTGCGGGCTCTCGAAGCAGCATCTCGGCGAGTCGGTGGCCGAGCCCGCACCACTGTGGCAGGCCCGGTGTGAGTCCGGGCGCCGGGAACGGCGCGGTGGTGCCCGCGAGCGGGAGGCGGGGGCCGGGCCGGAGTACGAGCTGGTCTTCGCCGACCGGCTGCTGGTGACCCTGGTGCATGTGCGGACTGGGCTCACCCACGCGGCTCTGGGGGTGATCTACGAGGCTGGTGCTCCACGACCGGCCGGGCGATCGGTGAGATCCGTCCGCTGCTGGCCGGGCGCGGATTCGCCGTCCCGGGCCGGCCGGGGCAGCGGCTGCGCACGATGGAGGATGTGTTCGCCTGCGCCGGGGCCGGGCAGGTCACGCTCAGGACCGACGGGATGGAGACCCAGGTCCGCCGCCCACAGGCGGGCCGGCCGGGCCGGCGCGCGTTCGTCTCCGGCAAGCACAGGCAGAACACGGTCAAGACCACCACGATCAGCGACGGCCAGGGCCGCACCCTGTTCTCCGGAGCCATCCGGCCGGGCCGGATGCACGACCAGACCGCGGTACGCACCGAGGGCATCGCCGGGCAGGGCCGTCAGCACCCGGGTGTGAAAGCCGGGGCCGACAACGGATACCGGGGCCTGGCAAACGAATTCCTCGGCCAGGTCCCGGCCCCGCCGGAGAAACCGGAGGGCACCGGCTTACGACCACGGGCCGCTGACCGAACGGTACGGCTGACGTGAGGCTAAGCGCCGCCAGTCCCCGGCCCGGATCAGCGTCGGGCACGCCAACGCGGAGCACCGCCAGTGGCGCCCACTCCAGCGATACACAGGACGCCGCGAAACCTACGGTGAAACCCACCGGGCCATCGCCGGCCTGGTCTCCGGCCGCGCCGCCCGCAGGCCCACCCGAAACAAGCCCAGCACCGAGCTCGTGCTTGTCCGCACGAAGGCCTGCTAAATCACCCACCAGCCGAATCGCCAGGCCACCACGCCCCAAGATCAATCGCGGGGCAGCCCGTTAGCGGCGTCTGCAAAATAGGCGCACTCTACGCGGCTGGAGTCCGCGACGCGTTCGTACCGGTGTGCGTCCCCCGCGCGGTGAGCCGGGCCTTGATCACGTCCGGGTGGCCGCACACCATTTCGGTCAGGTCGGGCTGAAGCACGCGTCCGCTGAACCTCACGCGCGACTGGCAAAACGACGAACCCCGCTCCGTAGAAGCGGGGTTCGTCCGCGCCCCCACGAAGCCGATCGCGGGGTACCGTTCTGTTGTCGAAGCAGAACAGGAGTCAAGTATGCACGCTCTGCCTCAAGACCACACCGGTGTACGGATCTCGCGTCTCCGCCGAGAACGCCACCTCACGCAGCGGGCCCTCGCTGACCTCTCCGGTGTTCCTTACAACACGCTCATCAAGGTGGAGCAGGGAAGGCTCGCGGCCACGCCACACGTCGTCGCCTGCTGCGCCCGCGCCATGCGAGTCGAGGTGGCCACCATCGTCGGACAGCCGTACAAGGCGGACCTGCGCGCCGACGAGCTCGACGTGCTAATAGCTCCTATCCGCCAGTCGCTGGACGTCTACGACCTGGGAGCCGACCCCGAAATCTCCCCGCGTGACCTCCGCGAACTACGGGAGGCCTCCGAGAGCCTGTGCGCTGCGGTCCGCGCTGGTGAGATCAAGCGCGCGGCCAGCGAAGTCGCGGGCCTCATCGAGGAGACAACCACGGCCGCCCACATCCACGGCTCCAGCGATGGGTGGATCGTCCTCGCAGCGCTCTACCGCACGTCGTACGACGTCGCCACGAAGTTGGGGTACGCAGACCTGGCGCAGCTCGCGCTTACACGGATGGACTGGGCAGCCCAGCGGGCGAACAGCGCCGTATTCGGAGGCGCGTACCAATACTTTCGGGCCCTCGCCTACCTGCGAGAGGGAAAGTTCCGTACCGGGCAGCGACTCGTCGATCTGGGCCTGCGGACGATCGTGCAGGCGGAAGCTTCCCAGGAGCGGGACGTCGTTACCGGGCAGCTCCACCTCGGGGGCTCAGTGATGGCCGGCCGTGCGCACAACGAGGAACAGGCCATGGGACACCTTGCGGAGGCCGAGAACATCGCGGCCCGCACTGGCGAGTCGCCGCAGGTCCTGTGGATGGCCTTCGGCAGCACCAACGTCAAGGTCCACCGGATTTCTGTTCTCGCTGAGCTCGACAAGTACGACAAGGCGGTGGACACGGCGGACGAGCTCGTCATCCCGGCCGACTGGCCGAAGTCCCGGACGAGCCATCACTGGGCCGAGGTCGCCCGCGCGCAGATGTGGACAGGGCGGTTGGAAGCCTCGTTCGCAAGCCTACTGAAGGCCCGGAAGACCGCCCCGCAGCAGGCGAAGTACCACCCCCTGGTGAGGGACACCTACGCCAGCCTTGAAGCAGCTCACCGGCGCCTGCCCGAGAGTTTCCTCTCGTACGGGAGCTGGCTGACCTCACAGGCGTGACGCTCCGTCAACCCGTGGCCCCAACTAGCCTGAGCGCAGGCTAGTTGGGGCCTAGTGGTGCCACCACCATGTCGTCACTAGCCATTTCGACATGGAGCCGACCATGACGACACACCTCGCGAAGCCGGAGCGAACCCGTCGACGGGCCTCTGCCTCCGCCGAAAGATCGAGAGGCTGCGAAGGCGCACGGTCAGCCCTCAAAATGTCCATCGAGCGCCGTCCCAACCCAGAAAGCGCCACCCTCTCCCAAGCCGACGCCGTTTGGCCGCAGCGACTTCGTCGCATCGTCCGGGCCAGCCTCGTCCACTGGGGCCGCCCCACCCTGATCGAGACGGCCGAGCTCCTGCTCACAGAGCTGGCGACCAATGCCCTCCGTCACGCAAACGGCCTTGACATCGGCGTACGCGTCTACCTTCAGGGCGACCACCTCGTAATCCAGGTGAACGACGGTTCCCCCGTTCTCCCCGCGCCGCGCAGCGCGGGCCCCGACGACGAGAACGGCCGCGGACTCTTCCTCGTCGACGCCCTGGCGGACGACTGGGGCGTGAGCGAGGACGGCACAACGACCTGGTGCACCCTCCCTTTGACTGAAGGACCCTCCGATATGGAACTCGTCGCGGTGACCGCGCCGGTCTTACGCGAAACGATGCTCGACATCCCCGCCTGCTCCCGCGGGGTGACCCTGGCCCGCATCACGGGCATGACTCGGCTGACGATGCTGGACTGGCACGGCAACGTGCATGCGGCCGTTGATGTTCTGGGGTGGCTCGTGGACAACGCGGTGAAGTACGGCCGAACCTCCGCCATACCTGAGCGGCTCTCGGCCGCCCTGCGCGTCACCGAGACCCAGGAACTCGTCATCGACGTCATGGACCCGAACCCCAGGTTCCCGGACTTCGACCAGGCCGTGCACGGTGAAGCGGGCCGCAGCCTCTGGCGGGCGGGGCGACTCGGCGCCAGGCTCTCCTGGTTCGTCGCTCCTGGCTTCGAGGGCAAGACCGTCCGCGCCACCATGCGGCCGGGACGGGTGGACCTGTGACCGCCCCGGCCGCCGACATGGCGGACCTGGCTCAGGTGATCCGCACCGTCCTGGACGTCACGCCCCGCCGGGACACCCGCGTACGCCTGGGGGCAACCTCTTCGACGTCATCATCACAGGCGCAGGACTGCAGGCCCGTTCGCGCCGTCGAGGCCCTGGACCAGATCCAAGGCGGCTGCGGGCCCGTCATCGAGGACCCGAATGCCGGTGGCTCTACTGGCTCGTCCCGCCTGGGTCGTGCGGTCGGTGGGTGCCGCACTCCCACGCCGTGTGTCTTGGAGCCCCCCACACGATCACCCTGCCGTCTCTCAGCCGGCACGCACCGCAGGGCCCCCTACTGGCTTCGGCCGTCGGCGAGCGACCGCCTTGTACCGGCCGGACCGCTCCGTGACGTGCTCACCCAGTACCGCCTCGAGCCGACGCCCCACACTGCCCTCACAGCTCGGCTCGGCATCACCACCTGAACCCCCGTGTCCGGCAATGACCGTCCCACACCGGCCGGACACGGGGTGTACCGCCCTGTTACCGCACCGGATCCGGCTCCAGCGACAGGGCCCCGAAATTCCCAAGAGGCGAGGCCAGCCTTCGTCCAGAACTGTTCCTCTCCTGCCCGGCGCCCCGGATGACGTCGGAGCCCTGGCCGCTGGGCAGGCTCAACTCTCCACGCTGTGCCCACGTTGTGCGTTGCACTCGCACCACGGCAGCTCATAACGGGGGTCCTGCGAACTCCCCCGTCCCATCCCGGGACGGCCAAGCCGCCCACCCAAGAAGGAGAAATAGACATGACCCAAGCCACCGCGCCCCAGGTCTCGACGGCTGCTGAGGACCTGACCGACGGTTGGGAGCTGGACACCACCATCACGCACTCCCCGACGCCGCTCGTCGACATGTGCGGCACCGGCGATGGCTGCGCGTCGACCTGCGCGTCTTCCTGCGCGTCGAGCTGACAAGCGCCTAGTGCGGGTGGGGTGGCGCGTTGCCCGCTCCCACCCGCACCACTTCCGGGAGGACACCTGTGAAGCAACCGATCTTCCGCCGGACCAGCGACGTGCTGGTCCTTCGCGCGGCCGCTACCCCCATGACGGCTCGCCCCGCCGATTGGCCCGACGGCGCGTGCGCGCGAGAGTGCCGCCAGTGGCTCAGGCGCATCTGGGCTGATGACGCCTTCGTCACTGCGCTGCGCTTCGCCTCCCCACGTCTTGTCGGCTATGTGGAGCGGATCCTTGCCGACGACGACATCGAGCCGCAGCGGATCCGCAAGGCAGTGGGCTCGGTCGCCAGCTACGTCCTGCGCGCGACCGGCCGAGCGACTCCGTTCGGCTTCTTCGCCGGCGTCGCCGTGGCCTCGGTCGGCCCTGCCTCAGCCACGATCGGCACCAAGCACCGTGCCGCCGCCCGCCCCGACACCATGTGGGTGGACCACGTGCGCAGAGATCTCGAAGCCCACGCCGATGTCCTTCCGCACCTGACGATCCGGGTCAACACCCTGGCCTTCCGGCACGGCGACACCATCAACGTGCCCCGCTCGCGCGGCCGCGTTGCCAGCGCCAGAATCAGCCGACCGCTGTCCGTCCTCCTGCGGGCTGCCGAGGAGCCAACCACCGGCCGGAGACTTCTGAGGCTGCTCACCGAGGCCGGCGGGACTCCCGAGGAAGCCCGGCATCTGCTCGGTCAGGCACTCGCCGACGAGTACCTGACCAGCGGCCTGGCGGCGCCCATGACGGTGGACAACCCCCTCAGCCACATCATGCGCACCCTTGCCCCGCACCACGACAGCCTCCATCCGGGAACGCGGCAGGTCCTCGCCCAGCTCGGCGAAACCATGCGGATCCTGGACGCCCACAACCAGGCTTGCGGACCCGCTGCCCACAAGCTGCGCGAAGCCGCCGACGACCTCATGTTGTTCGCTGACGCGCCCAGCCGCAGCCACATCGCGCTCGACCTCCGCCTCGATGCCCACGTGCAGGTCCCCGGCCGCGTCCTGCACGAGGCGGAGCACGCCGCATCCGCGCTCGTACGACTCACCCGCTCACGAGCCGAATCTCCCTTGTGGTCGGCGTACGCCACGCACTTTTGGGAACGCTACGGCGCCGGTGTTCTCGTTCCCGTACGCGAGGCTGCCGACCTGGCCGCAGGTATCGGATTCCCCGCTGATTACCCGATGTCGCTGTGGGTTGAGACGCCGCCCAGAATGCTGGCCCGGGACGAGAAACTCGCCGCGAAGGCGATGCACGCGGCCGTCACTGGTGCCCGGGAGATCGTTCTCACGGATACGGACATCGACGACCTGGACGAGGGGGTCGAGGCAGGACCTACGGCGCCTCATGTTGAGCTGGGCATCCGGGTTCGGGCCACCAGCACCGCCGCCGTGGACCGCGGCGAGTTCCTCATCGACGTGCGGCCAGCCTGGGCCGCGGGAGTCCTGTCGGGGCGGTTCACTGCGCTCCTTGGAGCGGAACTGTCAGAGCTGTACGCCACACTGCCCACCATGGTCCGAGGGGCTCTGCCCGTACAGCTCTCCTTCACGCCCGCCTTTCCCCACGGAGAGAACGTCGCTCGTATCCCCGCCGTGCTGCCGCATGTGCTCAGCGTCGGGGAGCACCGCGAACCGGCCGACCACGTCATCGGCGTGGGTGATCTGGCCGTGGTGTCCACCGGAACGCGCTTGTACCTGGTCAGCATCTCCCGGCGGCGCGTCATCGAGCCGCTCGTGATTCACCCGCTCGCTCTGGAGAAGCAGGCGCCGCCCCTGGCCCGGTTCCTGGCCATGCTCGGCCGTGGATTTGCCACCGCATGGACCGCATTCGACTGGGGTCCGGCCGCCACTGCGCTGCCCTTCCTGCCCCGAATCCGCTACCGCCGTGCGATTCTGGCCCCCGCACGCTGGAAGCTGTCCGCGACATCCATGCCGACTGGCCCATTCACGAAGGAGTGGTACGCGGCGCTGACCGACTGGGCCGCCACATGGCGCTGCCCCGCGCGCCTTGACCTCGCCGACGACGACCGGACCATGAGCCTCGATCTCGCCGAACCGCTACACGCCCGTCTGATCCACCAGCACCTGCAACGCCGCTCCTGGGCCCTCTTCACCGAAACGGTGACGGCCGCCGAGGTCGGGTGGATCGGCCACGCTCACGAGATCGCGATGCCGCTCTCCGCCGTCGCTCCCCAGCTACCGCACCCAGATCTGACCAGTGCCCCCCTCCTCACGAACGAGGGCCTCGCCTGCCCCGGAGCGGACGGCTGGCTGCAGGCGAAGGTATTCACCCACCCGACGGTGATGGACCAGATCATCACCCGCCGTCTGCCCGCCCTCTTCGAGGCCCTGGGCACCGAGGAGGTGTGGTTCGTCCGCTACAGGTCGCTACAGGAGACCGATCACCTGCGCATCCGTGTACCCGCCGGTCCCGAGGCCTGCGAGACGGTCGCCGCGTGGGTCAGGCAACTCACCGCAGACCGGCTCGCCTCGCACCTGGTCATCGACGAGTACCGGCCCGAGACCGGCCGCTACGGCACTAGCACCACGATGGAGGGCGCGGAAGCCGTCTTCGTCGCGGACAGCCGCCTGAGCCGGTTCGCGCTGGCCGACCTCCCCCGGATGGAACGGGAACTGCTCTGTGCCCTCAGCATGGTCGACCTGGCGGAGGGGTTCCTCGGCACCCAAGAGGGCCGGACCTGGATGGCTGCCACCCCGGTGCCGCGCGGCGGGGGACGTCCCGAGATCACCCGATCCGCTGTCTCACAGGTGCGCAAGAACTTCTTCCCTCCCCGTCTAGCCGCGGCCGTGGCGCAACGCCGGGCCGCCCTGGGGGCTTACCGGGCGCGCGTCAACGAGGGGCATACCGAGCGGGTTCTCGAGTCCCTCCTGCACATGCATCACAACCGAATCGCGGGCCTGGACCGGGCGAGCGAAGCCGCAGCCCGGCACGCCGCACGGCAGGCCTGCCGATCCCTACAGGCTCAGGGGGCAACGTGAGACACGACAGCCTGGACGCTGGCCTCATCGGGACCACCCTGTACGAGATGGTGGCCGCTCGAAGTCACGGCACCTGGGGAGCCGCCCGCGCCGCCGCGCAGGCCGTTACCGCACAGCCGGTCTCCGCTCACCCCGAGGAAGCTTCCCTGTACCGGGGAGTACCAGCCCTCGCCTACGCCCTGCACTTCGCGGAACCGCCCGCCTTCTCTCGAACCCTCGCGAGACTGGACGCCGAGACCATCGCTATCGTCGCCGCACGCCTGGACGCCGCTCAACGCCGTATGGACAGTGGCCGCCCACCCCGCATGCGCGAGTACGACCTGATCAGCGGACTGACCGGGCTCGGCGCCTACCTGCTGCGCAGAGAACGCCACACCGCCCTCGAGCGCATCCTGCACTACCTCGTACGGCTGCTCACCGAGCCTCTCACCGTCGCTGGCCACCACCTCCCCGGCTGGTGGACCGCTGACGGACCACGCGGCATCCCCCAGGGCGGCACATACAGCGCAGGGCACGCCAGTTTCGGCATCGCGCACGGAGTGACCGGCCCGATCGCTCTCCTCGCCCTGGCCAGCCGCGCTGGAATCTCCGTCGATGGCCAGGACAAGGCTCTCGGCGAGGCCATCATCTTCCTCAACACCTGGGCGCAGCCCACCCGCTTCGGTGTCCTGGCGTGGCCCGAACTTCTACCGCTGAGCGACTTCCTCACCGGCCCGTCCAGCGGAGCCCCGGCGCAACGGCCCTCGTGGTGCTACGGCACCCCTGGCATCGGCCGTGCTCTCCAACTGGCTGCGCTTGCCTGCCGCAACGAACCAGCCCGCCAGTTCGCCGAACGCGTCGTGCTCGGCTGTATCACCGATGCGGAGCAGCTAGACAAGATCACGGACACCACGCTCTGCCACGGCTGGCCAGGCCTGTTGCTCACCTGCGACCGCATCGCCTCCGACGCCGCGGTTCCTGCCCTCGCTGACGAACTGCCAGGTCTGCGCGCACGTCTTGACGCCCAACTGACGCAACACGACATACCCCAGGACGCCGCCGGCCTGCTCACGGGCGACGCCGGCGTTCTGCTCGCGCTGCACACCCTCAACGCCTCGCACCCCGCCGACCTGGGGTGGGAGACGTGCCTCCTCCTGAACTGAAAGGTTGGCCAGTGAGCCAGACACCCACCACGAACGAACTGCGCAACCGCCTCGTCGACCAGATCAGCACAGACGCTCGCCTGACCGCCAACGTCGAGCAGGCCATGCGCAAAGTCCCCCGGGAGGCATTCCTCCCCGGCATCGCCGTGGAAGACGCATACGCCGACCAGGCCGTCGCCATCAAGGAAAACCCTCTCGGCGGCCCCCTCCCTCTCTCCTGCGCGTCTGTCCCCTCCGTCGTCGGGACGATGCTCAGGCACCTCGAAGTCGAGCCCGGCGACCGCATCCTCGAGATTGGAGCCGGTACGGGCTACAACGCCGCTCTGCTCGCCGAACTCACCGGCAAGACCGGGCACGTTACCACTATCGACATCGACTCCGACGTGGCCCTGCACGCGCGGACCATGCTCGACCGCGCCGGATACCAGCACGTCCACGTAATTGAGCGCGACGGACTGATCGGCGCACCAGAGAACGCGCCCTACAACCGGATGCTCGCCGCCGTCGGACTGTGGGATCTGCCCGCGGCATGGTGGCAGCAGCTCGAGGAAGGCGGCCGCCTCGTCCTGCCGCTCAGGTGGCGCGGCCAGACACAATCCGTCAGCCTCCGCCGCCGGGGCGACACCCTGATCTCGGAGGGGATGGAGCTGTGCGGCTTCGTCCCGGTCATCGGCCAGGACGGGGAAAAGACGACGACACTCAACAACGACGACACCATCCGCCTCGTTCACGACGAAGACCAGGTTGTGGACGCGGGCGCGCTCGGCACCACCCTAAATATCCCCGGCATGGAAGCCATGTCCGAGCAGCGGATCGGCGGCGAGGAATCGTTCGATGGCATCTGGCTGCGCGCGACCGCCAGCGACGACCGCGTATGCCGTCTGGAGGTCCTGCCCGACGCGCTCGCGCAAGACGCCCTCCTGCGGCCGGCCATCCCGGTCCGCAGCCCGGTCCTGGTCGACGGGAACTCCCTGGCCTACCTGATCCACCGCAGGGAGGGCATCGACCCCGAGCGGCCCCACCGGCTCGGCGCGGCCGCCTACGGTCCGAACGCCCAGCAGGTTGCCCAGGACCTCCTCGCGCACATCGAAGCGTGGGGAGCCGCACGCACCGCAGTTCCCCGACTTGAAATCACCCCGCTGAAGACCGACGTGCCCCTCGCGCAGGGGCACGTGATCATCAAGACAGAGAGCCGCATGATGCTGACGTTCTGACCCCGCCACCCGGGGCGCTTTTTCAATGGGGAAAGGCGCGTGGCGGGGATGCCCGGAGGGTGCGGGCTCAAGCAGCGTGGGGGGCTCCGGCGGCGAGTCGGGCCTTGACCGCGGACCCGGCCAGCGCCACGGCGCCCTCCTCCGTGGGCGTGGCGGTCGAGACCTGCACGTATTCGCCCATGGCCGGGAGCCTAGCTACGCGGCCCTGGTCGCCACTAGATCACTCCCGGCAACGGCGCTTTGAAGGCGCCAGGGACGACGGCGGCCCCATGGCCTGGATGCTGCACGCCGACGGCTCATGGGCTGGGCCCGCGCCCACGCCAAGCCCAGCGAGCGCACCGCAATCATTCACCAAGGCGGCCCGCGGCGCCTGTGCGACCTGCTCGACCGGATCCGATGGCGGTGGCTGGAGCACGGAGAACTACCCGTCTACGGGGCGCGGGTCACCATCACCCCGACGGCGAAACCACCCTATGCCGCGGCGGGTGGACGGCAACGCTGTGAGGCACGCCGCTGGTTCCCCGCTTCGGTGCCAGCGCGGCACACTGAACGGGTCGACAAGGAGGGAGCACCGCATGGACGACGAGCCCCTTGAGGAATGGGCAGCACACCGCGAGCAGCGCCGCCCCCTTACCGGTGAGCGGCGCGTCACCCCGCTTGGCGACCAGACACGGGGTGCCCATATCGACCCGGACACCCCGCGCGCTATCCAGGAGTGGGATGGGCACCAGTGGATCCCGGCAGGAATTGCCAAGGATCTGACGGCCGCCGCCCGAGAGACCGGTGAGGACGCGGCGGCTCGGGCCAGGGACCTCTCCCGTCGTCAGCAAGCTCCCGCCAGCGCCTGAACCCTGGCGGCCAACAGAAGAGTTCCGTCGCCCCGGCACCACCTGAGCCGAGCTCCCCTGCGCACCCGAGACCTCCCCGGCTCGGAGGCGCGCTCCTGTATGCCCAGGCGGTGGTGACGAGGGCGACGTGGTGGTGCCATCTACGCCCAGATGCGGCCCTCGAGTGGTCGAGTCCGCAGACCGTGCTTGAGCTCGTACGCCGGGCCTAATAGCACGAATCCGGCCGCCACCTACACCAAGGCCGCCCACCCCGCACTGCTGCGGGTGAAAGAGTCCCTGACGACCTACGACCTGCACACCCGGGACGAGGAGCCGCGTCGGCCGCAGCGCTCGCCACCCGGGTACAGAACGCGTGGCAGGCAGGGCACGGATTCGGCGACCACCGCAGCCGCATCGCCAACGTGCTGCCCTCCCTGCTCGCCGACCTCCAGAACGCGGCCCGCACCCACGAGGGTGCCGACCGGCGCGGGTCCCAGGTGCTGCTCGCGCAGGGCTACCACCTGGCCCAGCTCTACCTGAGCTTCCAGCCCGCGCCCGAGCTGGTGATGCTCACCGGCGACCGGTCCATGACGATGGCTCAGGACGTAGACAGCCCGCGCGCCGTGGCCGCATCTGCGTGGTACCTCAACCACGTCTTCCGCGACGCCGGAGAGCGGCACGAGGCACGCGTCGACCTGGCGATGAAGTCGATGCGGCTGCACGACCCGGAACGTGGTCCGGAGGACATCGCGCTCGGTGGACTGCTGCACCTGGCCGCCGCCCTGTCGTTCGCGAAGGTGGGCCAGAAGGGCAACGCCGAACGCCCCTGGGACCGCGCCGACGCCGCCGCCAAGCGGCTCGGCGACGGGTACGTGCACCCCTGGCTGATGTTCGGCCGGGGCATGGTCGAGGCGTACGCGATCACGATGAACAACGATCTCGTGCGGTCCGGCGCGGCGGTCGACGCGGCCAAGGACATCGACCTCGGCACCATTCAGAGCGCCACGCGCCGCAGCTTTCACATCATCGAGACGGCCCGCGCGTACAGCATGGAGGGTGAGAACGTGGCCGTCGTGCATCTGCTGAAGAAGGCCTACGAGGCGAGCCCCGAGACCGCCGCCTTCAACCTCTTCGCCCGAGGCGCGGCCGCCGAGCTGGCGGAGAACGGCAGCGCCATCATCCGTGACGACGCACGTGGACTCGCGCGTCAACTCGGCGTGGCCGCCTAGGGGTACAACTTGTACCTCTCCACGAGGGGGTAGCGACTGTACCTGTCGCTACCCCCTCCGGCTTCTACGGTCATCTCGACCATCCGCTACCCGAGGTTCGGCGAGGTCCGACATGACCACCACACCTCTCGGGTCGGGACGCCCCGGCTACAGCGAGACGATGACGCGCAGCCCCGAGACGGCGGCGCAGGCACGGCGCTTAACCCGTATCGCCCTCTGCGCCTGGGACATGGAGGAGGCGGGGGAGGACGCGGCACTGCTGGTGTCGGAGCTGTTCGTAAGACCAACGCCGTCCGACACGCCCGCGGTGACCGCGTCCGCTCATCATTGAACGGCCCGACGACGGCCCTGTCTACGTAGCCGTGATCGACCGTGCGCCGACCCAGCTCCCCCGGATGCGCGCGGCGGGACCTGACGACACCGGCGGCCGGGGGCTGGCACTGCTCGACGAGTTGGCCGACCGGTGGGGCTGCGACCTGATGGGCTCGCCAATCCGCCCGTGGGGCAAGCGCGTCTGGACAGAGATGAAGGTGACTCGATGAGCGAGACGAGGAGGCCGTCGCCGTCAGTGGGCGACGAGGTGGTGGAGGGCAGGACCCGTTCCATCGTGACGGACATTCGCGGCGGAGTGGTCTGGCTCCGGTCCCGGACCGGCGGCGGAGCGTACGGAGATCTGTGATCGTCTGCCACCCCCGCGGGCCATAGCCCGCACTCAAACCCCGCTGCCTGCGCCACCCCCGTCGCGGGCAGCGGGCCCAAAAGACGGTGCCCCGGAAACCCACCCGTAAGGGTTCCGTGGCACCGCCGCACGTTCCAGATTCGTAGATTGCCCCGCCCTCCCCGGCCGCACTCGTGCGACGTCCCGGACCACCCGCCGGGCCCCAGGGCGCCGATCCCTTTTCCTCCCTCCCCGCCAAGACCTTCCCCCAGGCCGGGGGGCGGAGTGTCAAGGCGGACGTACGACCTTGACGCGGAGGAGTCCGGCCGGACACTGGAACGGCCGGTGGAGGATGTGTGCGCAACGCGATGGGCCCCGCGTAGCGAGGCCCATTCTCTGCGGCCTTCGTGGTCAGCCGGAGATGTCCTAGGCGGTCACCCTGGCAGCCTCTCCGGCACCTTCCTGTGCGGGCACCGAAGCCGCCGACGACGCGGTCGAGGAGTCGGTGGGTGTCGTCGCCGGGGCCGCCTTCTTCGCTCCGGCCCGCTTGCCCCGCGGTCGCCCCTTCGGGCGCTTCGCAGGTTCTTCGGCCCCCAGCTCCAGCAGCTCAGCCGCAGTCCAGCCGCCGCTCTCAGCCTGGCCGAAGGCCTTGCCGTATGGCTCATCGAGTTCGGCCAGCTTCCGCTGGAGTTCCTCGCGTTCGACCAGGACCTCAAGCAGAGGCTGGATCGCAGCCTCTCGGGTTGCCTGGATCTCCTTCATCCGCTGCATGATCTCGTGTGCACTCGCCATGCCGCGATCGTACTGGCACGATGCGAGAGACGGCTGTGCGGACCCGTAACCGCCGGCCACGACGGCTTTTGACGGTAGCAAGTTAGTGCTTTCTGGGCCCAGTAAGCCGATCACCGGCCGTCCCCTCCAGTAGTGTTGGCGGCCGGTGATCACGGGTCCGATCACGGACCCGGCAACCCTCCGGGAGCGGGCGGTCGTGGCAGAGCAAGCAGCGGATGAGACACGTGCGCGTCCCGCTACGCGGCGGCGCGAGCGCGAGGCCGGCGGCGCTCGCGAGACACGCATCAAGGTCTCGTACAACGACGACGAGCACGCGATCGTGAAGGCGGCCGCCGAGCGCGATCGTCAAGCGACAGCGTCCTGGATCGGACGCGTCTCCCTGGACGTCGCAGAGGAGATCGTCGTCCCGACGCCCGTCAACGCCAAGGCCGTCGTCGCAGAACTGATCGAGGCTCGCAAGCAGCTCAAGAGAGTCGCAGTGAACTACAACCAGATCGCCAAGGCCCTGAAATCGGACGGCGAGGTGGACGACCCCCAGATGGCCGCCGTGCACCGGGCGCTGGTGACCGCCATCCGGCGCTTGGACGAGGCCACGCTCCAGCTGATGCGCGAGAGGAAAGAACGAGGGTGATTCCGTCGAAGCTGGACGAGGGAAACGACACCTATGGACTGCTGGCCTACCTGTACGGTCCCGGCCGCCGGGACGAGCACACGAACCCGCACATGGTTGCCGCGTGGGACCCGTACGTCGACGATCCAGCACGTTCGCCCGACATGTCGATCTCGGATCTCGCTCTGCTCCTGTACGCGCCCGTGTTCGCGATGCGAGGGAAGAAGCCGAATCTGCACGTCTACCACGTGGCGGTCCGCAACGCCGAGGAAGATCGGATCCTCAGCGACGAGGAGTGGGCCGAGGTCGCGCGCGAGATGGTGCACGCCTCCGGGATCGCTGAGCATGGCGACGATGAGGGATGCCGGTGGGTGGCTGTACGGCACGCCGACGACCACATCCACCTCGTGGCGACGAAGGCCCGCGAGGACGGACGGCAGCCGAACCTGCGCGGCGACATCCTCAAGATGCAAGCCGCCGCCCGGGTCTTCGAGGAGCAGCTCGGACTGCGCCGTCTGAAGAACGGGGACAAGACCGCGTCCCGCTGGAGGAAGTCCGGCGAGCTGGAGAAGGCTGAGCGCCGTGGCCTGAGTGAGGCACCACGGGTGACCCTCCAGCGGACGGTGCGCGAGGCAGCGGCCGCGGCGACGAGCGACGCTGACTTCTTCGCACGGCTCGCCGCCTCGGGGGTGCGGGTGAAGCAGCGCATTGCACCGGACGGGAACCTCACCGGCTACTCGGTGGCGATGCCGGGCGACCGGACCCCGGAGCAGAGTCCCATCTGGTTTTCCGGAGCTCGGCTCGCGCCGGACCTGTCCCTGCCTCGGGTACGCGAGAGATGGAGCACGCCCGTCCCGGCGCCGCGCTCTGCGCCGACGGAGATGTGGCGGACCGCCGAGGACAAGGTTCGTCAGGCCGCCGGGCAACTCGGGGCCGACGGGCTGCACCAGGGCGCGGGGGAAGTGGCCGCCCTCGGAGACCTGATCGTCATCGCTGCCATCGTCTCCCCCCGCCTGGTGCGCGATCAGATCAGACAGGCCTCCGCCGAGTTCGAGAGGGCATCACGAGCTCCCGGTTGCCGTGCTTTGGAAAGCCAGGCGCGGAGGCTGTACCGCGAGTCGAGCCAGTTGCTGTCGCACTCGGCAGCCGCCGTCGGCCGCAGCAGCACGACCGCGACATTGGGCTTTCTGCTCGCTCTGGTGCAGGCCGTTGAGGCGTCCCGCCGATGGCACGATGCGCAAGAGCACCGGGCGCAGGCGGAGGCGGCCGGGCGAGCCGGTCGGCTGTTGCGGGAGGCGGTTGAGGTCACCGTCGGCGCGAACGCGGCGCGTGACTACCGTCCGCGGTCCAGGCGGCCGCTCGCGCGTCCTGCTGCCGGGCAGCGGAGGGCGGCCGTGGCGGGGGAGCACCCGATGGCGGGCGGGGTGCAGGAGGCTCTTGCTGAGCACGCCCGTGTCGTGTTGGCGGATCCGGCGTGGCCGGCGTTGAGGACGCGGCTGGTGGAGGTCGAGCGGTCGGGCGACGATCCTGCCGATGTGCTGGCAACGGTTGCGAGTCGACGGAAATTGTCCTCAGCGGAGTCCATCGCAGAAGTGCTTGTATGGCGGCTGGACGGATGGGCCAAGCAGCGTAGCAAGCCTGCGGACGCGGCCAGCACGAGCGCGTCGTTGAGTGTCGGGGGTAGCGCGGGGAGAAGCGCCGCACTCGGTGGTAAGGCTGCGGCGCCCGCGTCGCGGCGACGGCCGCCCGGCGACGAGCAGCACGAGGGCCCGGGGCGGGCCCGGTGATGAGGGGAGACGGAGCAGATGACGACACCCGATTTGGGCGATCCGTTCGCCGAGGCCGCCGGAGAGGCGGTGCAGACGGCCGTCTTGTCGGTGCGGCTGGTCATGGCCATCGCCGATGCCGTCCGGCGGCACCAGCAGCGGCAGAAGAAGGGCGTGGAGGAGGAGCTGCCGCCCGCCGAGCAGGCGAAGGAGGCCGCGAAGGCAGAGCTGAAGGACCTGCTGCCGCCGGACATCTCCGTGGCCCTGATGGCCGGCGCGGACTGGCCGCAGATGGCGCAGCAGCTCATGGCGTTGAAGAAGGCTGGGGTGGACCTGGAGCAGCTGCTGCCCCGGGTCGGTGAGATCGCGGTGACGGTGGGGGACCAGGTGGCCGCGAACGAGGTTCGGGTGGAGAGGGAAGGGACGGGGGAGTGGGAGCGGATGCTCCGCGAGACTCTGCCCGCAGGCCCGGTCCGTGAGGCCATCCTGTCCTCGCCGACGTGGCCCGACATCGCGGCGACGATGGCGCGGCTGGACGAGCGAGGCGTCGATGTGCGGCAGATCCTTGCCTCCGCCCACGACGAAGGCCTCGGCGTCGATCAGGCCGTCGCGAAGGTCCTCGGGGCTGGGGAGGCGCCCACGACGAGCCAGGGCGCGATGCTCTCGTACGGTCCGCTGACACAGGGCCTCGATGTTCCGAGGGACTTTGCCCCGGACGACCGGCAGAGGGCGCTGCGGCAGCTGGCGATCGGACCGCAGGAGAATGAGCGGTTCGTGCGGATGGTGCGGGCCGCGATGCCGGGCCGGGAGCGCGAGGCCGACCTGATGGTCGCCACCAAGCAGTGGCCTTTGCTCGCTGCGAGGATGGCCAAGATGGAGCGGGATGGGCGGCCGGTTGCGGAGCATCTCGCCGGGCTGATGAAGGACGCTTCCTGGCAGCAGGGGACCGGCTCGCAGAGCGATCGGCTTGTCCAGGCGGCGCTCAGCGTCCTGACCCACCCGGCGGGTGAGGCTCCTTCCCTGATGCGGCCGACGGTCAGTGCGGCGGCCGCGCGCTCGCAGTCGTCGACTGTGGGCCCTACTAAGGCGCAGGCGGCCAAGGGCGCGGTGCTTGCCGAACCGGCGGTGGCCGCGCACCGCGTTGCTGGGCCCGCAGCAAATCAGGGCAAGACTCGGTAGCTCTGCCCGACGGTCGTGTGCCGCAGACCGTGCTGGACGGGTCTGCGGCGCACGCGTACTCTCGGGCTTCCGCGCCCCTCTCCGCTGGCTGCCATACTCGGCCCGGTCGTTCGCCGTTGAAGGGGGCAGTGCTGCGTGCCGGGAGGACCGTCCAGGGCATAGGCCTGGTCGGGGTGCTGATGGAAGCTGTGTGAAGCCGGGGCAGCTCAGGGGCGGGTGGCGCCGAGGTAGTCATTGCCCGGCATGGCGCTGGTGATGGGTTCGACGCGTACGTTCTTGCCGGTGCCCGGGGCGTGCAGGACGTTGCCGTTTCCGGCGTACAGGGCGACGTGGTAGATGCCGCTTTGGCCGCCGTGGGACCAGAACAGCAGGTCGCCCGGCTGGAGCTGGCTGCGGGAGATCGGACGGTTGCTGGTGGCGCCGTACTGGGCGGCGGCGACGCGGGGGAGCTGTGTGATGTCCCAGTAGGCGTACTGGACGAGGGAGGAGCAGTCGAAGCCGCTGGTGACGGAGGCGGAGCATTTGCCGCCCAGGTAGCCGTTGACGCCGTCGCAGAAGCCGGTCGACGGGCCGCCGGGGCCGCCGCCGCCCCAGGAGTAGGGGGTGCCGAGGCGGGTGGCGGCCTTGCGCAGGGCGTTCGCGCCGGCGCCGGATCCTGCGACCTGGAGCTGGCCGGGGCCCTGGAAGCGGTTCATGGTGGAGAGGATGATCTGCACGTAGTTGTAGGTCTCGCCGCGTGCGAAGGACTTCGGTGGCACGCCGCGGTAGCGCTCGACGGCGCCCCAGCCTGCGTTGTACCCGGCGAGGGCCAGGGCGCGTACGTCTCCCCCGTAGCCTGAGGTTTGGGCCTGCTGGAGCAGCGAGCACATCATGCGGCCCTGGGCCATGACGGCGTCGCCGATGTCCCAGGGGGAGCTGAGGCCGTTGCCGTCGGCGTCCCGCCTCCAGGTCGCCCAGGTGCCGGGCATGAACTGCGCGGGTCCCTGCGCGCCGGCCGGGCTGGTTGCCTTGCTCGGGCTGGTTGCGAACCGGGACTCCTGGTAGAGCTGGGCGGCCAGCAGCGCCGGGGCCATGGCAGGTTGTTTGCATTCGCCGTCGGCCTGGAGGATCCAGGCCCGGAACTCCGCGGGCACGCCCTGGAGGCCGTGGCCGCCGTCGGCTATCTCGGTGGCCTCGGCGTCGGCGTCGACGACGACGAGCGCCACCAGGCCGAGGACCATCACGACGGCGATGGCCACGAGTGCGATGGCAGCTCGAATGAGCACCTTCACGTAAGTCCCCCCCGGGTGATGGCCTTCTGCGTTGTCGATCGTGCGGCGGTTTTGTGCCGTACTGAATCACGAGATGCTAGGTGCTCGCGCCGACATTCCAGAGCGCGAGGGACGCCGCCCCGTGCTCAACCACCCATGCGGAAACCTGACTGGCGCCCGGGGAACTGTTCACCCGTCGCTGTCTTCCCGCTGCTGTCTTCTACACCCTGCCTGGTGGGAGGCTTGTGTGACGAAGGTGTGACGTGCGTCCGACCGAAGAATTGAATACCGGTCAGGTGGAATGTTTTCGCGTACCGGAATGCCCGATAGCGACCCTTTACGGTGCTCCTCGGATTCCTCCCTGCCCGGCCTGTGCCTGCGTGATGCGGTGCGGCGGGCCGTGCGGCCTGGTGAGCGCGGAAATTGCGGATCCGGATTGTCGGTTCAGCGCGCTAACCTCTCCCTCTCAACTGACTGAACCTTTAGTTGAATGTGGAAGTTAAGGGGGTGTGGTCGTGTTTACCCATGCGGTGACATCAGCCCCGGGGGGTGGCGCGACGCTGGGGCCGCGCTTCGTGCTGATCCCGGTTCACGGGTACGGCATTGCAGTGGGGACGGTTGCTCACATGCTGGACGCGGGCGCCGGCGGCTCGCTCGCCCGCGTCCTGGCCCCGGGCGAGCACATCCCCTACGGCTCCCAGCCGGTGCTGCTGGCGGAGACGACCGTGTACGGCGCGACGTGCGTGGAGGAGATGCTGCGCCGCTGGGGCCCGCTGCCGAAGCCCTGGCTGGTCCTCGTCGCCGACGCCCCGACCCGGCCGGTGGCCGACGCGCGCTACCTGGTGCGCGCCCTGGAGGGGCGTCTCGCGGGCGTCGCGAAGGTGCCGTACCTGCCGGTCCTGCGGGCCGTGAAGGGCCCCGACGAGGCCCTGCAGCACAAGGACGTCATGGCCGCGGCCGAGAAGCTGCGCCGCACGATGGAAGGGAACTGATCAATGGTCATGGACAAGGTCTACGCGCTGGCCGGCGGGTACCTGGCGGCTCCGGGGGACCCGGCCCCGAAGGACGGTGGCGGAGGTCTCATCCCGCCCGCGACGCCGACCAAGATCCCGGGCATGGACGGGCCGGTCGCGGAGATCTTCGGCTACGGCCTGTGGCTGCTGATCCTCGCCGGTGTGGGCGGCACCGCGTTCGGTGTCTACAAGCTCGCCGTGTCGGACAAGAGCCGCAACGGCGGGGGCAGCGAGCCGTTCAAGTGGATGGGCGGCGGCATCGCCGCGATCCTGCTGTCCGGGTCGCTGATCGCCATCCTCAACGGAATCGCGGGCTGATCAACATGGCACGCACCAGGGGATCGTGGAGCACCCCCAGCGTCTGGGTCGCGGGTGCTGCGGCCGCGGCCGTGGCGACGCTGACGGGCTACCTGATGTTCAGCGGCGACGACAGCGCTTCCAGCACCCCGGCCAAGGGCGGCACTGGCAGCAGCGTCTCCAGCCCTGCCGGGCCCCCGCCTTCCTACGCCGCCCCCAGCGACTGGACCGAGCCGGAGCGGTGGGCGGCGCTGCCGCGAGGGCAGCGCACCGACGCAGGCGGCAGCGAGGTCGGCTTCCCGCACACCGTGGAAGGCGCGGTGGCGATGCTGAAGGCCGCCAACACCACGGTGATCGAGGGCGACCGCTCCAACGTCGACGAGCAGCTGCGGATCTACCGCTCGTACGTAGGCAAGGTCGATCAGTCCGCCAGCAACGCCGAGCAGATCGAACGGAACGCCGAGAAGACGGACAGGACGCTGCGGAAGAAGGCGGGCGTGCTGCCGGGCGAGCCGCTGCCGTCCGGCGCATACGTGCGCAGTTACGTGATCGGCTACAAGATCATCAAAGCCTCACCCGACGAGGTCAGTGTGTGGGTGCTGGCCCGCGTCACCCAAAAGAACGGCGAGTTGCTCAGCGAGTCGAGTTCCTTCACCCGCACGCTGGCCGGTGCGCAGTGGCAGGACGGCGACTGGAAGATGACCGGCGCCGCGATCCGCAACGCTCGCCAGGCGACGCAGGGCAAGGCCAAGCCGGAGATGGCCGCACCTGGCGACGCAGCCTTCAACGACGCCGCCTGGACGGCCATCCGGGAGGCATCGTGAGACATCGGCTGGCAGCCCTGCTGTTCGCCATGGTCGCGGCGCTCGGGCTGACTGTCGTGGCGCCGCAGCCCGCGGCCGCCGCCGACGGGCCGATAGCCGACGGCCTTCAGGTGGTGTGCCACGTCGCCGGCGGTCCGGTCGGTCAGGTCATCGACGGTCTCAGCGGCTTCTTCGACGACGGTGGCCAGAGCCTCTGCGACAAGGTCGGCGACAAGGGCGCGGAAGCCGTCAGCGAGGCGTGGAAGGGGGTGTGGGACAGCGTCCTGGGCGACGTCATCGAGGCCGGAATGGACGTGGTGAAGTGGGTCATCGAGAAGGTCCTGACCGTCGCGCTTGCAGGCCCGTCGGTTGACCTGTCGGCCACCGGCCTGTTCGGGAAGAACGCCACCCTGGCGGGCATGCTGATGTGGCTTGGGCTGGTCATCGCCGCGTTCGGGGTGATGTGGCAGCTGGCGAAAATGGCGATCACCGGCCAGGCCAAGCACGCCGGCCGGGCGGCACTTGGCTGGGTGGAGAACCTCATCCTGTCTGCCGTCGGCGTGGCGCTGTTCGCGCTGCTGCTGGCCGCCGGAGACACCCTCACCACCGGTCTGGTCGAAGCGACGTTCCAGAACGACGACACCGCCGTCGACAGGGTCGTCGGGGTGATGATGCCCGCAGCGATCTCCAACCCGGTCATGGTGGCGGGTGTCGTCGTGGCGCTGCTGCTGGTCGGGTTCATCCAGCTGGTCATGGTCTTCCTTCGGCAGAGCGCCATCCCGATCATCTGCCTGCTGCTGCCGGTGGCCGGCGGCGGGCGCACGGGCGGGGACGTCACCCGCCAGTGGGCGCCCAAGCTGATCACGGCCGGGCTGGTGATCGTGGCGTACAAGCCGATCCTCGCGATCATCATCTGCACAGGCTTCAGCGAGTTCGGCAAGGCCCAGACGCTGGCCGAGTGGCTGCGCGGCCTGGCCACCTTGGTCCTCGGCATCCTCGCGCCCGGCCCCCTGACCAAGATTTTCGCGCCGTTCGGCGCGGCCGCGGGGAGCGCTCTGGCCTCCGGCGGCATGGGCAGCGCGCTGTCCGCGGCCGCCTCCTACCTCGGCGCGAAGAAGGCGAAGGGCGACGGCGGCGAGGGCGCACCGCCGACCAGTGCGGTCAGCCACGCCCAGTACGTCGCGCAGACGATGAGCCAGAACCCCCCGCCCGACGACCCGCCTCCGTCCGGGGGCGGAGGGTTGCCGCAGGGCCAGGACGCATCGGCTCACGCGGGCCGCACCAGCGCCGGGGTACCGGGGCAGCGGACCGGCCAGAGCGCCGAGGGCGGTGGCGAAGGCGGGGAGGGCACGGCCGATACGGCCGGGACCGCGACGACGTCCGGCGGGGAAGGCACGGCCGGGACGCCGAAGGCCCCGTCGTCGGGAACCGCGACGACTTCCGGGACGGCGACCACTGCGGTGGGCGGCGCCATCGTCGTGCTCGACGGGGTCAACGACGTGGTGCAGGGCGCGAGCGGGCAGATGGGGAAGGAGGGGATCGAGCAGTGAGTACGCACGAGGTGCCCAGGACCTTGATGGTGGACGGGTTCCGGGTCCGGAAGTCCTTCGGGTTCGGTGGTCTGTCCAAGGGCTCGACGATCATCGCGGCCGTGGTGCTGACGGCCGACGGGCTGATCGCTACGCACGCGCCGGCGACGCTGCTGGTCTCCCTGCCGGTGACCGGCGCGGTGGTGGTCCTGGCCGCCGCCCGGCGCCACGGGATGTCCGCGCTCGTCTACTACTGGGCCAAGCTCGCCTGGCGGCGGGCGGCCCGGGCCGAGGCGACGTCCTACCGGCGGCTGCTGCTGCCGCATCCTTACGCGCTGGACCTTCCGGGTGTGGGCGCTTCCTCCACCCTGATCCGGGCGCACGACCCGACTACCGGCAAGCCGGTCGGTGTCGTGCAGGACCGGGCGACGGGGCGGATGACCATCACCACGCTGCTGGCCCCCGGCGGCAGCCTGATGGCCCCGACCGGCGCCGTGCAGAGCAGTCTGCGCACCTGGTCGTCCGTGCTGGATGCGATGAGCACGGATGAGCAGATCAAGGGCGCGTCGGTGACCATCCAGATCACCCCCGGCGCCGGGGAGGCCCTGGGCGATGACGTGAAAGCGCGTCAGGACCCCGCCGCGCCGCAGCTGGCGAAGAAGGTCCTCGGCGAGCTGGTGCGCACCACGCCGCACGCCACCGCCAGCGTCGCGCCGTGGATGTCGGTCACGGTCGACCCCAGCGCGTCGGCGACCCCGGCGACCGACCTGGCCGAGCAGGTCGCCGAGGCGCTGAAGGTGGCCGACTCGGTCGACCTGTCGGGCACCGGCACCGACATCGAGCGGCGCGCCACCGACATCGACCTGCGCCGCCTGGTGCGGTCCGCCTACGACCCGGACGTCTTCAACGCCCGCGACCGTGAGTTCGAGGAGCTGTCGTGGGCGGAGTGCGGGCCGCAGGCCGCCGATGACGGGTGGGAGGAGTACGCGCACGACGGCGGTATCTCCGTCTCCTACGTCCTGCGGGAGATGCCGCGGCGCCCGATCGCCTACAGCGTGCTGCTGCCGCTGCTGGCGCCGGGCCGCTTCCAGCGGCGTATCACCCTGGCCTACCGGGTGCTCGATCCCATCGAGGGCGAGGCGGTGCTGGAGCGGGAGATCAGCCACGCCCACCACACGGCCCGCGCGACCGCCGAGGTCAAGGGGCGTGCGAAGTGGACGCAGAAGGCCGACGTGCAGCGGGCGGAGCAGGCCGCGGCCCAGATGGCCGGCGGCTCGCAAGTCGTCGACTGGACGCTCATGGTGACCGTGACAGCCCGCCGCACCGCTGACCTGCCCGCCGCCCGCCAGGAGCTGGAGCGTGCGGTGAAGGCCACGCGCGGTATCCGCATGCGCCCGGCGTACGGGGCGCAGGCTGCGGTGTTCGCGAGCGGGCTGCCGCTGGGCTACAGCCCCCTGGTGAAGGACTGACGAGGTATGGCACGTAAGGCCAAGGCGCCGGAGGTCACCACGCCCCGGCGCGTGATCCGGGCGGTCGAGCAGGCCCCCACCCGCGAGGAGCGCCGCGCGCAGAAGAAGCTGCGCTCCCGCTTCGCCCCGCGCCTTGGGTGGGGCGGCCGCTTCGGCGGCCGCGCCCCGGTGGAGGACTCCGGCACCGTCTACACCGGCCCCACCTCCCAGGCCGGCGGCATCTACCCCTTCCTGCTCGGCTCCGGGCTGCCGCCGCGCGGTGTGCCGGTCGGCCGGGATGTGCTGACCGGCGAGCTGGTGTGCATAGACCCCTCCGGCTGGACCGGCAAGCTGACCACCAACCCTGGTGTGTGGGTGATGTCGCAGCCCGGCGCGGGCAAGAGCGCGCTGGTCAAACGGGTGTGCCTGGTGTACTGCGCCTACGGGCACATGTGCGTGGTGCCGGGAGATGTCAAGGGCGAGTACAGCGAGCTGATCAGCGAGCTGGGCGGCGCCGTGGTCCGCATCGGCGATGGCGTCGGCCGCATCAACCCGCTGGATTCCGGGCCGCTGAAGGGCCGGGTGAAGACGCTGCCCGCCGACCGCCGCGACGCGCTGCTCGACGTCCTCAACGGCCGGCGCTTGGAGACGCTGGTGGCGCTGCTGTCCACCAAGCACGGTCTGGGCCGCACCCCGGACGAGATCGAGCGCAGCGCGCTGAACACCGCCGTCCTGCTCGCCTCCGCCGCCCAGGACGCCGGCAGCGACCCCGTCATCAGCGATGTCGTCGACGTCCTGCGCGCCGCGCCGCAAGACCTGCGGGTCAAGCTTGCCGCCGAGGGAGCCCGCTACCAGGACCTGACCCGGTCGGTCATCGCCGGACTCGACAACCTGATGAGCGGCCCCCTCAAGGGCCTGTTCGACGGGCCCACCACCACGCCGCTGGACATCCACGCGCCCGCCGTCTCGGTGGACATCTCCGCCCTGCGCGCCCGCGGCAACGACGTCGTCAGTGCGGGGATGATCGCGACCTGGGCCTACACCTACAGCTCCATCGACTCCGCCCGCAGCATCGGGCTGATGGACCGCAAGCTGGTGCTGCCCATGGACGAGATGTGGCGGGCCCTGCGCTCCGGGCCGGGTCTGGTCGACGCCATGGACGCGATCTCCCGCCTGAACCGCACCACCGACGACGTCACGATCTACGTCACCCACAGCCTCCTGGACGTGGAGGCCCTGCCCACCGAGACGGACCGGGCCAAGGCCCGCGGCCTGATGGACCGCTGCGACACCTGGGTGCTGGGCGCCAGCACCGAGGAGGAACTCGGGCGGGTGACCGGCAAGCGGATGCTGACCGAGCAGGAGGTCATGATGGTCAGCTCCTGGGCGTCGGCGACGTCCACCGGACTCGACATCGCCCCCAGCTATGACGGCGGCGCCCCGGTGGAGGAGGAGTCCGTGCGCCACCCCGGCCGCGGCAAGTACCTGATCAAGATCGGCACCCGGCCGGGCATCGCGGCCGCGCTTGAACTCACCCCCACCGAGCAGCGGCTGTACGCCACCGACCACAACCGGCGCCGGACCACCACGGGGAGGGCCGGCCGATGATGACGGACAACGACCGCGCCTGGGCCTTCGGCGGCATCGTGTTCGGCGGGGCGGTGACCCTGTCCGCGACCAGCTGGGCCGGGGCGGCCGCCGGGGCGCTGGTGACCGGCGAACAGGCGGCCCCGGCCTCCCCGCTGACCATCTACCGCATGGCCGGCGACTGGAACGCGGTCTGGGGCGCCTCCCCGACCGCCTCCGCCATCGGCGCCGCCCTGCTCGACGTCGCGGTCCTCGCCCTGGTCGTGTGGGGCCTGCGCGTGGCCTTCCGCTGGTTCCGTAACCCCTCCGACCTGGCCACCCTGCACCAGGTGCGCGAGCTGACCCCCAAGCCCGCCGCCCGTACCGCGACCCGGCTGCGCGTCTCCCTGAGGGACGCCGACCCCAGAAAGATCGAGGCCCGTGACCGGGGCGTCCTGCTCGGCGACCACCTGCCCTCGGGGGTGGAGCTGCGCGGCTCCGATGAGGACACCTACGTCGCCATCATGGCGCCGCGCGCCGGCAAGTCGACGTCCCTTGCCGTCCCCGTCGCCGAAGAAGCCCCGGCCAGCCTGCTGATGACGTCGAACAAGGCCGACGTCTACGCCGCGACCACCACCTCCCGCGCCCGTACCGGCCACACCTGGGTCCTGGACACGCAGGGCGTGGCCCAGGCCGAGCGGGAGATGTGGTGGGACATGATCGCCCAGGCCGAGACCCTGGAGGGCGCCGAACGGCTCGCCAGCCACTTCGTCACCCAGATCACCAGCGAGCAGGCCGACCCGTTCTGGTCCCAGGCCGCCGGTGACCTGCTCGTCGGCCTGTTCCGCGCGGCGTGGTGGGAGGGCGGCACCGTCCGCGACGTCATGAAGTGGCTCGCCGACCCCAAGGAGAAGGCGCCCCTACGGGTGCTCTACCAGCACGAGCCGGTGCTGGCCGAGCAAGTCGACTCCTCCGTCAACATCGCCGAAGAGACCCAGTCCGGGATCTTCCAGAACGCGCGCACCGCCATGTCCGCGCTGCGCGACGAGAAGACCCTCGCCTGGGTCACCCCGGACAAGCACCGGCCCCGCTTCGACCCCGAGCAGTTCGCCACCAGCCGCGACACCCTGTACCTGCTGAGCAAGAAGGGCGGCCCGATGTCCGCCGTCATCGCCGCCTGCGCGGACGCGGTGTTCACCGCCGGCGCCGAAGCAGGCGAACGCCACGGCGGCCGCCTGCCCGAGCCGATGCGCGCGGTCCTCGACGAGGCCGCAAACATCTGCCGCATCTCCGACCTGCCCGACCTGTACTCCCACCTCGGCTCGCGCGGCATCACCCCCTTCGTCATCCTCCAGAGCTACCGCCAGGGCGTGAAAGCGTGGGGCGAGGTCGGCATGGACGCGATGTGGGGCGCCGCCACCAAGAAGCTCATCGGCGTCGGCCTGGACGACGCCAAGTTCGCCCAGGACGTCTCCACCCTCGTCGGCGCCCACCACGTCGGACGCGGCTCGTACTCCACGAGCAAGGAGGGCTACTCCCGCAGCGTCTCCGAGCAGCGCGAGCAGATCCTCGACCCCGCCGACATCCGCGCCATGAAGAAGGGCACCGCCCTGCTGATGTCCACCGGCATGCCTATCGCCCAGATCGGCCTGCGCCCCTGGTACGCGGAGAAGGCCATGGCCCACATCGGCCCGCAGATGGCCGCCGAGGAGAAGGCCATCACCAAGCGCGCCGTCGCGGCGTACGAGCAGAGGAAGGCCGCCCGCGATGCCCGATGACCCCGGTGTCCCCGACTTCGGGGTACCCGTCGGCCTGTTCCAGGACCTCGAAGACCTCAAGGCCCACGTCGCCGCCCTGACCGCCCAGGTCAAAGCCCTCACCGAACACCCCGGCAACGAGCAGGACGAGGCGTTCACCGACGACACCACACCCAGAGAGGACGACGCCGGCAACGAAGCCGGCGGGGACGAGCAGGAGTGGCAATTCCCGCCGTTCATCCTGCTCCTCGACCCACCCCAGTACAACGACGAACTGCGCGCCCTGATCGAGTGGGCCGAAGGCGTCCTCGTCCCCGGCTACCTCGGCGAACCGACCTCCGACAGCCGGTGGTGCCACCTGTGGTTCGAGCACCCCGTCGCCGTCGCCCGCCTCCACGCCCTATGGCTGGCCTGGCAGGAACTCACCGACCCCGCCACCTGCGGCTACACCGGCCCCTCCGTGTGGCACCGCGACCACCTCGACCCCTGCATGCGGGAACTTCGGCCCTCCAGCGGCCCGTTCGCCGGCTGCACCAAAGGCGAGCACCAGATCGGCCACCGCATGCCCGGCACCGTCCCCAGCGCGTGGCGCCAGGGCACATGAGGGTGGCGGGTCAGGAGCCGACGGGCCGCTCATCAGATCTACCGTGGATCACCCTGCTGTCAGGGCGGCCGCAGGTGCCGTCCCGCCCGGCGTGGACGGCCGGCCCTGATCCGCCCGGCGAGCGCGGCATCTGCCCTGTTCACGCGCGGGCGCGGGCCCGGCGGCCGACCCGCCACCTGCAGAAGCTGGAGCGGGCGGCCTCCAGCACGGCACACCACCGCTTCACGCCCCAGGCGCGGTGGTGGTCCCCGATGAACTGGAAGCGGTTGGTCACCAGGTCATCTCCTGTGGGGACAACTTCGCCGCCTTGCGGAGAATGTCCCGCTCGGTGGGGAGCTTGTGGATCCATACCTTTCTTCGTGGGTTGATTCGGGTCACTCGTAAGACCGGGACACCCAGGGGAGCCGGGTGTGGCTGGCATGTGGGCG